>CAZDSO010000058.1:0-24723 GCA_964508045.1 uncultured Planctomycetia bacterium | reverse complement strand
TCTCAGGCACTTGCGGCAACCTCGCTACGTCTTCATGAATAATCCGGGCTAGGACCTGAAAACAACCTTAGGGCCCGCGCAAGAAGTACTTCCCATTTTCAGATCGCAACGATGACGAATGGCTCGCCCCCAAGGGGAAATCCTTCTTGCGCGAACCCTTATCGCGGGTTGCTGGTGGTTCGAGTCGCTCAGACCAGCGAGGAGACGTCCTCGGGAAGCTCCGGGATGGCGCCGGCGAGGTCCTTCACGATGTCGTCGGGATTCACGCCCTCGGCCTCCCCCTCGAAATTCAGGATCAGCCGGTGGCGCAACGCCGGACCGAGCATGGCCCGGACGTCCTCGAAGGAAACGTGGAAGCGCCCCTCGGCGAGGGCGAGGACCTTGCCGGCGAGAACGACGGCCTGGGCGGCCCGGGGGCTCGCGCCGAAGCGGACGAAGCGCCGCACGCTTTCCGGGGCGTCGGGACTCGTCGGATGGCTCGCCGCGACCAGACGGGCCACGAAACGTTTCACGTGGGAAGCCACGGGAACCTCGGGGACCATCGCCCGCATGGACAGCACCTCCTCCCGGTCGAGAACGGGGGACGCGGAGGCGCCGGCGGCGCCGGTGGTCCTGTCGAGGATATCGATCATGGCGTCCACGGAGGGCGAGAGCACGTCCAGCTTGAACAGGAAGCGGTCGAGCTGGGCCTCCGGAAGGGGATAGGTCCCCTCCATCTCGATGGGATTCTGGGTGGCGAGGACGAAGAAGGGGTGGGGAAGCGCGTAGCTCGTTCCGGAGATGGTCACGGACCCCTCCTGCATGGCTTCGAGGAGGGCGGACTGGGTCTTGGGGGTGGCCCGGTTGATCTCGTCGGCCAGGAGCACGTTCCCGAAGACCGGGCCTTCCTGGAAACGGAAGGTCCGCTTCCCGGGTTCTTCCTCGACGACGATGTTCGTCCCCAGGATGTCGGCGGGCATGAGGTCGGGCGTGAACTGGATCCGGGAGAACGTCAGGTTCAACGCCCGGCTCAGCGTCCTCACGAGCAGCGTCTTGCCGAGACCCGGCGCGCCTTCGATGAGGGCGTGGCCGCCGGCCAAAAGGCAGGTGGAGACCTGTTGGATCAGCGCGTCCTGGCCCACGATCTCCTTGTGGATTTCGTCCTTCAGCTTGCGGATGTTTCCGCGAAACCTCTCCACGGCTTCCTGGGCGTCTTCCTGGGGCATGCGAACGTCCTTTCGCGAGGGTCGGCCACGCCTCCCGGGGGGAGGCGAAGCGCTCGGATCCCGATTATAGAAAACGCGGGCGGGGCCGCAAGGTGCGAGGAAAGAAGAGGTCATCCTGAACCCTTGCGCCGGCCTCCGGTTCAGGACGCGAAGAACGCAGGGAGCCTTCAGGGAAAATCGGACGGCGCAACGGGCTCGGGAATCTAGTCCGTTGCGTGCGCTTCGCGAAGCGCGTTCCCCCGCTCGATGAGGTCCCGCCGTTCCCGGCCCTCCAGCGCGAAGGGTTCCCCCTTCTTCTTCAGCCGGAACGCGAACATGCGCCGGTCGTAAAGGGTGAAGGGAAGGAGACACTCGGACAGGAAGTCGAGAGGGAAGATCTCGTACCAGGGCGGCCAGAGCGCACGGGCCTCGGCTTGGGGCCGGTAGCCTTCCAGCTCCACGGCCACGTGCCGCGACCCGTAATGGTGGAAGGGGATCGAAAGGGGGGTCCGGCCGCGAAACGCCCGGTCCAGGTAGACGCGGGCCCCCGAGGGATCGGAGCGGACCTCGATCGTCCGCTCCACGCAACCGGCGGAAGCGAGAACGAGGGCCGCCGCGACCGCCGCGATCTTGTTCTCGTGGATGGACATGGCGCCTCGTCGTTTCCGTTCCGAGGGGTTCTTGCCGCGTCGAGCGAGGCGTTCATGTTGCAAAACAGGGGCGTTGTTTTGCAAGGGGAAGCGCTCGAAGAGCCTGGGGGATGGAAAACCCGGGCGAATTCTGCATCATGGGAATTCCAAGCGCCCGCCCGGGCCGGAACGAAGAAGGCATCGGACCCGCCGGGCCGGACCCTCGTTGCGTTGGCAGGACGCCGGGTTGGGACCTCTCGACGCCGTGATCTTCGTGTGGCTTTTCCTCTTCGGGCTGGTGACGGGCTCCTTTCTCAACGTATGCATCCTGCGCCTTCCGTCCCGCGGGCTGTCCATCGTCCGGCCCCGCTCCCACTGCTTCTCCTGCGGGGCCCTCATCCGCTGGTACGACAACCTGCCCCTGCTCAGCTTCGTGGCGCTCCGCGGCCGTTGCCGCTGGTGCTTCGCGCCCATCTCCCTGCGGTATCCTGCGGTGGAACTCCTCACCGGCGCGGCCTTCCTCTTCCAGGGCTGGCACGCCCTGTGGAGGGGCGGGTGGACGGGGGATTGGCAGGCCTGGGTGGGGGCGGGCGCGGGGATCGTGATGTTCTGCGGCCTCTTGGTGGTGTCCATGGTCGATCTTCAGCGGCGCATCATCCCCGACGAGATCTCCGTGCCCGGCATGTTCGTCGGCCCCGCCCTCGCGCTGCTCGCGCCCCGGGGGTTTCCCCCCTCGCCCGTTCTGTTCGGCCAGGTTCGCGTCGACGCGTTCGCGGACGCCGTGTTGGGGGTGGCCGTGGGGGGCGCGACGGTGTTCCTGGTGGGGTGGATCTTCCGCCTCCTCCTCAAGAAGGAGACCATGGGATTCGGCGACGTGAAGCTCCTGGCGGCTTGCGGGGGCTTTCTCGGATGGGAGGGAGCCCTGATCGCCTTTCTGATGGCCTGTTTCATCGGCGCGGGCACGGGGATCCCGTACTACGTGTTCAGCCGGAACCGGTACATCCCGTTCGGCCCCTCCCTGGCGGCGGCGGCCATGATCTACTTTTGGTTTCACGCCCCGGTCCGCCATTTCATCACCCACACCTACCCGGCGTTCCTCGCCTCCCTCCTGGGAGGCGCATGACCGCGCCCGGCGCCGCGGAGGGCGCGCCCGAGGCGGCGTTGCGGGGCTTCGGGGGCGGTGTTACCATGACGGGATCGGAAAGGATCTTCTGGAGAAACAACGTGGACATCGTGACCTACCCGGATCCGTGTCTGCTGAAAGAGGCTGCGGATCTGGAAGACATGGACGACGAGACCCGACGTCTGGCTTCCGAGATGCTGGAGAGCATGTACCGGGGCCGGGGCATCGGCCTCGCCGCCCCGCAAGTGGGGATTTCCAGCAAGCTGATCGTGGTCAATCTCGCGGCGTCCTCCGAGGAGGGCGAGGAGATCGTGCTGGCGAACCCCGTCGTGATCGAGCAGGACAGCGAGACCGAGGAGCAGGAGGAGGGCTGCCTCAGCCTGCCGGGGATCACGGGGACCGTGCCGAGATGGCGGGCCGTCGCGGTGGAGGGGATCGACCTCGAGGGGCGCGAGAGGCGCATCGAAGCCGAGGGCCTCTTCGCCCGCGTGCTCCAGCACGAGATCGACCACCTGGAGGGCGTCCTCTTCTACACGAAGGTGAGCCCGGTGGACCGGGCGGCGATCAAGCCCAAGCTCAAGGAGTTGAAGGAAAAGGTCCGGTGACCGACATGCGGATCCAGGATGAGATCGAAAGGGTCTCGCCGAAGGACTTCCACTCTCCGGTGGCGGTTCTCGGGACCTTCGACGGCGTCCACCGGGGTCACGGGAAGGTCGTGGGGGAGGCGGTGCGATGGGCTCATGAGACGGGCGCCGAGAGCGTCGTGCTGACCTTCCGGCGCCACCCCCGGCGCGTGCTGAGCGAGAAGCCGCCTTCCCTCCTGGTCTCCCTGTCGCGACGGCTGGAGCTGCTCGAGGATCTCGGGGTGGATGCGGCCGTGGTGCTGGATTTCGATCGGGCGCTGGCTTCGCGTTCCGCCCGGGCATTCGCCGAGGGGATCCTCGCCGGGACCCTCGGCGCGAGGAGACTCGTGCTGGGCCCCCATGCCCGGTTCGGCCGGGGCCGGGAAGGCGACGCCGACTTCCTTTCGGCCCTGGGGTTCGAGGTCCGGAACGTCCCTCCCCTGGTCATCGAAGGCGCCCCCGCCAGCTCCTCCAGGCTGCGGGAAACGATCAACCGGGGAGACCTCGAAGCGGCGGAGGCGATCCTCGGGCGACCGGTCGAGCTGGAGGGTCGCGTCGTCCGCGGGAAGGGCCGGGGCCGGGACCTCGGCTTTCCCACGGCGAACCTGCATCTCCATCACGAGGTCCGGCCGCCCGCCGGCGTGTACGCCGGACGCCTCCCGCTGGACGGCGTGGAGCGGCTCGCCATGGTGAGCATCGGCTCCGCCCCCACCTTTCCCGACGACACGCCCCTGGCCGTGGAGGTCCACATTCCCGGCTTCGAGGCGGATCTCTACGGCCGCGACCTCCGGGTGTCGCTGGCCGGCAGGATCCGGGGACAGCGACGGTTCGAAAACGTCTCGGACCTTTCCGAGGCGATCCGAGACGACATCCGCCTCGCCCGCGAACGCTTCTCTTTGCTCGAGCGAACCTCCTGAGGCGAAGACGCGGCGGCGCTTTTGAACCATGAACGAACCCAACCCCGTCATCACGGGCATCGGAGCGGTCTCCGCCGCGGGCCTCGGCGCCGACGCGCTCGAGCAGGCCCTGCTGGACGCGCATCCCCTCTTCGGGGACGTACGCTTCTTCGACCCCTCCCCCTATCCCGCGAAGAGGGCGGCCTTGTGCCCGCCCGAGATCGACCGGAAAACGGACGCCCGCGGACGGGGCTGGCGCTTTCTTTTGCACGCCTCCCTCGAGGCTCTTGCGAGCGCGGGGCTTGCCCGGGACCGCTTCCACGGCCCGGACACGGCCGTGATCCTCGGCACCACGCTGGGCGGCATGGAGATCCTCCCCGAGCTGATCGCGCAGCCAGGAGATCCCCGCGCCGCCTTCATCCTGCCCTACCACGCGGCATCGGACGCCCTCGGAGATCTGCTCTCGGCGTCCGACGCCTCCACGATCTCCGGCGCTTGCGCCTCGTCGCTCATGGCGGTGGGCGAGGCGGCCGCACGGATTCGCGCCGGCGCGTGCACGCGGGTTCTGGCGGGCGGGTTCGACGCCTTCTGCGAGTTCGTCCACGCGGGCTTCTGCTCGCTCCTCGCCCTGGACCCCGATACCCTGCGGCCCTTCGACGTCCGGCGACGGGGGCTTCTGATCGGCGAGGGGGCCGGGATGGTGCTGGTGGAGGACCGGGAACGCGCGGAAGCGGAGGGCCGGACGGCGCTGGCCGGGATCGCGGGCTATGCCGCGTTCAGCGACGCCAACCACATCACGGGACCCCACCCCGACGGGGACGGGCTGTTCCGGACCCTGGAGGCGGCCTGGGAGGAGACGGGACTTACGAAAGGCGCGATCGACGCGGTCCACGCCCACGGGACGGGCACGATCTACAACGATCGGATGGAGGGGATCGCCCTCGAGCGGTTCCTGGAAGGCGCCGAGGTTCCCGTCACCGCGTCCAAGGGCGTGATCGGGCATACGCTCGGCGCGGCGGGGGGACTCGAGACGGTGGCGTGCGTGCAGATGCTGAGAGACGGCTTCGTCCCTCCGGCGGGGGGCTTCGAGGGGCCGGATCCGGAGTGCCGCATCCGCCCCGTGACCGGGGTGCGGCGGGGCGCGGTGAAGGTGGTGGTCAAGTCCGCGGCGGGATTCGGCGGCCAGAACGCGGCGCTGGTGCTGAAGAGAGGTTTCTGAAAGCCGCGTGAAAGACGCTCCTATTTCTGGTAGAATCCATCTGGAAAAGCGCACATGTGTACTACCGTCGACGTTTTTTTCCTCTTTGGTGAAGAGGGTAAGAACGTAACGATGGGAGCACTTGTGATTCCTGGGGGCCTGCATGCTCAGCCTGAACCTCCTGCCGCCCGCCTACCTCGTCGCCCTCTTCGTGGACGACGTCCTCGAAAGCTACCCCCTGCCCGGCCGGCGGGCCGAGACCATCCGCCGACTCGCCAGGAAGCGGTTCTCGGAACAACCCGACCTCTCCAGGATCCATCTCTTCATCGACGCCCTCGTGGAAAACGGCTTGAGGCCCGAGACCTTCTTCTCCTCCCTCGACGCGGGCGCCCCGCACGAAGCCCCCTCTCCCCCGCCTCCTGTGGCCGCCGAGCGGCGGGAACGGGGGCGGACGCTCACCTTCGACGAGATCGCCTCTCGCCTGGAGACGGACGGCGATCAGGCCGGCGCCCGGACGCTGACGGACCTCGTCCGCCGGGCGAACCTCCAGCAGGACGCCGCGAGCCCGTTGCACGAGAAGGACCTCCCCACGCGCCTGCCGGCGATCCGTGAGCGCCTGGCCGCGATCCGCGAGCGCCTGGACCGGTGCGGCGTCCTCGCGCTCCCGCGGCGCGTGGGACGGGTCTCCTTTCGCTCGAAGGAACTCTTCGAGTACCGCGGCCGGTACCCCGGCAAGGTTTCGGACTTGCAGGCGCAACGGATGTTCGAGGCCCACCGCCTCGGCATGAGCCAGACGCGCGCGGCGGCCCACGCGGCGGTTTCCCGGGACACGGTGAGGCGGTGGTGGAAGGACGCCGGGCTTTCCCCCCCCACGCGCCCCCACAACGCCCTGGATCCGGCGCTCGCGGCGCGCGTCCTCGATGCGCACCGGACGACGGGGGGATGCGCCTCCCGCGCGTCCCGGGAGACGGGCGTTTCCCGGAGCACCGTGATCCGCCTGTGGAATGCGGCGGGCCTTTCGCCCTCGTCCCGTTCGGTCCCGCTCACCGCCGAGACGAAGCGCGCCGTGCGCGAGGCCCACGCCGCCTTCGACGGCAACGCGACGCGGGCCGCTTCCTCGTTGGGTCTGGCTCCCTCCACCGTCCGGAAGCACTGGAAGCGGTCCGGGTTGAAGCCCGGCTCCCCGGGCCGGCCTTCCTCCGGCGCCGGGCCGTGATTTCAGATGGCTGGGACACGACAGCGTGTTGCAAAAGGCTTTCCGTTTGTTGCACCATGAGAGACGAGGTTTTCGTGCCATGGGGACGGCGGGATGAAGATCGCCCTTTGCCAGATCAACACGACGGTGGCCGATTTCGCCGGCAACCGGCGCCGCATCGAGTCTGCGGCGCGCCGCGCGTTGCGCCGGGGCGCTTCGCTGGCCGTGTTTCCCGAGCTGGCCGCGTGCTCCTATCCGCCGAGGGACCTTCTCGAGAGCCCGGGTTTCGTGGAGAAGAACCTCGAGACCCTCGAGGCGCTTGCGCCCCTCAGCCGGGAGATTCCCCTGGTGGTGGGGCACGCGGCCCGCAACGAGGCGCCCCAGGGCAAGCGGTTCCTCAACGCCGTCTCCCTGTTGTCCGGGGGCCGCGTCCGCCACAGCGCCTCCAAGCGTCTCCTTCCCACCTACGACGTCTTCGACGAGACGCGGTACTTCGCCTCCGGACCGCCGGGAGAGCCGGCGCGCTTCGGCGACGCCTCGCTGGGGCTGACCATCTGCGAGGACGCCTGGAACGACCGCTCGTTCTGGCCGCGCCGGCTCTATCCGTTCGATCCGGTGGAGGAGGTCGTCCAGGCGGGCGCCGACGTGATCCTGAACGTCTCCGCTTCCCCCTTCTATCTTGGGAAACGGGGTTTCCGGGAGAAGATGATCCGCCAGTCGGCCCGGCGCCTGGGCGTTCCCCTCGTGGTGGTCAACCAGGTGGGGGGCAACGACGAGCTCGTGTTCGACGGGGCCTCCTTCGCCGTGGACGCATCGGGAGACGTCCGCGTCCGCCTGAAGGAGTTCGAGGAGGATCTGGACCTTTTCGACACGGAAGGCGGAGGGGAGCCCGCTTCCCAGGTCGAGGGGGAACCCGAAGCCGCCCGCAAGGCCCTGGTGCTGGGGCTTGCGGACTACGTGCGCAAGTGCGGCTTCCGCGAGGTCGTGATCGGCCTGAGCGGTGGCGTCGACTCCGCGCTCACGGCGGCCCTGGCGGTCGAGGCCCTCGGGGACCCTTCCCGCGTGCATCCCGTCGCCATGCCGTCGCGCTACTCCTCGCCGCAGAGCCTCGCCGACGCCGAAGCCCTCGCCCGGAACTTCGGCCTGTCCCTGATCACGGCGCCCATCGACGCCGTCTTCCAGCAGTACCTCGACGTCACCCGGGATCTGTTCCGGGGACGCCCGCCGGACGTCGCCGAGGAGAACTTCCAGGCCCGGATCCGGGGCAACCTGCTGATGGGGCTCTCCAACAAGTTCGGGTGGCTGGTCCTCAGCACGGGAAACAAGTCGGAGATGGCGGTCGGCTACTGCACCCTCTACGGGGACATGAGCGGCGGGCTTGCCGTGCTGGGGGATGTGCCCAAGACGCTGGTGTACGACATCGCGCGCCTCTGGGGGGACCGCATCCCCCCCTCCGTCATCGACCGGCCTCCCTCGGCCGAGCTCCGGCCCGGCCAGACCGACCAGGACACCCTCCCGCCCTACGAGGAGCTCGACGCCGTCTTGAAGGCCTACGTGGAGGACCGCGCTTCGCCGGAGGCGATCGCCGCCGACCTCGGCCTCGATCCCCAGGCGGTCGAGCGCGTCGTTGGGATGGTGGACCGCAACGAGTACAAGCGGCGCCAGGCCGCCCCGGTCCTCAAGATCACGACGAAGGCCTTCGGCTCCGGCCGCCGCCTGCCCATCGCCCGTCACTTCGACCGCGGGGGGGAACGCCGGGGAGGCGAAGGACGCGCACGGTGAAGGGGGGTCGATTCGATCCCGGGCACGGGCATCCGCGCGAGCCCGGGTGGGGTCTGCGAAAAATCTCTGGGGGGGGACAGCGTCCCTCCCAGATGCAGAGGATGTGGAATACTCCCCTTGCGAGCGGAACCAGGGATTGTTTCACAGCCTCTCAGGTCCCCTGTTCCGTCACGCCGTCCTTGAGCTTGAAGGGGCAGAACGGCCCGCACATGGAACAGGTCTCCTCGTCCGAAGGCATGCCTTTCTGCCGGATGAGCCGGGCCGCCTCCGGGTCCAGGGCGTTCTTCAGCATGCCGGGCCAGTCGCGGGCGCGCCGCATGACGGAGAAATCCCGGTCGCGCTCGAAAGCGCCGGGCAAGCCGCGGGCGATGTCGGAAGCGTGGGCCGCGATGCGGGAGGCGATCACGCCTTCGCGGACGTGCTGTTCGTCGGGCAGGCTGAGGTGTTCGGAGGGCGTCACGTAACAGAGGAAGTCGGCGCCCGCCCACGCGGCCAGGGCGCCGCCGATGGCGGAGACGATGTGGTCGTAGCCGGGCGCGATGTCGGTGACGAGCGGCCCGAGAACGTAGAAGGGGGCTCCGCCGCACAGCTCCTTCTCCATCTCGACCTGGGCGCGGACCTGGTGCAGGGGCACGTGTCCCGGCCCTTCGATCATCACCTGGACGCCGGCCTCGCGGGCCCGCCGGGCGAGGACCGAGAGCACCATCAGCTCGTGGACCTGGGCTGCGTCCAGTGCGTCGGCCAGGGCGCCGGGCCGCAATCCGTCGCCGAGGGAGATCGTGACGTCGTCTTCCCGGCAGAGGTCCAGGAGGTCGTCGAAGCGGGCGTAGAAAGGGTTCTCCTTTCCGTGGTGGGACGTCCATTCCGCGAGGAAGGCGCCGCCCCGGCTGACGATGTCGCAGACCCGGGTGTCGGCGTCGAGCGTGGCGACCACATCGCGCGTGACGCCGGCGTGGATCGTGAGGAAGTCCACCCCGTCCTCGATGTGGTTCTTCACCGCCTCGAACATGTCGTCGGCGCTCATGCCCAGGATGGATCCCGTTTCGCGTTCCGCGAGGATGCCGCACTCGTAGATGGGAACCGTCCCGAAGGTGAGGTAGGTTCCGGCGATCAGGTCCCGCCGGATGGCCCGGATGTCGCCGCCCGTGCTGAGGTCCATGACTGCGTCGGCGCCGGCCTCTTCGGCGGCCTTCATCTTCTTCCGCTCCCGCTCCACGTCGGCGTAATCCCGCGACGTGCCGAGATTGGCGTTGACCTTCACGGAAAACCCCTTGCCGATGAGGATGTTCCTCCGCCCCGTCCGCCGGCGGTTGGCGGGCAGGACGGCATGGCCGGCCGCGATCCGCTCCCGCACGGTCTCGGGGGCCACGCCCTCGTGCCGGGCCGCTTCCTCCATCTCCGCGGTGATCGTGCCCGCCGTTGCGCTGGCCAGCTGTGTCATTTCGTCGCTCCCGCCAAAAAAGGTCGTTTCCACGAACCTGCATTATACGACTTTGCCCTCCTCCTTTCTCCCTCGGCACTCGTTTCCATGCTGCGGGCTGGAAGCCCGCGATCCGCGCTGCAACCTCTAGCCCGGATTATTCATGAATAATCCGGGCTAAGGGATGCACGAAGCCCTGAAGTGTTTCGACCCGGCTCACCACCACGCTGAACGACGTCGAAGGGGCGGAGTCCTGCAAGCACCTCGGTGCAACGTGTGCACGGACCGCCGGCTTCCAGCCGGCAGCACTTCAGGTCGGATCGCGGACATCCTGTCCGCAGCACCTCGGCCCGCGCTGAAATCTCCAATCCCACTCCCTGCGCGACGGCCCTCCCCTCCAGGCCGGACCTTGCCTCCTTCCCGGACTTCGCCTACCCTGAGCCCGAAAAAACCGGGAGAATCGACATGCGGATCGACATCGCGGACGAACTCGCCGGGCGCCTGACCTTCGCCGCCGTGGCCGGAACCGGCATCACGGTCCGCAGGGACGATCCGGATCTGTGGAAGGACATCGAGGCCCTGAGCCGGGAGCTGCGGGAGAGGTTCGCGGACCTCAAGCCTTCCCGCGTCGAGGACCTCCGCCCCGCCCGGGACCTCTACAAGGCCGCGGGCGTTGATCCCACCCGGCGCCGGCCCGCCTCGGAGGCCCTCTTCCGCCGCGTCGTCCGCGGCAGGGACCTCTACCGCATCAACAACGCCGTGGACGCCTGCAACTTCTGCTCCCTTCGCTTTTTCCTCCCCATCGGGCTCTACGATCTCGAGGCCGTCCGGGGGGAGACCGTGACCCTTCGGAAAGGACGGGAAGGGGAGGGATACAAGGGCCTGGGCAAGGATTCCGTCACGCTGGACGGACACATCTGCGTGGCGGACGCCGAGGGGCCCTTCGGACATCCTTCCGGCGATTCCTTCCGCACGCGCATCACCGAGAGCACCCGCGAGATCCTCTGGCTGATCTTCGCCCCGGCGGACTACGACCCCGCGCGCCTCGACGACCATGCCGCTTTCAGCGCCGAGACGATCCGCCGCGCCTGCGGTGGATCCACCGGAAGACTCTGACCCGCCACCGCCGCGGTCGTAGAGACCGTGGAGCGGGCATCCGATGACCGCCGGCCCCCCTCAATCGAACAGCGTTTTCATCTCATCGACCGCGCCGGGACCCTCGTCCGGATGGAACGTCACAGCGATTTGTCCCGCATTCGCGGTCAGGATCTCCGCCGTCGCCGTCCCCCATGCGTCGAAACGCATCTCTTGCCCCCCACCCACGAACGTGCCCGGACCCGTCAACCGGAGAAATCCGTGGATGCTGCCGTTGCACGTGCTCGTGAGCGTCGCGGTGACCGACGTTCCGCTTGGGGCGACCTTCATCGACACGGAAACCTCCACGTCCTGGTGAAGGCGCAGGGGCACGGGATTGCTGGTCTTCTCGCCCGCGCAAATCGTCGCCTCCAACGAGCCGTCCGGGGACGTCACGCCGGCCGGCAGCGTCGCGACGACCGAACCGGCGCCCGTCGAGGGGTCCGCAGAGGCGTCGTGAACCAACATGCACCCGGCCGGCACGCCCCCCGCCACGAGATCCACGCGGACGCTCCCCAGCCGGAAACCACCGGCGATCTTTTCGTCCACCACGAGCAGGAACACCACCTCCGCGCCGGGCTCCAGACTGTCGGGCGACCCTCCAGGCACCAGGACCCGGTTCACCGTGATGCCGTCCCCTATCCCCGCCACGCCCTTCTGGAGCCCCGTAGAAACGGAATCCGCCACGTCCTCGTGGTCGAAGTCCGGATGCGCGCGCTGCGTCGTCTCCATCGCCTGGTCATAGGCCTCGTTGGGCATTTCCATCGTCGTCGTGCCGTCCGGCTTCGTCCTCACGCCCCCCCCGCTTGGGCCCCGGCTCTCGGAAAGGAGAAGATAGGTGGTGCCGGCCGACACCAACGTGTTCGCCGTCATGCCCACGAGGTCGAACAGCGTCCGGAAGAAGGCTTCATCGTCTTCCACCTGCGCCCGGGGCGTTTCGGCCCCAGGCGCCTTCCCGGCGGGGTGCACCGTTTCCACGCCTTCGGGGTCCACCGTCTTGACCTCGGGAACCACCTCGATGGTGGTCGTCTTCGGCCCCCGGGAAAGTTGCGTCTTCGAGGAGAGGACGATCCGATCCGGCGGCCGTTCTCCCTCGTAGCACCGCCCGTCGACGGCCGTGACCCGGATGCGTGCGCCCCGCGGCCGGGGCCCGATCCTGGTTTCCACCAGCGTGAAGCGGGCCCCGTCCCGGGCGGTCCGGGACGACACCCGCTCGGGCCCGAGGGCCTTCCCGTCGACCTCCACCCGGAGGGTGCCCTCGCCCTCGAAGCGGGCGGGCAAGACGAAACGGTCGGTTCCCTTCTTCTTGCCCAGATACATGGCCCGGTCGACGGCGGGCTTGCCGAAGGAGAACGCGCCCGCAAGGAATCTCTCGCGCCACCGGGGAACGCTCTCGAGGTCGATTCCGCGTCTTCGGGCGCACCGGGCGATGTCCTCGAAGAACCTCTCGCGGGTCTTGGCGTCGACGCCTCCCACCAGGTTCGGATCGAACGCCGCGAGGAAGGCGCCCGCCTTGCCCGCGTCCGGTCCACCGCGGCCGTCCGACCCGCCTTTTTTCCCCGTCTCCTTGGGCGTTCCTCCCGGGGGCCCCGTGAACGGATCGGGGCGTCCGCCGAAGCCCTCCTCCCCCCGCCCGGCCTTCGTCCCCGACGCCCGCGAAGCGCAACAGCAGCGGTGGCTCTTGATCGTATTCTTCACTTCGACGCCGGACACGGGCGGGCCTTCCGCCTTGTACTCGATCTCCTCGTACAGGTTGACGAACAGGTTGAGCCGTTTCTCGATCCGTGTCAGGTGCATGGTGATTCTCAGCTTCGCCTCCCCTTTCACCTGCCAGGTGTGGCAGACCGGCGCATGGCTGTCCGTTCCCACCTTGACCGATCCTCCCGCTCCGACGGATTGCGAACTCTCGGAACTGTTGGAGGAAGACCCCTGCACCGAGGTGGACGCGCTCACGGGGATGTTGCCCGGCACGCCCGATATTCCCGCGCCGAACTTGGTGGACATCGAGTTGGAATTCTGGAGGATCAGCGAGGCCACCGTCCCCCAGTCGATCTCCAGGTAATGTCCCGTGCAGGCCCCGTCGCAGCCGTGGCAGGACCCCGCCACGGCACCGAGCATGCAGGTCTTCTCCACCGTGACAGGCGTCTCGTAGCAGACTTGGATGCCCATGTCATACAGCGTGCATTCCCGGTGTTCCCAGTGGATCGTCTTCTTGTAGTTCTCGTCGCCGGCCTTCGCGGCCGAGGCCGCCAGGACGAGGATCCATGCCCCGAGGACCGCTTTTGTGCTGCGCATGGCGAAAATCCTTTCTCTGAGGCGCGGGAGGCGCCTTGGGCTCGTCATTCGGACATCATGGCCTTCATCATTTCCATCGGCGTGTAGTCCTTCCGGGATTCCACCCTCGCGGTCCGGCCCGCTTCGATCACGGCTCGAAGGGATCTCGAAATCCGCTCCATGAGGGGCGAGGGAATCACACGCCATGTCTCATGAAGATAGGTGAACCCCGAGGGAATGTGGATATCCGGCAGCTCCGCAAGTTTCGAGGGAGGCTTGGCGCGCTCGCAGGAACGGAACTGGAAGCGGTGGGCGCCGGGAGGAAGATTCTCCGCGACGAAGCGCCACCCCTTGCCGGATCGTTCCGCGATCGCCACGGGCGCGACCGGGCGAAGGAACTTCCCTTCGGCGTCACAGAGGAACGCCGCGTAGGCGATGCCCCGCTGCACCTCCTGGGCCTTCGGCGGCCGGCGATCACGACCCTCCAGGGTGACCTCGACGAACCCCTCCACCCTGCCCGTGGGCGCTGGTTCGATCTCGAGACGCGCGTCCGCGCATGGGCACGTCACGGAAAACGAATGTCGCCGTGCCGACGGAGAAGCCACGATGATCTCGTATGCCCCGACCGGCACGTTCTCGAAGCGGAACGATCCATCCGCCGCGTCCGACATCGAGACGGGGAACCAGGTGTGAAGGGATCGCTGACCCTTCGCATAGAGGTAGAGGGAGGCGTCCCCCATCGGGCCCCCCCCCCGGTTCACGGTTCCGGCGATCGTGCCGAACCGCGCCGGCGCAACAAGCGTTTCCTCCACTTCCGCCCAGGGAGCCCATCCCTCGAACTCCCGCACGAAGACGGGCGTCCCGCCGGGTCCCTGGGCGCGGATCGCGTAGACGGCGATCCCCGCGTTCGCGTCGTTGAGCGCCGTCGCCAGAATGCCGTCCTCTCCCGTCGTGCCTCCCCCGAGCACGCGACCCCTTTCCGTGAAAACGTGGATCTTCCATCCGGCGGCCGGCTCGCCGGCCCCCGAGAGTTTCAATCGAAGAAGCACGCCGTGCCGGCGGTAGATCACGTCCCCAAGATCCTTCTCCCCTCCCGCGGGCAGAACCACCAGGGTTCCCGAGCCGTCGTGCTTCAGACTCCGGTGCCGGTGCTTTGGAAAGAAGAGGGGCTTGAAGGACGCCGTGAAGAAGCGACCCTCCCTTGTTTCGCCCAGGGCCCGCTCCGCGTGGGGCCGAAGCTCGAACTGGCCGTCCTCTCCCGAAGCCGCGCGCGCTCCGCCCATGGAAACCATGGCGCCTTCGACCGGCTCTCCCTCACCGTCCACGATCCGGCCCCGAACCACGCCCGCCTCTTCTCCACGAAGGAAAGGAGCGGATGCGATCAGGACCGATAGAATCGTTGCGGAAAACACCGGGATCCTTTTCGAAATGTTCATGGATCACCTCCTTTCGTATGGCTTCCGGGAAGACCGGAAGCGACGCCGAGCAGTCGGACACGGATCCTGGTTCTGCTCGGCAATCTGTCCGTGCGCGTCGGGTCCTGGGCGATAAAAGTAAAGAGCATCCCCTTGCGGGAATCAAAAAAATTTCAGCAGGATTTGTTTCCCGTTACTGTTTGGCGAAACAAACGATTTCCAGCAACCCGCGCGATGAAGCCCGCAGAAGACACGCAAACGCCGATTTGAAGGTCAAGGGGAGAGGGGGAAAAGGGAAGAAAAAAGTCCCGCTTTTGCGATCGCGAAGGTGCTCTGGTTCGACGCGGCCCGGCGGGAAACCCAGGCCCTGGAAAAAACGCGAAACATTTCCACCCGCTTGCGGTACACTGCCGGGTTTGTTTTCCATACACGGCGATCCGGCCGGGGAAGGAAGCTCGTTCATGGACTCGAAACGATACCGCGTCACCATCCTGCCCGCCGGGGAAGTCGTGAGCGCGCCCGCCGGCGAACCCCTCCTCGACACGCTGCGAAGCAGCGGCGTGTTGATCGACGCCTCGTGCGGCGGCGCCGGGACCTGCGGGCGGTGCGAGATCCATGTCGTGACGGGAACGCTCAGCGAACGCCATCCCGACGAGGTGCGGCACGGCAAGCGGCTGGCCTGCCGGGCCGAGCCGATGTCCGAGATCGTCCTTCGCATCCCCGCCGAGAACCTTCACGAAATCTGGCGGGCGGGACCGAAGGGAACAGTGCCGGCCGGCCCCCTGCACCTCGCCGTCGACATCGGCACCACCACCCTCTCGGCCGCCGTATCCGGACCCGACGGCGAACCCGCCCTGGAATACCGGACCCTCAATCCCCAGGGGGCGTGGGGATCCGACGTCCTCCGGCGGCTGTTCGCGGCGCGCGACCCCCGGCAGGCCGAGGCCATGAAAGACGCCGTCCGCCGCGCCGTCCTGAGGCTCGTCGCCAGGCTCCAGGCCGCCGGCGGCTTTCGCACCCGGGACGTCGGGAGCATGGCGCTGGCCGGCAACAGCGCCATGTCCGTCCTCTTCCTGGGCATGGACCCCTTCTCTCTCTCGGAAGCCCCTTTCCAGTCGGGCATCGAGGCGCTTGCGACCGTCGCCATCGACCCCGCGGTCGCCGGCCTCTCCGCGGACACGCGCGCGTTCATGCTTCCCGGCATCTCCAGCTTCGTGGGCGCGGACGTCACCGCCGGTCTCCTGGCCTGCGCGCTCGACCGCGGCCCCCGCCCCGCCCTGTTCCTCGACGCCGGCACGAACGGGGAGATCGTCGTGGTCCCCGAGACGGGCCCCCCCCTCACGGCCTCCGCCGCCGCGGGCCCCGCCTTCGAGGGGGGCCACCTCTCCTGCGGGGGGCCGGGGACGGAGGGCGCCGCGGCCGGGGCCGGCATCACCCCGGAAGGCAGCGTGCGGCTCGACGTGATCGGGGGCGGGGCGCCGCGCTGGATCTGCGGCACGGGCCTTCTCCAGCTCCTGGCCGGCCTCCTCGACGCCGGGATGCTCCGCCCGCGGGGACATCTCGTGACGGACGCGCCCGGGGTGGAGAAGGACGGAACCATGAAATACGTGTCCCTGGGCTGGGGGCCGCGGCGGGAGCTCCGTCTCACCCAGGCCGACGTGAGGGAGGTGCAGCTCGCCGTGGCCGCGATCCGCTCCGGCTGGCGGACCCTGCTCGACCGCGCGGGCGTGGCCCCGCGCGATTTGAAACGGATCGTCGTGACGGGCTCTTTCGGCAAGGCTCTCGACGAGTCCGCAGCGCGCCGCATCGGGTTGCTGCCGGACGTGTCCACGCGCATCGAAGCCCTGGGATCCGGCGCGATCCGCGGGCTCCTCCGGGCCTCGGTCGGCCTGGAGAAACGGGAGCGCTGGGAGTCCCTCGTCCGGGGGATCCGGCACGTTCCGCTGGGGACGAAGGGGTTCCAGAAGATGTTTCTCTCCTCCATGACCTTCGAGCCCGTGTCCGACTGAGAGGCCGTGAAAGAATCCACGATCGCCATGAACGAGAGAATCGACCTGGTCCTGTTCGACATGGACGGCACGCTCACGCTGGAGCGGAGCCCGTGGGAATACCTTCACCGGCGGCTGGACCTCTGGGCGTCGAAAGGGCGTTTCCATCTCGAAGACTGGCTGGCGGGGCGGATCGACTACGACGAATTCTTCCGCCTCGACGTGGATCTGTGGCGGGGGATGGGCAAGAGGGTCCTTCTGGACATCCTCGACGGCATCGGCCTTGCGCCCGGCGTCCTCGAAACGCTCGGCGCCCTCCGCGAGGCGGGGGTCACGCCCGTGATCCTCTCCACGGGGTTCGCCCATGTCGGGCGACGGATCGAGGCCTCCGCGGGTTTTCCCCTGGAGATCTGGGCCAACGAGTTCCGATTCGACGAATCGGACCGGCTCCTCGCGGCCGAGATGACCGTCTCCGGCGACCCGCGCTCGCCCCGTTCCAAGGCCGCCCTGGCCCGCGCCATCATGGACCGGCACGGCGTCTCCCCCGGGCGAACCGCGGCCGTGGGCGACAGCCCCGGCGACACGGGGATGTTCGGCGCCGCGGGCTTTTCCCTCGCGGTCCGCGGCGCGTCCGGCATCGGCGCGACCCGCACCCTCCACGAGCCCGATCTTCGATGCTGCCTGCCCTGGCTTCTCGGGGACCGCCCGACGCGGAATCCGTAGCGGCGACTCCCAACCGGCTACCGCGCGAGGGGCTCGATCCAGACGCTCAGCGGATGCGCGGACGCCCCGGGGCGGTGGGGAGACCGTCCGTCTGGAGAACCCGGCAGGAACCGGGCTCGTCGCCGGGCACGAGCAGGAGGGCCTCGACGCCGGGAAGGCTTTCGGCGAGTTCGAGACCCTCCCCGGGGCCGAGGACGGCCACGGCCGTGGAGAGCCCGTCGGCGCGGGACGCCGTCGGCGCGACCACCGTGACGCTGAGCACGGTCTGTTCCACGGGCCGGCCCGCCCGGGGGTCGAGGATGTGCGAGACGTCCTTTCCCTCGATGGTGGAGAAGCGCCGGTAGTGACCCGACGTCGTGACGCCCCGGTCGCGCACGGCGAGAACCGCGGCGAGGCCTGCAAGGCCCTCCCGTCCCGCTTCGGGATCCTGCACCCCCACGCGCCAGGGAGTTCCGTCGGGCCGGGCGCCCGAGGCGTAGAGGTCGCCTCCCGCCTCGACGAGGACGTTTTCGAGGCCCCACGCCTTGAGGACCTCGACGCCGCGGTCGACGATCCAGCCCTTGGCGATGCCGCCGAGATCCAGCGAGAAGCCCTCGGGAAGCGTCACGTTTCCTCCGTGTCCGTCCCGGGATTCCAGGATCACGTGACCGAAGCCCGTGCGCGCGCGTGCCCGTCGGACCGCTTCCTCGGTGGGAAAGCGGTCGTTCCGGGCGGCCTCGATCCAGAGGCGGACCAGCGGTCCCACGGTGGGGTCGAAGGCGCCGCTCGACAGGCGCCAGGCCTCGCGGGCCTCCAGGAGGACGCGCCAGATCTCTTCGCCGACCCGGGTGGGACCCTGTCCGGCGCGCCGGTTCAGGGCGGAGAGTTCGCTGTCCGCCTCGTGTTTCGACAGGACGTCCTCGAGGGCGTCCATTCGGTCGAAGGCCGCTTCGACCGCCTTTTCGATGTCGGGGACCGTTTGGATCTCGTCCCAGGCGGTGACGGTGACCTCGGTGCCCATGAGCACGCGTCGGGAAACGACCTTGCCGCCGCCGGGATCGCGACGGCAGGCGGCGAGGGCGGCGAGCAGGAGAACGGCGGCGGTGAGGGTTGTTCGGGGCGTCAAGGGTCCTCCGATACGACAACGGCCGTCATGCAATCACAAACGCGTCGCTACGGCTCCCGGATGGCAAGCCGTCGGGGCAGCGCCAGGTACTTCTCGAGGATGGACTGGAGGCTCTGGAAGGCGATCGAGGGGAGCGTGTCCCTGGGAAAGAACCTCGCGTCGGCCGCGTCCGAGCCCGCCGTCACCTCGCCCTCGTATCGTTCCACCCTGTATCCGGCGTAGATCACCGCGCCGAACCGCTCGCTGTGCTGCCAGGACAGGCCGATCAGGGAGGTCTCCAGCGCGGAGAGCCCCGTCTCTTCCTGGAACTCGCGCTTCGCGCCCTCGGCGGGGCTTTCGTCGAGATCCAGAAAGCCGCCGGGCAGGGCCCACCAGCCCGAGCGGGGTTCCTTGCCCCGCAGGATCAGGAGGATCCCGTCCTCCGTCTCCAGGACCGCCGTCACGCAGGGTACGGGATTCGAGTAGAAGAAGCGGTCGCAGGCCGGGCAATGGAGGGTTCGACGCTCCCCGTCGTCCGCGGTTTCGAGACGCGTTCCGCACAGGGGGCAGAAGCGCCAGTGTTTCACGAAAGCCATGGTTCGTTCCTCGTCTACTTTCCTCTCGCGAGGCGCAAGAGCCCCTGGACGCGATGGGCGTATTCGTTCCGCCTGGCGGGTTCCTTTTCGCGCCGGATCCTCTCGCGAAGCGCCTGCGCGGCCTCTTCGTACAGGCCCTTGCGCCGCGCGGGGTCGCCGGCCTTCTCGGCGAGGATTTCAGCGACGTGGGCGAAGGAGGGAGCGAGGTCCTCATGTCCCGGATGGAACCTGAGCCCCCGGCGCCAGGCTTCCGCGGCTTCGCGGGGTCGGTGGAGGTGGAGCAGGACATTGCCCACCCGCCAGGCCATGTCGGCGGAGAGGGAGGCTTTTTCCAGGGCCAGAAAGGCGCAGGTCGTCGCTTTTTCCTTGCGGCCGGCCTTGAAGAGACCCTTGGAAACGAGCCAGAAGGATTCGGCCTGGTCCCTGTCTTGTCCGGGGGGGCGGATTTTCCGGGCCTCCTCGAGCCGGCCGGCGCCGGTCAGCATCTCGTCCAGGACCTTGCGGGCGGGGAGGTCGTCGGGTTTCCAGCGGACATGGTCGGAAAGGGCCTCGATGGCGCCTTCGAGGTCGCCGGCCAGTCGTCGGGACAGTCCCAGATTGCGCAGGAGGCCGGGGACGCGTCGGAGAGGGAGGCCGGAGGCGCGGGCGGCTTCGAGGTCGGAGACGGCGCGTGCGGCGGCGGCGCGTGCCAGGGCCTCGAGGGCCGGGAGCGGGAGGAGGGGGGACGGAAGGTCGGTGGAGGCGCGGCACGTTTCCAGCATCTCGTCCAGGTCTCGGGCGATCAGGAAGGCGTTGATGCCCCTTCGGTAGCGGGCCAGGTGGTCGTGGGGTCGCAGGGCGAGAAGCCTCTCGAGCGCTGCCAGGGCGGCGGGTGTTTTTTCTCCGCCGGAGGCCAGGGCGCCGAGGCGGAAAAGGCTCAGCCGGTGGCGGGGATTCTCGACGAGCCCGCGCTCCAGGGCGTGGAGGGCGTTTTCCGGTTGCCGGGTCCACAGAAGCCTCGCGAGCAGGGCGTAGCCGTCGGCCGTGGGTTCGATCTCGAGGGAGAGCGTCGCGAGGGCGGAGGCGAGGGGCCGCCGGAGTTCGACCATTTTTTCGCCGCACCGGGCGAGGAACGAGGCCGCCTCCCTCCCCGTCCATCCGGAAAACGTTTCCAGGGGGCCCCGGTAGTGCGTCTCGATGGCCTTCTGGATGTCGTCGGCCCGTCCGGAGTAGTAGAAGGTTTTGGGGGCGTTGAATTCGATGAAGGCGTTGTCGTCGGTGTTGAGGGGCAGGGCGCCGTCCCCGGCGTCGAGAAAGGCCTTCAGCGCCCGATCGTCCGCGAGGAAGTAGGCCGCGAGGTCCGCCTCGTCCTTCACCTCCAACAGCGCGAGGTCCTCTTTCACGCCGGGGATCCCGAAGAGGGCCTCGAGGCGTTCGCGGGGGATCTGCAGATCGGCGCCCTTGCGTCCCACGAGCAGCAGATCGGCGCCGGGGGAGAGCTGGAAGACGCAGGCGGCGCCGAAGACGCGGCGGAAGGTCGCCAGCAGGGAGCGGACGTTTCGCGCGTCCATGCCGTAGAGCTGGACCCACTGGGCGAAGACGCCTCCCGATTCGAGACGGTCGCGGACCCTTTCGAAGAACTGGAGGGTGAAGAGCTTGGAGGCGCCGGAGATCCACGGGTTCGAGGGTTCCGAGACGATCACGTCCCACCGGTCGCGAGAGGCGAGAAGGAGGTTTCTTCCGTCGTTCTTGATGAGGCGAATCCGGCCCTTCTGGACGAGCGCCTCGGTGTCGTGGTTCACGTGGCGGAAGTAGCGGCCGGCCTCGAGGACGGCGGGTTCCAGTTCCACGAGGTCCACGTCCAGGTCCTCGTGGAGGGCCATGGTTCCGGCGGTGATGCCCGTGCCGTACCCGATGACGAGGGCTTTGCGCGGGTTCCCGGTGAAGAGGAGGGGAAGCTGCCCGCTGAGGAGTTCGGTGGACAGATCGCCGACGGAGGATCCGTCCACCTTGCCGTTGACGGCGATGGAGGTCTGGGTGTGGGAGCGGAAGACGGTGACCGTGGTGGTGATGCCTTCGCGGTAGAAGAGGACGCGGCGGCGGTACGCGGAGTTGTAGAAGAGGAAGCGGGCGTAGGTGTTGATTTCGTCGTAGAAGCGGTGGGCGTACTTGTAGATCCCCATGGAGAGGATATGGGGGTTGGGTTCCGGCGTGGCGAGGAGGGCGACCGGGACGAGGACGAGGGCGCACGCGGCCCCGGCCCAGCGGAGGGGGGGGACGGTGGGCCGGACCGAGGCGCCGACGGCCGCCGCGGACAGGAGGTAGAGGACCGCCGCGAATTCCACGGTGTTTTGCAACCCGAGCAGGGGGAGGAGGACGAAGCCGCCGAGGAAGGCCCCGAGGATGGAGCCCAGCGTGTTGACGCTGTAGATCTCGCCGACGCGCCGGCCCAGCCCCCCGAGGCCGCGGGCGTAGGCTTTCACGCCCAGGGGAAAGCAGGCGCCCATGCACAGCGTCGGGGGCAGGATGACGGCGGCGGCCATCAGGAACTTCCCGGCGAAGAGAAGCGGGATGGACTGGTGGATCTCGTGGGCGTTGAACAGGAGCAGGAAGGCGTAGAAGAGGCGGTTGTAGAAGAAGATCCCGCCCACGGCGAGGCCGGCGGCCAGGACCTGGGCGACCGCGAGCCAGGCCACGGGATTCCTCACCCGCTTGACGAGCCTAGAGGCCACGAACGAGCCGAGCGCGAGGCCCGCCAGGAACGTGGTCAGGATGATGGAGAAGGCGTAGACCGACGAGCCCAGCAGGAGGGCGAGGAGCCGCGTCCAGGCGATCTGCATGGACAGCGAGGCCAGGCCCGAGACGGCGAAGGCGACGAGGACGAGAGGACGGGTGGCGGGGGTGGGGGTCTCGAAGGGGCCGGCGGACGCCGCGCGAGGCCCCTCGACCCGCGGCCCGGCGCTTTCCTCCGCCGCGGGCGTTGCGCCCTCTTTCGCCGGGGCGGGTACCGCTTCCAGGTCCTTCCGGCGGACCAGGGCCAGAAGGATCACGCCGGAGGCGATGACGAAGTTGCCGATCGCGGCGAGGATGAGGCTCTTCCACTCGCCGAAGTTGGGCAGGAGCAGAAAGCCGCCGGCGAAGCTGCCGGCCACGGCGCCGAGCGTGTTGAGCGCGTAGAGAAGCCCCACGCCGGAGCCGATGCGTTTCCTCTCCTTGATCATGTGCCGGGAGATCAGGGGCAGGGTCGCGCCCATGAAGGTGGTGGGCACGGCGAGGACGATCATGGCGAGGAGGAAGCGGAGGATGCTGAACGGATAGAAGGAGAGATGGGTGGAGGCGTAGATCCACCGGTAGAGGGGGACGGAAGCCTCGAAGATGGAGGGGACGGCCAGCGCGTAGAGCCCGACGCCGAGCTCCAGGATCCCGTAGACGAGCAGGGGGTAGCGCATGCGGTCGGCCGCTTTTCCGCCGACCCAGCTGCCCAGCGCCAGGCCCCCCATGTACGCCGCGACGACCGTCGCCACGGCGAACCCGGTGGAGCCGAGGACGAGGTGGAGCCGCCGCATCCAGATGACCTCGAAGACCAGGGCGCTGAACCCCGAGAGGAAGAAGAAGACGGACGCGAGGGAAGCGCTCAGGGGTGGGAGGCGCGAGGGAAGGGGGCCGGGCGCTTCCCCGGGCGCGGGCACGGGTTCGGGAGGCGGAGGGGGCTCGGGCGGCGGAACGTCGGCGGGAGGCCCGGGGGCGGGATCCCCCGGCACGAGAAAGACCCCCCGGCGGCCTCGGATGGTCGCGTTTCGAAACAGGCTCATGGGATTCCGATGGATGAGGGCGTCTCGAAAAGAGCCGCCCTGCAGGGTTGTGCCCACCCCGGGTCGCCGACCGCAGGGCGCGCCGCAGGCCGCGCCGGCCCCGGATGCGCGCATCGACGGGGACCAGTTTCCGGAAACGGCACTCCGGATGCAAAAAAATTCGTTTTTTTGCATCATGAGGGCGACGTCGAGGTGGAGGTTCGCGGGCCATGAAGGAACGGGCGCTGGTCGCCATGAGCGGGGGCGTGGACTCGAGCGTCGCGGCGCTGTTGATGAAGCGTCGCGGCTTCGAGGTCCTCGGGGCGGTCCTCCTCCTCGGGACGGAGGAGGACGGCTCCGCCCGGACGGCCTGCGGCGGTCCGGCCCCCCTTTGGGCCGCGCGGGCTTCCGCGGATCGCATCGGCGTCCCCCTCGTCGTGGTCGACGCGCGCGACGTCTTCGAGAAGCGCATCCTCCGTCCCGCCTGGGAGGCCTACGCCTCCGGCCTCACCCCCAATCCCTGCGTGCTCTGCAACGAGCGCATCAAGTTCGGGCTGCTCGCCGAAAAGGCCCGGACCCTCGGCGCCCGCTGGATCGCCTCCGGCCATCACGCCCGGATCGAAGAGGGCGGGAGCGGCCCCAGGCTGTTGAGGGGACGGGACCGGAACAAGGACCAGTCCTACTTCCTCTTCGCGTTGCCCGGGGCCCGGCTCGCCAACGTCCGGTTTCCCGTGGGGTCCCTTCTCAAGGACGAGATCCGTGACCTCGCCCGGGAGGCGGCGTTGCCGGGGGCCGACGATCCCGAGAGCCAGGACGCCTGCTTCTCGAACACGGACCACGGCTTCGCCGAGACCCTGCGAAGGCGCTTCGGGGAGCCCGCGCGTCCCGGGGCGTTCATCGGCGCCGGGGGGCGCAGGCTGGGCCGCCACGAGGGGGTCCACCGGTACACGGTGGGCCAGAGACGGGGGCTCGGGGTGGCGCTCGGGCGAAGAGCCTACGTTGCGGCCATCCGGCCCGAACGCGCCGAGGTCGTGCTGGACGAGGGCGGGGCCCCCCCGACGGCTTCCGGTCTCGAAGCCTCGGGGTGCCGCTTTCACGTCTCCCTGCGGCCGGGAGACCTCGTCGAGGTCCAGATCCGTTCCCGCCACCGCGCCGTGCCGGCCCGGATCGAGAGGCTGGACGAGGACCGTCTCCGCCTCTCGTTCGCGACGCCCCAGCGGGCGGTGGCGCCGGGCCAGGCCGCGGTCCTCTACCGCGAGGACCGGGTTCTCGGCGGCGGCTGGATCGACCGCCTGCAGGAGCCCTTCGCGCTGTAGCCGGTTGGGGGTTGGGGGTTGCCGTCGCGTAGGGATTTTCGATTGGAGATTGTCGTCAGCCATGAGCCTTCGGCTCTCCCGGAAACCATGAAAATTTGGAGGGCGAGCCCCGTCCGACCGGCCCTCCAGGCTGCTTGTGGGAGGCGTGTGTCCCGGGCCACGCGGACACCCGGCCCGGGACCACGGCGATGCCGCGGCCGCGGATCGCCGAACCTCCGGCTTCGCCGGAGGATTCGCCTCCCACAACCTTCCTGAGGATGACGAAGGCAAGGGTCCCCTTGGGGTATTCCCATGAAGACGGACTCCGGAAAGAAAGAGAAGACCATAGAGCAGCAAAGCCGCAACCACAGCGGGCAAGTCTTCAACACAGAGG
>CAZDSO010000057.1:0-24773 GCA_964508045.1 uncultured Planctomycetia bacterium | reverse complement strand
GAGGACCCTCGCCCTCCAAAACAGATCCATTGAACCGATACGTTTAGGTGTGGCAATGGACTCATGGAGGAGACGTACCGGAGCGAGGCGCGGCGCGACCCCTGCAGGCGGCGGCCAAAGAAACCCGAAACGCGAAAAGCGAACACTTTCCTTCTTCCTCCCGCCTCGCCGCCGAGGCTCATTTTTCGAGGTCTTCGAGGACCTCGACCGTCGACTTGTAGCGTTTCGCGGGCTTCTTCTCGAGGCAGCGCATGACGACGGCCTCGAGGCGGGGGGGGACGTCCTCGGTGATCTCGGAAGGGGGAATCGGCGCCTTGTAGGTGTGCTGGTAGGCCACGTCGCCCCGCACGAAGGGGGGGTCGCCCGTGAGCATCTCGTAGGCCATGACGCCGGCCGAGTAGATGTCCGACTGCGCGTCGGCCTGTTCCCCGGCGATCTGCTGGGGGGACATGTAGGGGAGCGTTCCGCGGACGCTCAGCGTTCGGGAAAACCCGATCTGGTCGGTGACGATGCGCGCGATGCCGAAATCCGTGATCTTGACCTTTCCCGCGGCGGTGTCCTCGGTCAGCATGATGTTGCTGGGCTTGACGTCCTTGTGGATGACGCCCATGCCGTGCGCGTAGCCCAGGGCGTCGAGGATCTGGCGGAGATGGGCCTCGGCGGAAGCGGCCGGGAGCTTTCCCTTCGTGTCGAGGATCCGGGCCAGATCGGGGCCTTCGATGTACTCCATGGAGATGTAGCGCTTCCCCTGCTCCTCGCCGGTGGAGAAGATCCGCACGATGCCGGGATGGTTCAGCTGGATGGCCGCCGAGGCCTCCCGTTTCAGGAGCCGGACGGCCTTCTCGCGGTGCGTGAACTCGTCGGGAAGGACCTTCAGGGCCACCAACAGCGGGGGATCGAACTCGTGATCCAGGGCCTTGTAGACCACGGCCATGCCCCCGCGCCCGCGCATCGTGAGGATTTCGAACCGTCCCCCCTCCACCTTTCCCGCGGGGAGTTCGGCCGTCTCGATGCCGCCGATGGTCAGGCGGTCGGAGACCGGCGACAGCGGCGAGGGCGTGACCGGCGTGGAGGGCGTGGTGGACACCCGCTTGCCGAGGTTGTCCAGCCTCTGTCGCACGTCCTGGAAGTCGTACCTCCAGAACCCGATCTTCTCGAACGTGATCTTGGCCTTGCGGAGATCGCCTGCGGCCTCGTACGCGCCGGCGAGCACGTAGAACATCTCCGCGTTCGTCTCCGTGACCTCCTCCTCGCCCAGCGCCCGTTCCAGGTTCTTCGACGCGATCAGGGGATGCCCCTTCTCCAGAAAGCACTTCGCGAGTTTCGCCAGGACCTCCCGTTTGCGCCCGTAGTCCTCGCCGATGCCCTGGAGGACGGGAATGGCCTCGTCCAGGTCCCCCGTCTCGACATGGAGATCGGCCAGGCGCTCCCGGTGCTCGTCCTTGCCCTCCTTCTCGATGAGCGCCCGGTACGCCCGTTCCATCGCGTCGAGGGGGTGCCGGTCCATCGCATCGAGCGTGCGCGAGCGCTTCAGCCATTTCAGCGCTTCCCCCGGCTCCCCGAGGGCCTGGCGCGTCCTTCCCTGGATGTAGAGGGCGGAGGCGGATTCGGCTCCGCCGGCGATGCGCTCGAGCCAGCGGTCGCGCATCTCCAAGAGGAGGTCCCTGGGAAGGGCCGGGTCGGGCCCCTTCCCCGGGCCCAGGATCGCGCGCGTGCGGGTCGCGGCCTCCTCGACGTCCCCCTCTTCGAGATGGATGTCGGCGATCTCCCACTGCAGGGCGGGCTGCTCTCCCGCGGTCTCCGCCAGCGCCAGGCAGAAGGCCAGAACCTCCCCCCGCTTGTCGGGATGCGCCTTCCGGGCCCGGCGGATGCCCGCCAGGATCCGGGACAGGGCCTGTGGCTCCTTGTCCAGACCGCGGTGCAGCAACAGCCCGGCCCGGGAAAATTCTCCCTCCTGGACCAGCAACATGCCGAGCGCAAGCGCCGGCCGGCCCTGGATCTGCTTGCCGATCTCCCCGACCAGCCGCTCGGCCGCGGGCCGGCTCCCCTTCTTGGAAAACAGGGCCTTCACGATGCTCAGGCCCCCCTCGACGTCGCCCGAGAGGAACCGGGAAACGCCCAGCGCCTTCATCACCTTCCACCCCGTCGCCAGCTCGACCCTTCCCTTGCCCTTTCTCGCCAGATCCAGGTAGGCCTCGTAGACGGCAACGGCCTCCCTCGCCGTATCGCCCTTGGACGCCAGCGCCTCCGCCAGATCCTCGGCCGCCCGGAAATCTCCAGGCGATGCACGGTACGCGTTCCACAGGCCCTCCAGGGCCCCCTCCACGCGCCCCGCCTTCAACAGCGCCCGCGCCTCCAGTCTCGCCGCCTCCTCGTGGCCCGGCGAGAGGTTGAGGATCTCCCGGCACAGCGAAGCGGCGTCGTCGAAGCCGCCCGAGCCGAAGTAGACCTCGGCCAGGGCCACCTTCACCTCCGGCGGACAGGCCTCCATGCCGGAGGCCCGGTTGTACACCTCCGCCGCCAGCGGATCCCGCCGCTTCTGGGTCGCGTAGATCCTTGCCAGAAGAAGGACGACCCTCTCGGAAGCCACCCCGCCGGCGATGGCCCGCGCGTAGGCCTCCTCCGCCTCGGGCCCCGTATCCGCACCCGCGGCGTGAAACGCCGCCAGGTCCCGCAGGATCCATGGATCCCCCCGACCCTTGGCGCGCAGTTCCTTCAACACGGCGATCCCCTTCTCCGCGTCGTCCCGCGCCGTGTAGAGGCGCGCGAGCCGGACGAGCACCTCGACGTCCTCGGGGTGCTTCTCCCGCCACAGCGCGAGCGTCCTCTCGGCGAGATCTTCCGGCTCGTCGTTGGAGAGGAAATGCGTCCGGAGAAACGCCCCCACCTCCTCGTTGAATTCCCGTTCCAGAAAGCCGGTGCACGCCGAAAGCGCACGGTGGGTCGTGACCTTCTCCTCCGTGTAGAGATGCACCAGATCCCGGTGGGTATCGAGGTCGCCGGGAAAATCCTCCCTCGCCTCTTCGAGGATCCACACCGCGTCGCGGACCCGGCCGGCATCCCGGTAACTCTTCGAGAGGAGACGGCGGACCCGGACGTTCCCCCCCTCGGACGCGACCGCCTTCTCGTACAACCCGACGGCTTCGGCGCCGGTGAACCCGGCGGTCTCGAAAACGTCCAGCAGCCGGGCCTCGAAAGCCAGGTCCTTGGGGAACGCCTTCTGCCACTGCGCATAGATCGCCCGCGCGTCGGCGTCGACCCGTTTGCGGTCCAGGTAGAAATCCTTCAGCCGGGCCATCGACGCCTCGTCGCGGGGGTGTTCCTCGAGCCTCGCGCGCAGCAGGGGTTCGGCCTCCTCGTCCTTGCCGGCCATCAGGTAGTGCTCGACGGCTTCCTCCTCGCGCCCCCGGCTCTTGAGGATCTCCGCCACGGCGACGTGGGCCCACGTCAGGGAGGGATCCACGGTGAGAGCCTTCTCGTAGAGGCCCAGCGAACTCTCGAGCGTGTCCCACCGGTCTTCGAGAATCCGGTAGAGGGCGAGAACGACGGCCTCGTGGTCGGGTTCGTACATGAGGCTTTCCCGGAGGATCGATTCGGCCTCGGGGCTCCGGTCGTCTTCCTCGAGGGCGATGTCGCGAAGGTCGAGCAAGGCCTGCCGTCCGGCACGTCCCTCGACCACGCCGGCCAGGATCCCCTTGGCCTTGCCACCCTCCCCCGCCCGCCGGTAGAGACGGCCCAGCCGGAGCCGGTCGGCGGGTCCCGCCTTTCCTTCCGCCTCGAGGGTCTCGAGGGCCCGCCGCATCGATTCGGCCCCGAGCCCCCCGCCCGCCTTCCGGGCGCGATCCACAACGGTTCGGGCGAGCAGGGCGGGGTCTTCCGCGTCCTCCAGAACCCGGGCCATCCCTTCGAGGGCCGCAGGATCGGCGCGGTCCGAGGCCAGGTAGAGGGAGGCGAGGCGGAGAGACGAAGCGCGGCGGAAGGGCCAGAGCCGGGCCCACCGCTCTCCCTGAAGGGCGGCTTCGGCCGTCTTGCCGGCCCTTTCCCTGGCGCGCATCCGGAAGAAGAAAAAGGCCGCCGACGCGGCCCAGAGAGCGGGAAAGACGAACAGGAGGACGATCAGCGCGGTGACGGCCGTCGAGAGGCCCGCGACGATGGCGGCGGTTTCGATCATGAAGAAACGTCTTTCTTCCCGAACCGAGGAGGCCGGGCCGGCGTTCCGCATCCCGGCGCCGCCTGCGATTATAGGCTTTCGTCTCTCCGCGTTTCGACCCCTCCCCGGCATTCCGTTCCGCTCAGAAGAAGCGGAATCCCCGGCCCCGGACCAGCAGCACCAGCATGAAGAGGCCGCCCAAAAGTCCGGTCACCACGCCGACGGGAAGGTTTTCCCTCGGGATGGCGACGCGCGCGAAGACGTCCGACCAGGCGAGCAGGGCGGCGCCGCCGATCACGGAGGCCGGCAGGAGCGTCCTGTGGTCGGGACCGGTGAAGGGCCTGAGGAAGTGCGGAATCATGAGCCCGACGAAGCCGATGACGCCCGAGGCGGCCACGCAGGCGCCGGTGACCAGCGAGGCGAGGCCGAAGAGGATCTTCCGCGTGCGGCCGGGAGGGACGCCGAGGCTCTGGGCCTTCTCGTCGCCGAGCGTCAGGGCGTTGAGGTCGCGGGAGAGGGCCCACAGCGCGGCCAGGCCGATCAGGACGGGGGGCGCGGCGGCGAGCAGGATGCCGCGGCGGGGAGCCGCAAGGCTGCCCATGAGCCATAGAAGGGCGCCGTGGGCCTGGTCGGGACGGGCGAGGGCGAACAGGAGGTAGACCAGAGAAGTGAAGAAGAAGCTGAGGACCACGCCGGCCAGGATCAGGGCGGCCTCGGAGAACCGGGCGCGGGCCGCCGCGCCGTACACCAGAAACGCCGCGACGAAGGCCCCGAGGAAGGCCGCCGCCGGAAGGGCCCACGGGCCCATGGAGGGCGCCAGCACCATCACGGCCGTGGCGCCCAGGGCGGCGCCGCCCGAGACGCCGAGTGTGAACGGATCGGCCAGGGGATTGCGGAGCATCCCCTGGAACACGCACCCCGAGCCGGCGAGACCCGCGCCGACGAGCAGGCCCAGAAGCAGGCGGGGGAACCGGAGTTCCCATACGATCGCCCGCGTGAGGCCTTTCTCCGACGGCTGGACGAGGGCCCGGAAGGACGCCCCGGGCGGAAGGCCCCGGCCCAGAAGAAAGGCCGCGGCGGCGGCCCCCGCAAGCAAGAGGAAAAGGACGGCGAAAACGAGGGCCCTGTTTCGCATGGTCGGGCTCCAACCGGATGGCCCCGGAGGACTCAGAGCATGTGAACGAATTCGCCGGTTTCGTCGTCTCTGCGGACCGGGAGACCCTCGTCCCACGGCAAGGGCGAATTCTTCCACCGGCTCTCTCGACGCCTCGGTCTGATATCCTTATCGATTCGGGATTTGCCTCGAGCCACTTCTTTCCCCTTTTCCCGGATTCTTCAGAGGGGCTGGAGGGACGGCGTCCCCCCCCCGATGCTGAGCGTTTGGGGAAGAATCCCCCTCGCGTGCAGATCCCGGGATTCTTTCACAAACGCTCAGCTCAGGAGGCCGGCGGCGGTCTTGAGGACCTTGAGACCGTCCATGAGGTCGGCCTGGCGCACGAGAATCTTGGCGAGCTCGCACGCCACGGGGATGGAGCCCTTGTTGTCGTACATCTGCTCGGCGAGCCTGGGAAAGGCTTCGCGGTCCGCCTCGAGGACGTTCCGGGCGGCGTCGCGGGCGTCCCGGACGGCCTGGACTTCCGCGTCCTCCGCCGCCACCCCGCCCAGCATGTCGTCGACGGCGCCGAGTTCCACCTCGGCTTCCTCGAAACGCGGGGCGGGACCGAGGTCGACGAACTCGAGGCCGAGGTCGAGAACCTCGAGGCTGGAGGTCAGGTCCGAGACCTCGTTTTCGAGCTCGAGGATGCGCTTGCGGGCGTCGGATTCCTGGAGGGACCTCTCCAGGCGGGCGACCTTCTCCCGGGAATCGGCGAGGGCCTTTTCCTTTTCCGACTGGACCTCGTGGATCCGGTCTTCCAGATGGTTGACGGTGTCCTGCTGGGCCTGGAGGCGCTTCTCGGCCTCCGCCCGGGCGTTCTCGGCGGCTTCGATCCTGGGCTCCGTCTCGGCGAGCCGGGCCTTGAGCTCCTCCGCTTCCCGGGTCGCCTTGTCCAGCGCCTCCTTCGCCTCGGCCTCGGACTTCCCGTAGGTGTTCTTGATGTTCTCGATCTCGGCTTCCAGGCCGCTGACGGTTTTCTTGAGGACCTCGTTCTGCTCCTCGAGCATGGGGAGGCGGCCCTCGTCGGACTTGAGCTTGGCCCGGAGGTCATCGTCCTCCTTGCGCAGTTCGCCGAGCTGGCTCTCGTAGGTCTCGACCTTTCCCTGCAGCGTGGCGAGCTTGGTCTCGAGCTGCTTGTTCATCAGCTCGTACTCGGTGATCTTGGACAGGAGTTCCTCGTGCTCCAACCCCCCGTAGGCCTTGATAAGCTTGTCCACGATGTCCATGAGGGCCCGGCGGCTGAGGACCTTCACGTTCCCGGAAAGCCCTTCCGCCTTGACCTCACGGACTTTCTCGCGCATGAGGTTGGAAACCTGGTCGTCGTAGTTCTTGTCGTCCGCCATGGAATCCAGGCGCTTCGCGCCCCTCCCACTGACTCGTTCTTGTCGGGACGGAGGAGGCTTCGGCGTGCACGCACCTCCATCATACGGCAGGAAAAGGATAGGCGGGACGGCGGCGCGTGTCAAGAAGGACACCCCTCGAGCGTTTCGCGCTGTAGCCGTTTTTCACATCCCCGGACGTCTTCCGACAACCGTTTGCCACGCCAGAGCCGGTGCGGGGGAGGGGGCCTTCTTGCTGCGACCGGTCGTGGATGTTGGATGGTAGATTTCAGCCGGGCGGATTTCCCCGTCGATCCGACGGACATCTGTTCCGAAAGTTCGGGAAAAACCATGATCGATGACCGCCTTGGAGGGCGAGGGTCCTCCCGAGCCCAAACCATGGCTCGCCGGCCCGTACTTCGCCGATCGGCTCATGCGAGGGCTACGTAGGGTCCTCCGTAGCTCTCGCAACCACCTGCAAGCGAAGGAGGAGAGGCTCGCCCTCCAAATCTTCATGATTTCTGGGAGAGCCGAAGGCTCATGGCTGCCTCGGGTCCAGGCAGCGCCCGAGGAAGAGGATCGCGCCGGTCTCCCGGTCCTGGATGGCGAAGAGGAAGGGCCGGTCGACGCGGAACCGCCGCGGCTCGCACTCCGCCATGGGCATGGCCGTGGCGGCCGCCGCTTCCGTCCCCTTCTCGTTCACCTTCACGAAGGCCTTGTGGACCGCTCCCGTGACGTACAGGCCTTTCGGGTTGTCCGTCATGCCGGAGAAGTCCGCCCGCTCGGAACGGAAGACGTCCGCGAGACCCAGCCTCGAAAGCGCGCCCTTCAGGTCGAAGGAACACGTCATCTCGAAGCGGGGCAGGGTGACGTCCGTATCGCTCCTGGATCCTCCCGTCGCCCAGGACGCGACGCGCTCGGGGGTCAAGGCCTCCTCGATCGAGGCGAGGTCTTCGCCCTCCCCGGGCAGGATGATGATCATGGCGAGCCGGCCGCCGCGATACGGCAGGACCAGGGAGCGGGCCCCGTCTCCCCCGGCCACGCGGAACGATCCGGACTGGCGCATCAGGGGGACCTTCGCGGTCCCGCCGCCGGCCAGATGGAAGTCCCCCGTCCGGGTCCGCTTCTCCTTGAAGGCCTCCTTCCAGAACCCCTTGAAGTAGACGGCGTTGGTCAGGATCAGGCGGGTCAGGTCCTGGATGTGTTGCCGCCGGAGGAGTTTCCGGATCCGGTTGCGGGTATGGCGGGCCACCCAGGCGTTGATGCGCTGCACCGCCTTTTCCGGAGCGCCCGAGAAATCCACCGTTTCCAGCGGCGCGCCGAAGTACCCCTCCGCCCCCTCCAGGAAGTCCTGCCGGAACGTGTAGCCCGACTGTCCCCACAAGGCGTTGGCCACGCTGAGCTCGAGGCCCTCCTTCGAGGAGGCGTCCAGGAGGTCGACGTTCAGGGCGGCCAGGGAAAGGAGGCGGTTTCCGGCGTCGCCGTCGAGATGGAGCGCCTTTCGCAGTTGCTTTCGCGTCTCCCCCGCCGCGCCGATCATCGTCATGCCGAGGGCCTGGTGGATGCTGTAGGGCGAGAAGAAGAGGTTGCCCTCCTTCCCCTTCACCTGGCCGTACAGGTCCACGGCGAAACGGTTGCAGGCCTGCGCCGCTTCGTGAACGTCTTCCTCGGGCACCTCGGAGACGTCGGCGGCCGGTCTCGCGGGTTCGGGAGGCGGGGCCGGCGGCCCGGCGGGTTCTTCGCCGGCCCGGCCGCCTTCGGGTTCCCCGGCTCTTGCGGGTTCCCCGTTCTCCGAGGACGCGGAACAGGCGATCAGGGCGGTGACGAGCAGCAGCGCGATCAGGCAGCGGAGAAGGGACATGGGCGACCTCCTGGATGATCTCGAAAACGCGATCTCCCGAAATCCAATGACCAAGGATGGATAGACGCAGGTTGCGCCGGAAGGTTCCCGAAAAAGCGCTTTTCCTGCTCCGAAAATCCGGGGAAAACCATGATCGACGACCGCCTTGGAGGGCGAGGGTCCTCCCGAGCCAAAACACAGCCGGCTCGACCTCCAAGTTTTCATGGTTTCCGGGAGAGCCGAAGGCTCATGGCCGACCTGAGAGGCTGTGAAAAAATCCCTGGTTCCCTGCGCGAGGGGATTTTTCCACATCCTCTGAGTTCCAGATGTCCATCCGCGTCCTCGGCGTCCCCGGCGGTGAGAGTCCTCCCGCCTTGGTTGCGGCCAGGCGGCTCTACCCTTTTTCCAGCGTGACCGGCAGGACCGCCGGCGCGAACAGGCGCACGCCGGAATTGGGGTAGACATAGTCGGGCCGGTCCGCGCGGCGGTAGGTGGCGCGGTTGCGAAGCCCCATGAAGAGCCAGGACCCGCCGCGGAGCAGGCGGCGCCGGCCGTCCTCCGCCGGATTGAGGCAGGCCTCCACGGCGTTTCCGCCCAGCCCCCGCACGCCGTAGGGGCTCTCGTCGATGGGGAACGACCGGACGGGGCGGGGTCGCGGGGGGCCGTCGTGGGAGCGCAAGCTGTTGGAAAAGACGTCGTCGAATTCGTTTCCCCAGGGGAACGTCCTCCCGTCGGCCCCCCTTGCGATCTTCTCCCACATGAGCTCGTGCGGCAGGCAGAAGACGAACCCCGCTTCCTCCCGGCGCCAGGACGCGTAGGCGATGGCGTCCTCCCACGAGATGCCCATCACCGGCCAGTCCTCCTCCCAGTCCGAAGGCGACGAGGCCAGCCGGCGTGCCTCCTTCCGCTCCGCTTCGTCCGCCTCCCCGAGCCAGGCCGCGGTCGGAACGGCCACCGTGCCGTCGCCGGTTCGGGGCCAGTAAGGCCCCTTGTCCGACTGGCGGGGAACGCGGGGGTGGGCCTCGCCGGCGTCGCGCACGGCCGGGTCGTTGAGAAACGAAGCGTATTCGGCGCAGGTCACGGGGAAGACCGAGGCGAAGAAGTCGTTGCTCGCGAACGCCTCCCGCGGCCCCGAGTAGGGATTCTCCGGGTCCCCCTGGTAGACGAAGGACCCTGCGGGGACCTGGACGAAGCCCCCGGGGATCTCGCCGTCCCGATACAGGGTGATGTCCACCTCCTCGTCCGCGAGGCGGCCGATGCAGACCGGGCACCGGACGGGATGGAAGCCCTCCTTGTGCAGGATCAGCAGGTAGGAGCCCATGGGGATGGTGGATTTGGGAATCGGCGTCCTGCCCAGATACAGCCCTTCACCCTCGTCGGGGCGATCCTGGTGATCGTCCTCCTGCCCGTCCTTTCTTGTATTGGGGCGAACACGAGGTTCGCCACGACAGGGGCGGTACGGCGAACCAGGATCGTACAGACGATCCAGAACCGCGGTTGGGGGCAGACCGGGGGTAGGGGCACTCCCTCCTGGTTGCCCCCGATCCGGGCGGCCACGGGGGGCCGCCGCTCCGTCGATTCCGGACGGGAAAACAGGCACCAGAATCTTTCGTCTCTCAACGAACCGGAACAGCCAGACGTCCGCGCCCTCGATCGGCTCGGTGCGGCAGGCGGGTCCGTGCACGCGGAGGCGGACGGACTCGCGGGGCTCGCGTTCTTGCAGATCCTCCGTCCCGTCCTCTTCGTCCGGATCGCGTCCGGAGAAGGGGTGGTAGCCCATGACGCCGTACTGGGAGGGGTCAAGGGGGGAGCCCGCCCGGACGTCCTCCCGGTCGGAGGGGGAGGGAGGCTCCGGCGAGCGGTCTTCCGCGGATGCCCCTCGGGAATCGCCGCTTCCCCCCTGGTCCCCGGCACCCTTCACCCATTCGCCGTTCAGCTCCCCCGGCGAGACCCTGCGCCCCTCGGCCAGGCAGCGGCAGGGGTACCTCTTCGTGGAAACCGCCAGCGTCCCGTCGCCCTTCAGTTTCTCGTCGTACCGGCCGTCGTTGTATTCCCGGACCAGGCCCTCGTAGAGGATCATCTCGTCGCGTTTCCCCGTCTTCTCCGCTTCGAGGAAGCGCTCCCAGTAGAGCCCGGCCAGCGCCTGACGCGCGTCCGTGTTCTCGCGGTCGAAGGAGAGGGCGTTCTGGAAGGCGGAGGAGGCCCGCCCGAACGTGTTCACCATCTCCTGGTGCAGCGCCTCGATCTTGCTCGTGCAGGTCCACAGCCCGGCCTTGCGCTCCACCGGCCAGTGGGGCTTGACGCGCTGGGCCATCCGTCCCGCCTCCTCCCGAAGCCTGGTTTCCTCTTCCCGCATCCGGCCGAGTTTCTCGACGAGCGCGCGGCCTTCCCGCACCCGTTCCCCGGCCCGCTTGCGGTTCCACGCCTTCTCCTGCTCCCCGTCCAGGTAGGCCTGGACGGCCTCGGCGAGTTCCCGCGCGTCCGCGTAGCGGTTTTCTGGATTCCCGGCCATGGCCTTGAGGACGATCGTTTCGAGCTCGGGGGGGACGGGTTCGCGGCCCTGCGCGACGCGGGCGGAGGGGGGGATCAGGTCGTTCTCCACGACCTTGGCGATGAGGTTCAAGGTCGTGTCGCCCTCGAAGGGGGGGGACAGGGTCAGGATGTTGTACAGGATGGCCCCCAGCGAGTAGATGTCCGAGCGCGCGTCGACGTCGTCGAGCCTGCCTGCGGCCTGTTCCGGCGCCATGTAGGCCGGCGTCCCGATGATCGTGCCGTCCAGGGTGAGAGGTTCGGCCCGATCGCCCGGATGCGCCTCCGCCGGGGGCTTCGGCGCCAACGGATGTCCCTGATCGGTCTGTCTCGCAGGGCCATCGCGTTGATCGGATTTCCGATGCAACTTCGCGAGGCCCCAGTCGACGACATAGACCTCGCCGTAGTGCCCGACCATGACGTTGGAGGGCTTGAGGTCGCGGTGGACCACCCCGTGGTCGTGGGCGTAGGCCATGGCGTTGCAGACGTCCTGGAAAATCCCGAGAAGCCGCGGGCGGGAAAATTCCCTGCGAGGGTCTCTCCGATGCTGAGAATGCTGGATTCTTGCTGACGAAGGCTGAGGTTCCTTTCGGGATTGGCCTCTTCCGTTTTCGGCGTTTTCCGTGTCGAAACAGCCGCGGTCTACCGCTTGAAGGATCGCCGCGAGGTCCCGGCCCGTGATGCGGGCCATGGTGAAGAAGGGTCTGTGCCGGTCGTCCGTCTCGACGGCGCCGACGTCGTAGACGGGGATGACGCCGGGATGGACGAGCTTTCCCGCGACGAGGGCTTCCCGCAGGAAACGGCGCGTCGTGTCGGGGTCGGGACGGGGATCGCGGAGGAACTTCACGGCCACTTCGCGCTCGAAGACGCTTTCCACCGCCAGCAGGACCTTCCCGAGCCCCCCCCGCCCGAGCTCGTGGCCGAGACGGTATTCGCGCTCCCGGGGGGTGGCGCGGACGACGTCCTTCTCGTCGCCGTCCTTGTCCCGTCCTGCCGCGGTTTCGGGTTTCCCGGCGGGGGGCGCCGCCGGCGGGCCCGGATCCTCGACCGTCTCGAAATCCAGGAGGGAGTCGTCCTCCTCGCCCGGGAGGAGCAGCGACCCCGCGTCTCCCCCCGGATCCGTCTCGATCTCCTCCAGCGCGGCGCGGTCCAGGAATCCGTGCTCCACGAGAAGGGCCGCCGGGGATCGCAGGGGCTCCGCGATCCAGAGGGAGAGGATCTCGGGCAGGCGTCGGGGGTCGAGGAGCCCTTTCTCGAGCGCGCGGGCGATGAGAAGAAGCGCGTGTGCCTCGTTCACGGAGCGTCTCCCAGAAGAAGCGTCCCGAGTCCGGAATGCCGGGGGCGATCCTCTCTATTGTTGTGGGAGACGCGGGAAAAGCAAGGCCGTCGGCCGGCTATCGCGTCCGCGGGGCGATTCCTGTATGGTTGACCCGGATGTCCTGGTCCTTCTGAAGAAGAACGACATGGCGACCGATCCCTTTCTCGGCCGGACCGTGGGACCCTACCGGATCGAGGCCAAGCTGGGCGAGGGCGGCATGGGCACCGTCTACCTGGCCGTCCACGAGACGCTCCAGCAGAAGCGAGCCTTCAAGATCCTTCCCGAATCCCTGGTCCGCGAGAACGCCGAATTCGCGGACCGCTTTCTCCGGGAAGCGCGCGCAGCAGCGGGCATCGACCACGTGAACGTGGTGAAGGTGTACGACGCAGGGAAGACGACGGTAGGGGAAGGCGAGGCCCCTGTGCACTTCATCGTCCATGAATACGTCTACGGCGTCTCGCTGGCGCGTTGCCTCGAGGACCGCGAGGTCCTCCCCGCCGTGGAAGCCGCCTCGCTCGTCCTCCAGGCGGCCCGGGGCCTCGCCGCGGCCGGGGAGCGGAACATCATCCACCGGGACATCAAACCGGCCAACCTCATGATCACGGACAAGGGCGTGGTCAAGGTGGCGGACTTCGGCCTGGCCAAAAACGTGGAGTCGGACACGGTGCTCACCCAGTCGGGGCAGATCATGGGGACCCCCGCCTACATGAGCCCGGAACAGGCCGACGGCCTGCCCGTCGACGCGCGCTCCGACATCTATGCGCTCGGCGTCACCTTCTACGAGCTCGTCACGGGCGTCAGGCCCTTCAACGCCCCCACGCCCATCGCCCTCCTGCGGAAGCACTGCGACGCCCCCGTCCCCGACCCCCGGCAGTACCGCTCGACCCTGGACGAGGCGATCTGCTCGATCCTCAACAGGATGCTGGCCAAGGACCCCGCCGATCGTTTCCCGAATCACCGTGAGCTCCTTTCGGCCCTCGAAGCCTACCTCGACGATCGCAAGGCTTCCGGCGACGTCCCCGGGGAAGGGCTCCAGGATTCCCTCATCGTCTACGTGGAGGCGGCGCTTCCGGAGACGAAACCGGCGGGTGAGCCCGCGGGGCCCGCTACGCCCCGGACCCCCTCGGGGATTCCCGAGACGGCGCGGCCGGCCGCCGGAGATTCTCCGGTGGAAGCGGGCCGGACTCCCGCCCGGGTCGCGGTCGCGGTCGTGCTCCTCGCCGTCGCGGCCCTCGCCGTCTTCCTGCTGTTCTCGCGGCCCTGGGGGAAGACGCCCGGAGACGGGGAGACGGGCGACGCGGTCTCCCGGGAAGCCTCCGAAGCCCCGGGCCTCCGCCCGCCCGACCCCGCGGCCGAAGCGAAGGCCGGCGTGGACGAGGCCCTGGAGCAGGGGGAAATCGGCCTCGCGCTGGCCCGGGCCGACAAGATGCTCGAGACCTTTCCCGAGCGGCGGGAAGCCCACGACGCGCTGGAGACCGTCGTCGCGGCCGAGGTGCAGGCGCTCGTCGAGAAGGAGCGCTTCGACGAGGCGCTGGCGCTGATCGAGAAGCGAAGAGAAACGCAGGACTACGTCTCGCTCGACGGGCTCGAGAGGGACACGCTTCTCCGCACGGGCGCGCACTGGGCCGACCAGGGATACTTCGGCAAGGCCGCGGAGGCCTACGGCAAGGCCTACAGGAAGTTCAAGGACGACGCGACCGTCCTTCGCGCCGTCATCCGCGACATGAACCGGACCTCCCACACGAGCCTCCGGTCCCTGGCCGAGGCCGCGGCGCTGGACCTGGCCGCGCTCACCGAGGGCCCTCTCGACGACGGTTCCGTGCAGGCCCTCCTCAACGGCCTCTACCGCAACGCGCCCTCGAGCGAGCGGGCCGGGACGATCCGGCGCCTTCTCGCGGACCGCGCCCCCAACGCCGCCGAGGCCGTGCGCGACCGGCTCCATTCGGATCACCGGTACACGCGATGGAACGCCTTCCGCTTCCTGACGGAACAAGAACGCCTCTCGCCCGCGGAAACGCTGGGCTTCCACGTCCGCAATTTCTTCCTTCTCAAGGCCACGGGCGGAACCGACCTCGACTACCTCGACGAATCCATGAACTACGTGGAAGACGCCTCCCTTCGAGACGACTGGCCGGAACGCAGGAAAAGGCTGGATTTCGAGGGGCTTTCCCCGCCGCCCGCCTTCAAGGCGAACACGGACGCCGCGAGACGGTTCCGGCGGCTCTTCGCCAAGGCCTTCCTGCCCGAGGCCGAACCCTCCCTGCTCGCCTGGATGCAGGGACGCGACCTCGTGGTGCGCCACGCCGCGTTCCACGTCCTGACGGACGCGGGTCCGACGGACCGCATCGACCTCTGGCGCTACCACGCCGGGAACCTCGACCTGCCGGACTACCGGTACCGGTACGCGGTGCTGGGGGAAGCGATCGCCTTCTTCCGGGCCCAGGCGAAGACCGAGCGGGCGGGGGAAGCCCGGGCGATTCTCCAGAAGGCGCGGGCCACGATGAACGAGCACCTGGAGACGCAGACGGTTTACCAGTACACGGCGCCCCGGAAGATTCTCGAGGGCAGCATCCGGGAGGTGGCGGAAGCGCTGGAAGCCTTCGAGTAGGGGGAGCATCATCGTCGATCTCTTCCGGTTTCTTCACGACCACGGCGTCGCCTACAAGCGGCACGACCATCCCCCCGTCTACACGGTGGAGGAGGCCGACCGCCTGGTGCCGGCCCTCCCCGGGGCGAAGACCAAGAACCTGTTCCTGCGGGACGACAAGGGGCGCCGGCATTTCCTGGTCGTGCTCCCGGCGACGAAGTCCGCTGACCTCAAGGCCCTGGCTTCGCGCCTCGGCGTCCGGAAGCTGGGGTTCGCGTCCGCCGAGAGGCTCCGGAAGCATCTCGGGCTCGAACCCGGGGCCGTGTCGATCCTGGGGTTGGTGAACGACGCCTCGGGCGCCGTGGAGGTGGTTCTCGACCGGAAGATCGGGAAGGCGCGCGCGCTTCTCTGCCATCCGCTGGTGAACACGTCCACGCTGGTGGTCCCGGCGGAGGGCGTCCGCCGTTTCCTCGAGGCCACGGGCCACGAGGCGAGGGTGCTGGAGATTCCGGGGAAGGAGTGAGAGAGGGGGGGAGCCGTTTCCTCCGGGGATTCCGGCGTTTCCTACGCTGGGGAAATATGGTATGTACGAGCCGAGCGGTGCGTAGCCCTACAACGCTACCTTATGAAGATCAGGTGGATCAGGTTCGAGAAGACTACGCGAATGCCGACGGTCGCGTTGTAGACTTGGGGAGGCGCCATGAAACAGGTCGAACGGGAGCCCGGACAAAAGCTGTCCCTGACGAACGACGGGGCGCTGGAAGTCTTCTTCATCGGCACGGGCGCCGCCTTCGCCAAGAAACATTTCCAGACCAATTTCCTGCTCATCAAGGGCGACAAGCACGTCATGGTCGATTTCGGTATGACGGGCCCCCGGGCGCTGAAGAAGAACGCGGGACTCGAGCCCACGGACATCGGGGTCCTTCTGCCCACGCACTCGCACGCCGACCACGTGGGGGGGATCGAATGCCTGGCCCTGCTCAACCGCTACGTGGCCCAGCGGGTCTTGAAGAAGCCCAAGCTGACCATGATCATCAACGAGGAGTACCAGCGGATCCTCTGGGAGCAGACGCTGCGCGGCGGCCTGGAGTGGAACGAGGAGCACCAGGACGGCAAGCGGAAGCTCGCCTTCGGGGACTTCTTCGACGTGATCCGGCCGCGGTGGAAGCAAAAGCAGCCCCGGGAGAGCTGGACGGCGGAGGTGGGCGATCTGCATCTGGAGCTGATGCGCACCAAGCACATCCCCGAACAATCGGAGAGCTGGGAGGGCTCCTTCGTCAGCTTCGGCGTGATGGCCGACGACCGGGTCTTCCTCTCCGGCGACACGCGCTTCGATCCCGATCTCGTCGAGATGTACCGGCACGCCGAGACCCTGTTCCACGACGTCCAGTTCTTCCCCGGCGGGGTCCACGCGCCGCTGGAGGAATTGAAAACCCTTCCGGACGCGGTCAAGAAGAAGATGTTCCTCATCCACTACGCCGACAACTGGCTCGAACAGGACGTGGGCGACTTCGCCGGTTTCGCCCGGGAAGGCGTCCGATACCTCTTCGACTGATCCCCCGCGCGGCCTGGGCCTTTCCTGTCCCGGCAACGCGGGGAACCTCCATCGTCCTTTCCCCCCGCTTCCCCGAAACGCACGCGGTAGAATCGAAAGGGACTGTCCCCTTTTTCGAGGCACGACACGCATGAAGATACCGGCCTGGACGATCGTGATCCTGTGCGCACTTCCCTCCCTCGCGCGCGCCGACGTCGAGGTGAAGGCGACGGGCGAGAACCTGCTGGAGAACGGCGGGTTCGAGCGGGGCGCCTTCGACGAGAAGGGCGTACCCGCGTCCTGGTATTCCACGGGCGACGTGAAGAACATGGCCTACCGCTGGTGCGCGGACGAGGGGCGGAACGGCTCGCGGTGCGTCTTCGCCTCCGGGACGCGCGGCCGGGCGGGCCTCGCCCACGTCAAGGTCCGGATCGATCCGAAGAAGACCTACGTGCTCTACGCCTGGGTCCGCACCGAGGATCTTCCCGACGGCAAGGTCTGGATCCGCGTCGGGACCGGCGGTCGGCGCATCCCCACGCAGCACGTCATCATCCGCGTGCCCGCCTCGAAGACCTGGACGCGGTACGTCGCCCTCGTGCGCGACCTCGATCCCGGGGCGACCGCCGCCGTGGTGACGGTCCAGATGCGCGACCGCGCGAAGGGGTCGGCGTGGGTCGACGACGTCTTCTTCGGCGAGGGCGAGGCGGGGCCCTTCGAGAGCGACTACCCCGTCCCGGCGCTTCCGGGGACGAGAACGTCAGCCACGGCCGAGCCCTCGGGTTTCTTCCGCGTGGAGAAGGTCGAGGGCGTGTGGTGGCTGGTCGAGCCCGACGGGAGCCTGATGTGGAGCACGGGCTCGTGCAGCACGGGCTACGCCAACGCGGTCCTGGCGGAGAACCTGGGGCTGACCCGGCGGGATGCAAAGAAGGTCCGGGCGCTTGTCGCCGCGTCCATGGAGCGGGCGGTGGATTTCGGCTTCAACAGCCTGGGCGCGTGGAGCGCGCTCGACGCCTACGGGTTCGACATCCGCGCGTGGAACCGTGAGCGCCGGGAGGCGGGAAAGGAGCCGCTCTACTACTTCTACAGCCTCAACTGCGCCAACGCCGGGCTCTCCGACCGGAGCGCCATCCGGGAGGGGTTCCTGCTTGAGGACATCCACGGCGAGACCCAGGGCGGGGACCGCGCCCAGGGACACCGGATGTGCGACCCCTTCCACCCCGCCTGGGCGAGGGCGCTCGACCGCTACCTCGCCCGCAAGACCGCCGGATACAAGGACGACCCGGATCTCGTCGGCTGGTTCACCGACAACGAGATCGCCCTCTACGGGCTCTACCAGTACCTGTGGAGCCCCTACGCGCTCCGGGCTTTCGTGGTGATCCTGAAGCGGCGCTACGCCTCCGCAACGGAGCTCAACGCGTCGTGGAGCACGGAGAACCACCGCTTCGCCTACGAGGCGATCTCGCCGGAGGCGCTCCGGGAGGATCCGCCCGACCTCTTCAAGGCCTCCGCCGCTTTTCGCGAGGACGTGAAGGCGTTCGAGAAGGTTCTGGCGGAGCGGTACGTGGACACGATCGTGACGACGCTGAAAAAGCACGACCCGAACCACCTGGTGATCGGCAACCGCTGGGGCACGATGGACGTCAGGGTCCTGCCCTACCTCGAGCACTTCCTGCCGGCGTTCTCGAAGTTCGACATCTGCGCCGCGAACCTCTACCCGCATCCGGCGGGCGGCAAGCAAGTCGCCGACGCGAACACGAAGGATCAGCTGGAATGGATCCGTGCGCTGAGCCGGATCACGGGCCGGCCGGTGCTGATCGGGGAGTTCGGCACGGCCGCGCGGGATTCGGGGGTGGCCGTGAAGCGCTGGGCGCCGCGGACGCTGGACACGGACGTGCAGCGCGGCGCGTCGTACCGGAAGATGGTCACCACGTGGTACCGTCTTCCGTTCGTCGTGGGGGCGCACTGGTTCAAGTGGTCGAACGGCTACGGGTACGGGGGCAACACGGGCCGTGACCCGCGCAGCTGCGGGCTGGTGGACGACTGGAACCATCCCTACGCGGACCTCGTGGAGGCGATCCGCGAGGCGAACGCGGCCATCGAGAAGGCGGGGCGCCGCGCGGATTTCGATATCGACGACCTGCCGTTTGAAAAGGAGTGAGCTCTGCAATTCAGGGATTCAGGAATTGAGGAATGGGGAGATGGGCTGTGGAATGATGGAAGGGGGGGAGTGGAGATTTCAGATTTCAGCAGGGTGTCGTAGCGAGCCCTGAAGTGCTGCGGGCTGGAAGCCCGCGGTCCTGCCGGCGCCATCGGGAAGCGACAGGCGGGAAGGGTTCAGGGCTTCCGGATCCCGTAGTCGTCGATCTTCTTGTTCAGCGTGGGCCAGGAGATGCCGAGAAGCTCCGCCGTCTCGCCCTTCTTCCATCCGGTGTGGGTGAGCGCCGCCTGGATGGCGCGCTTCTCCGCCTCCTTCAGCGTCATCACGCCCGAGACCGGCGCCGGCGCTTCCCCTTCGCCGCGGATCTCGGCGGGCAGCAGCGAGGCGTCGAGGACGGGGCCGCGGGTGAGCACCACCGCACGCTCGATCACGTTGAAGAGCTCGCGGATGTTGCCGGGCCACGCGTAGGCCTGGAGCGCCTTCATCGCCTCGGGAGACACGCCTTCGACGCGCCGTTTCGTGCGCTTGCACGCCTCGCGCACCGCGAACGACACCAGGTCGCCGATGTCCTCGCGCCGCTTGCGCAACGGCGGCACGTCCACCGTGACCACGCCCAGGCGGTAGTAGAGATCCTGGCGGAACGAGCCCTGCTCCACCTTCTTCTTCAGATCCCTGTTCGAGGCCGCCACGATCCGGATGTCCACCGACACCGGCGCCGTGCCCCCCACGCGGTAGAACTCACGCTCCTGCAGCGCCCGCAGCAGCTTCGCCTGCACCTCCAGCGCCATCTCCCCCACCTCGTCCAGAAAGAGCGTGCCCCCGCCCGCCAGCTCGAACTTGCCGGGCTTGCGCCGCGCCGCTCCCGTGAACGCCCCCTTCTCGTGGCCGAAGAGCTCGCTCTCCATCAGCGTGTCCACCAGCGCCGCGCAGTTCACCGCGATGAAGGGACCCTTGCGGCGCGGGCTCTTCTCGTGCAACGCCCGGGCGAGCAGCTCCTTCCCCGTCCCCGTCTCCCCCTTCAGCAGCACCGTCGCGTCCGAACCCGCCGCCCGGTCCACCAGGTCCAGCACCCCCCGGAAGGCGGGCCCGCCTCCCACCATCACCCGCTCGCCCCCCAGCGTCCGCTCCACGTCCTCCCGCCGGTCCCGCTCCAGCGCGAACGCCCGCGCCGTGGCCAGCGCCGGCGCGGCCTGGCCCGCGATGGCCAGCAGCGTCTCCAGGTCCCGGGGGCCGAAACTCTTCCCGGATTTCGTCCGGTCGACGTAGAGAATCCCGAGAAACTCCCCTCCGGAGGAGAGCGGCACGCACAGGGCGCTTCTCACCTTCTGCTGCAAAAGGCTCTTTCGCTCCTGGAAGCGCGGGTCCGTCTCCGCATCCTTGATCAGCACCGCCTCACGGTCCTTCGCCACCTTCCGGACCACCGCCCGGCTCAGCACGGGCTCCTTCTTCCCCTCCCCCCGCGAGGCCACGATCTCCAGCCGGCCCGAATCCGCCTCCTGCAACACCGCCGCCCGGTCCCCCTCCAGCTCCTCCATCAGGATGTCCAGAAGCCTCGTGAGGACCTCCTCCGCATCGCGGAGACCCGTCAGCGACCGGGAAGCCTCGAAGGCCTTCGTGAGGCGCCGGAAATCCTCCGCCTCGTCCTTGCCCTCCACCACGCGGAAATCCACCTCCCGGATGGAGGAGTGAACGGCAAGGCCGCTCTCCTCCGGCGGCGAGATCAGGACCGTACCCCTCTCCCCCGCGGGCGTCAGCAGGAACTGGAACCTCGTCGACCCCACGAGGATCTCGTCGCCGTCCTTCAGCGTCTCGCGTTCGACCTTCGCGCCGTTCAGGAACGTCCCGTTCGAGGAGCCCAGGTCCTCGAGGAGGAAGGCCTTTCCCTCCGGGCGCACGCAGGCATGGCGGCGGGAACTGGTCTCGTCGAAGATGCGGACCTCCCCCTCGTCGCCCCGTCCGATCGTGAGGGGGCGGTCGATCTCGAATTCCATCTGCGTGCTGCGGCCGTCGAGGACGCGAAGCAGGGCCATGGATGCATCCCTCACGAAATCGCATGCATGGTAGTCTTTTCGAACGCCGAGACCAATGGCCAAGGAGCGCGAAGGGCTCCCTTTGAGCCGTTCGCGCTGTGGCCGATTCTGGGTTGCGGTCGGGTGCAGAGCGAACCGCCGTGCTGCTTGTGGGAGGCGCCGGGGAGGGGCGATGCAAAGCAAGGCGGCGACCTCCATTCAGGGCTTCGTGTATAATGGAAGGCAGGGAATTATCGGTGGTGTCTGAGATTCGCTCACGTCAACAGGAATGGGGTCAGTCCTTCGTTTTTCGTCCTTCGTTGCGAGAGGAAACCCGTCCTCGCGAAGAGAACAAGGACTAAAAACGAAGGACTGACCCCTTCCCTCGCGTTTTCAGCGAATCTCATACACCACCGAATTATCCGAAACCCCTCCGAAACCCGCCTTGTATACAGGTTCAGAAACATGGGGCTTCCCGAGCCAGCACCGGCGGACCTGGAAAGGGCCCGGAAGGGGGATGACGCCTCCTTCGGGAGGATCGTACGGCTGTACCAGGACCGCGTCTACCGCCTGGCCTGGCGGATGGTCCGCGACGCCCACGAGGCGCGGGATCTGGCCCAGGAGGTGTTCCTGCGCCTCTGGCGGGGGCTTGACAGGTATGACCCGTCCAGGCGCTTCAGCCCCTGGTTCTTCCGGCTGGCGTTGAACGTCTGCCTGAACGAGCGAAAGCGATTCCGCCGGGCGCCCCTGGACTTCCAGTCGATGGGAAGCGAGGACGCGGCGTTCGAGCCGCCGGGCGACGGCCCGGGAGCGGCCGAGAAAGCGGATGCGCGCGAGCGCGCGGACCGGGTCCGGGACGCGATCCTGCGCCTGGACCCCTCCTACCGGGCCGTGATCAGCCTGCGATACCTCGAGGACCTCTCCTACGGGGAGGTCGCGACGATCCTGGACCTTCCGCTCGGAACGGTGAAGAACCGCCTGTTCCGGGCGCGGGAAAGACTCAAGGGGCTTGTGAGCCTGCAGCGGATGGCGCCGGAGGGGAAACGCGCCTGAGGATAGGGGATGCCGGACATGGAACACCTCGACGACGACACGATCCAGCAGTGGGTGGAGCAAACGCTCGAAGGGGAGAAGGCGGAAGCCGCCTCCGCGCACCTGGCCGCGTGCCCGGCGTGCCGGGAGCAGGCCGAGGCGTATCGGAACCTGTTCCGGGAACTGGAAGGCGAGGCGCCCGGCGCCCCGGCGGGGTTCTTCGACGAGGTCATGACGGCGGTGGGGAACACGCCGCGCGCCGCGCGGGGAACGGGCGGCCGGGAAGGTCTCTGGAAGGCCGCGGGGCTGGGCGCGGCCGCTTCGGTCCTTCTCGCGGTCCTCTTCGCCCTCGATCTCCCCGAACGCGGTTTTGCGTTCCTCCCGGGTCTCACGAGCGGGATCGCGGACCGCGCGGAGTTCGCGCTTCCCCTGCCCGGCGAGGTGGACCGCGCCGCGGAACACGCGGCCGCCTGGGCCGAGCGGGGGTGGCACGACGTCTCTTCGACCGCCGGGAAGACGCTGCAGGATCGATCGACGCTGTCTTTCAGCTGCCTCGGGGCTTTTCTCCTGATGGGCATGATGAACCTCGCGGCCTTCTGGAGGCTTCGCGGAGGGGGCCGAAGCCGCGCGAAGAACGAGACGCCCCTCCCGGGCCGTGACCACAATCCAAGGAGGTGAACCATGGAACGCAAGCTGCTCCTCGCCCTTTGCCTGGGCCTGGCAACCTGTTTCGCCCTGGGCCTGCCCGCCCGCGCCGGCGACGGGGAGGCGGACGCCCCCGGCGACGCGGAACGCATGGCCCCCGGGGACGACGCCCCGGCCCCGATGGAGGAAGCCGCGGCGGGCGATCCGGCCCCGGCAGCGGAGGGGGACGTTTCCGATGCGGAGAAAGAAGCGGAAGACGACGCGGCGGGGAAGGGGGAGATGCGCAAGTCCCTCGCCGGCGCCCTCGGGCTGCTCGCCGGGATCTCCCTGGTCGTCCTGGCGGGCTTCTCCCTCTTCGCCTTCCTGCTCTTCATGCTGATCGTCTTTCCGGGCGTCGTGGAGCGGGTCCGCCAGGGGGGGGAAGGGCGCCCGTTGTTCGTCTTCTTCCTGGGTCTCGTGAACGTCATCTTCGTCCTCGTGCTGGTCGGGGCCCTGGCCAACGGCGGGAAGGCCGGAGGCGTCCTCTCGCTGGTCATCTTCGTCGCCTTCCTTTTCGTGGTCGTGTTCGGCCTCTCCGGGCGGGCCCAGAGCCTGGGCGCGCGGACCCTGGTCCTGGCGGAACGCCGGCCCAACCCGGTCCAGAACCTCGTGGTCGGATGGTGGATCCTCTTCCTCGTCGGCATCCTTCCCGTCGTCGGCTGGATCCTCTTCCTCTACTGGGCGATTGCCGGCGTGGGGGGCGTCCTGGTCTCCCTCTTCGGCAAGGAGACGACACCCGCGGCCTCCGCTGCAGGAGACGGGGGGATCGTGGTGGACCGGAAGGCGGAGGACGAGGACCGGCCGAACTACAGCATCTGAGAGGCGCGGGAAAATCCCTGCTTCCGCTCGCGAGGGGATCCACATCCTCTCCATCATCCCTCCCCTTTCCTATCCCATTGATTTCGGGGGGGACCCCGGGTACGCTAACCTGCATCGTGTGACGAAACCTTGACCGGCGGGTCAACTTGCCCCCGATCCCGAGGAGGTCGCGGAACGCCCGGTTTTTTTCCGGACGCGGAATCCCCCTCTCGATCGGAGAGGTTCCGCCGACATGTGACAGAGCAGGATCGCGATGAAACAAGCCCTTCTTCTCCCGGCCCTTCTCGGTCTGGTGGCTTTGTGTGCGGGTTGCGGCAGCGCCTCCGTCAAGGACGTGTTCGAGGAGGAGGAGATCCTCTCCCTCAGGGGAGAGCTGGCCGGGGCGGTGGAATACAAGACGGTGTTCCACTTCCTGGTGAACGGCGACCGGCTGAAGGGAGAGGACGGCGGGAATCCGGTTACCGCGGACTGGACGGAAGTCTCCCGGGATTTCTCGGGCGCGGTCCGGGAATTCGGCCTCTTCCAGCATCTGGTCGAGCTGGACGGCCTGGGCCCGGACATCTCCCAGGAGGAAATCCTCGAACGCGCGAAGAAGGACCAGGCCGATCTGGTCGTGATCCTGGAGCCGGTGAAGCTGGACGTCCGCTACGAGGGCCGGAATTTCCTCCTCTGGGGGCTGGACCTGATCCTCTGGACCTTCCTCTGGTTTCCGGCCTACCTGGTTCCCGACGAGGTGTTTTCCGCGGAAATGGAAATGGAGCTCCGGGTCCTCGACGCCTTCTCGGGACGCGAGATCTACCGCAAGAACTTCCGCGGACGCAAGGAGCGGGCCTTCGACGATTTCTCCCGCGGTTTCGGCTTCCTCGACATCTGGAGCCCCCTGCTCGCCCAGTGGACCCTCGGGGATGCCAACCTGCAGAAGGTCTCGGAGAGCCTCCTGCCCCACGCGCTGTCCCGGATCAAGAAGGATCTCCTGATGGATCTGGGCCTCGAGTTCCATCGCGCCCTCCAGACCCCCGAGCTGAAGAACAAGATGACGCCGAAAACGCGCCGTCTTTTCGCCGTGGTGGTCGCGCCCGAGAGGCCGGCTTCCGCCAGGACGCGGGGGACCCGCTTCACTTCCCGCGACGCCGAGGCGGTCTGGACCTATCTCGAGACACGGGACGCCCCGCCCATCGATCCGGAAGGGTCGACGCTCCTCACGGGAAAGGACGCTTCCGTCGAGGGCATCCGGGAAGCCCTCGCGAAGATCCGGTCCATGTACCCGAGACCGGACGACGACGTGATCTTCTACTTCTCGGGCCTGGGCGCCGTCTCCACGCGGGACGGAAAACCGGAACCCGTCCTTGCGGCCTCCGACACCGATTCGAACCGGATCGGGGAGACCACGCTTCCCCTTGCCTCTCTCATGGAGGACCTCGCAGGGCTCGGAACGCGACGCGTCGCCCTCCTCGTGGACGCGGGATTCGGGAGGCGTAAACGGGGACGATCCCTCGGCGCCTCGAAACGGGGCGTGAAGGATCCCGCCCTGCCCGGTCTTCCGGGCAACGACGCCGACTGGTTCCTGGCGATCGCCGGAAGCGAGGGCGACACGGTCATGGAAGTCCGAACGTTCGGCCATGGCCTCATGACCCACTA
>CAZDSO010000056.1:0-24782 GCA_964508045.1 uncultured Planctomycetia bacterium | reverse complement strand
GTGGATGCAGAGCTTGATCTTGTTGGCCATGCCTTCGAGGTTGGCGTTGGTGATGGCTTCCCAACGCATGAAACCGAGGATTCCTTGGATATTCTTCCGAACGGTGGACTTCACTCGCTTGATGGCATCTTCATCCTTTGGAGTTCGATGCTTCGGGTTTCGCTGCATGGCGTACCGCGTGTTCTTGAGGGCCTTCTTCTCTTCTCCCTCCAGCGCCCTGCACTCTTCACGCCGGATCTCGTCGATGGCCTCGAGGAGCAACTTGACCACGTGGAATCGGTCGAAGACGACGTCGGCATTGGGAGCCCATTCTTTCACGGCTTTCTGGTAGGCCTCGCCCATATCCATGGTGACGAGGGCGATCTTCGAGGCCCTTTCAGGCCCGAGAAGTTTGAAGAACTCACCGAGGGTTTCGGCCGTTTTTCCTTTCCCGACCCACACGACCACGCCGGTCACGAGGTTGGTGACGACGGTGAGGTACCGGTGGCCGCGCTTGTAGCTGGTCTCGTCCACCCCGATGAACTCCAGGTCTTCGAGGAGATCGGGGGGCAGGAACCGATCAACGACCCGGCGTACCATACGGCCGACGGTACGCCACGCGACATGGAACATCCGTGCGGCGGCGGACCGGTCCGCAACCTGGGCGAGGCTGGCAACATGACGGTCAAAGACCTTTGTGTGCCTGACTCTCGCTTCGGCCCAGGGGACGAACTCGTGCCGCCTAACCAGAATCTCGACGGAATCTTCTTCCCGGTTGATCCTGGCTCCCTGGACGATAGCCCCTTGAACCTGGAGAAGGAATCTGAAGAATGGCTTGAGCGAGCGCATGGCGCCTCCAAAATGTGGATTCAAGACCCACACAAGGAAGGCGTTCATGCGCCGTTTTTCAACCCCCTTTCCGGTGGATCCAGAGCCGTCTCAACGGAGCGGATTTTGGGAAGGAATCCAGGAGCCACCGGCTGCCCGATCGATATATCTCGTCTGATCTACAACGCTTATCGCGCAGATGTGCCCCGGCGGGAATGGTCAGGAGACCCAGAAATCAATCTCGATCCGCGTTGATGGATGGATCATTGACCTGACAAAGCAGATGGCCAAGCAACAAATGATTCTCGCCACAGCGACATTGCTGGCATAGAGTATCGCTTTTCCGCGACCCCGTGACGCTATACTTCGAGGCAAGACATGAGCACCCCTGCAGAAGAGGTCGTGCAGCGCCAGGTAGAGGCGTACAGCGCCCGGGACCTGGCGTCGTTTCTGGCGTGCTACGCTCCGGACGTCCGCATCGAGAACCTTCCGGGCGGGGATCTCGTCGCGGACTCGCGCGAGGCGATGGAGCCCATCTACCGGTCCCTCTTCGCCCGCGTCCCGGACCTCGCGTGCGAGATCGAAAACCGCATCGTCCACGGGGATTTCGTGGTGGATCACGAGAAGGTCCGCGGCGTGCCCGGGAAAGAGGCCCTGCGCGCGGTGGCGATCTACCACGTGACGGACGGAGCGATCCGGCGCGTCTGGTTCCTGCGCGAGGCTCAGCCTCCGAAGTAGAAGGCGAAGCCGAGGTGGACGGGGGCGGTGTGCATCTCGAGCGCCTCGCCGACGAGGTCGCGCCCCTCCTCGGGCCTCTCGTAGACGCGGTACCCGACGTCGATGAAGAAGCCGAGGCGCTCCTTTCTGAACTCCAGCCCGAACCTGACGCCGAAGAAGGAGCGGAACGATTCCCGGAAGACCTGGAGGTCGCCTCCGCCGGCCGTCCCGGAGGTTTCGACGTCCGCCTCCACCTCGGTCCGCCAGGCCCATCCGAAATCGACCTGGACGTAGAGGACGGGTCCCGGCACGAATCCCTTGCCGGGGGTGAACCAGACGTCGATGGATTCCTCGACGGGAAGGCAGAGGGTCCCCGAGACCTGCAGGGGGACGAAGTGCATGTCTTCGTAATCCGTCGACTGGTTCCCGCGCTTTTCCTTGCCGCCGTGAAACCCGAGATAGCCGGCTTCCACGCCGCCGCGCAGGATGGGCATGAGCTGGTAGCCCAGGCCGAGGTTGCCGCCGAGGCCGGGCTCCCACAGCTGGCTCCAGTGATCCGCGTGGTCGGCGTCGGTGATGCGCGTCGTGAGGGGAAAGACGCCGTGGGCGTGGAAGGAGAGGCGGAGATTGTCGGCGAGGGCGCCGCCCTTGCCCCATGCCTCGCCCCGGGCCTCGGGATCGTACTCGTCGAGGAAGCCCGCGAGCGGGGCCTCGGCGAGATAGGCCGAGAGGGAAGGGGGGGCGGCCATGGCTTGCCGGGGAAGCCACGCCAGGCAGGCCGCTGCGGTCAACGCGATGAACAGCAGGAATCTCATGTACCGTTCTCCTCTTCCGGACAGCCGGAAAGCCGCGACGCGCGCTCATTCCTCCTTGAGGGAACGCGTCATCAAGTCGTCCACGGCGGCGGCGGGGTCCTTGCCGTTGTAGAGGACCTCGAAGACCTGGGTGGAAATGGGCATCTCGAGCTCGTGCTTGTCGGCGAGGACCTTCACGCCCTTGACGGTGAAGACCCCCTCGGCCACCTTTTCCGTCTCTTCCAGGATCGCGTCCAGCGTCTTGCCCCGGCCGATCGCCTCGCCCACGGCGAGGTTCCGGCCGTGCCGGCTGATGCAGGTCACGATGAGATCCCCGATGCCCGAGAGGCCGAAGAAGGTCTTCCGGTGCCCCCCCAGGACCGTTCCCAGGTCCCCCATCTCCTTCATGCCGCGCGTCAGAAGAGCCGCCTTCGCATTGTCGCCGAAGCCGATGCCGTCCGAGACGCCCGCCGCCACCGCGATCACGTTCTTCAGCGCCCCGGCCAGCTCCACCCCGATCATGTCCATGGACGTGTAGACGCGGAACCGTTCGCCGGCGAACACCGTCTGGACCTTCTTCGCCAGATCGTCCTTCTTGGACGCCACCACCACCGACGTGGGAATGCCCATGGCCACCTCCTCCGCGTGGGAAGGACCGGACAGGACGGCGACGGGGGTGGCCGGTCCCAGTTCCTCCTTGATGATCTGGCTGGGGCGGATATGGCGTTCCTCCTCGATGCCCTTGGTGAGGGAGACCACGGGGATCCCGCGGACAAACACCGTAGCGGTCTTGCGCATCACCTCACGAAGATGCCGCGTGGGAACGGCCTGGACGATGATCTCCGCTTCGTGGACCAGATCCGACAGGTCGTCGGTGTATTCCACTTCGTAGGGGATCTCGATGCCGGGGAGGAATTTCCGGTTGTTCCGGGTCTTCGAGACCTCCTCCACGTAGTCCGGAAAGGCCCCCCAGAGCTTCACGGCGTGGCCCTGCCGGGCCAGGACCATGGCTGCGGCCGTTCCCCAGGCCCCGTCTCCGATCACGCCAGCTCGAACCTTGTCCTTGGCCATCTCCTCTGTCCTCCTCAAGGATGGATCTGCTTCTTCCGCGAGCGTCCGATCCGGTTCTCCTCTCCCCGGGCGAGCCGGACGATGTTGGGCCGGTGCTTGACCACGACGGCGAGGGCGAGCGCGACGCAGGCGCCGAGGATCCACGGGTCGTACCCCCAGGCCGCCACGGATACGGGCAGCGCCGCCGAGGCGCTCAGCGAGCCCACGGAGACGTAGCGGGTGACCGCCACGCCGGCGATCCACACGCCCGCCGCGATCAGAAGCGGCCAGGGGACCAGCGCCGCCAGCACGCCCGTGCTCACCGCCACGCCCTTTCCTCCCTTGAACTTCAGGTAGATCGAGGCCATGTGGCCGGCGACGGCGCCGGCGCCGGCGAACAGGCCGGCGGGCATCCCGAAGATCGTTTCCGGCAGCTGCTGCGCCGCGAAGGCCGGCCCGAAGCCCTTGGCCGCGTCCAGAAGGAAGACGACGGTGAAGAAGACGACCGTCGCCCCCTTGCGTCCGCTTCCCAGGATCCGGGCCGCGTTCGTCGCCCCCAGATTCCCGCTTCCCTTCTCCCGGATGTCCACGCCGAAGAAGACCTTCCCGAACAGGAGGCCGAAGGGAATCGAGCCCACCAGGTACGAGCCTGCGAACCATGCGGCCAGTTCCACGCCTTCCATGCCCTCGCCCCTTTCCCGCGGGATGGAACGATCCGAAGCCGATCCGTGCCGGACACGCCGAGGACCGAAAGCACGGCTCGCCGGATCGGATCGTACATCTTACGTTTTCGTCCGTCGGAATTCCATTTGATGCATCGGGCCCTCGAGAACGTACAATGAAAAATCCGGCCGCGTCGCGCCCCTGGGGGGGGGGCGGCGGCGGCGCGGGAGGGCCGGCCGGACGGAGAGGATGGAGAGAGGAGGTTCCCATGGCGGGGCTGTACGAACGCGTCATGAAGGCCGCCGAGGCGGCCCGGGAAGCCGTGACGCGGCCTCCCGCGGCGGCCATGATCCTGGGAACGGGCCAGGGCGGCGTCACGGAGATGATGGAGGTGGAAGCCCGTTTGCCCTACACGGAGATTCCGGGCTTCGTTTCTTCCACCGTGGAAACGCACGCTTCCGAGCTCGTTTTCGGAACGCTCTCCGGCCGGGACGTCCTGGTGTTCAGCGGGCGGTACCACCTGTACGAGGGATACGACGCGGAGACGGTGACCTTTCCCGTGCGCGTCGCGGCCGCGCTCGGGGCCGGGCTGGTCACCATGCAGGGCATCGCCGGCGGGCTCGACCCCCGCTACCAGGAGGGGGATCTCGTTCTGATCGAGGACCACATCAACCTGATGGGCGTGAATCCCCTCGTGGGGGAAAACGACGAGCGCCTCGGCCCCCGTTTTCCGGACATGATCGAGCCCTACGACCGGGAACTGGTGGACCGGATGGAGCGCATCGCCATGGAGGAGCGGGTCCGGGCCCACCGGGGGGTATACGCCGCCGTCCTGGGGCCGAACCTGGAAACGCGGGCGGAATACCGGATGCTGCGGAGAATGGGGGCGGACGTGGTGGGCATGTCCACCGTTCCCGAGGCGATCGTCGCCGTCCACGCGGGTTTGAAGGCGGCCGCGATCCTCGCCGTGTCGGACCTCTGCCTGCCCGACGCGCTGAAGCCCGCCGACGTGCCCAAGATCATCGCCATCGGGCAGGAGACGGAGCCCAGGATCGCGCGGATCTACGAGCGGCTGATCGGGGAGCTGCCCTCGTAGGTCGTCGAACGAAATCCGGCACGCGCGCGCAAAAGACCCATCCGGATGACGACCATGCGGGACCGTCCCACAGCAAACGCGACGACCATGGAAGCCGCCGGGAACGGCCACAAGGGGCTCTGGAAGCCCGTCGTGTTCGTTCTCGCGATCGTCGCCGTGTTCGCGGCGGCGGAGGCGTTGAACCTGGGCGAGAAGATCGGGGACTTCCGCGGCTGGATCGAGAGCCTGGGTCCGTGGGGTCCCGGGGTATTCATCCTGGCGGGGACGGCGGCCATCGCCATGGCCCTGCCCGTCACGATCGTCACGGTCGCGGCCGGCGCGCTTTTCGGTACGTTTCGCGGAACGCTTTGCGGCCTCGCCGCGTCCACGCTGGGCGCCGCCGCGGGCTTCCTCATCGCCCGCTACCTGGCGCGGGAGGCGCTCTCGGTCTGGCTCGCGGAAAGCAAGCGGTTCAAGCGGCTGAACCGCTTGACGAGGACGTTCGGTCCCGTCGTGGTGGGGGTCTCGCGGCTGATTCCCCTCACGCCCTACTTCCTGATCAACTACATCTTCGGGCTCACGGAGGTCCGCTTCGGCACGTACCTCGTGTGGTCCTTTCTCGCCATGATCCCCAACACCCTTCTTTTCGTGGCGGGAGGAGACGCGGCCACGGACTTCATCACCGAGGGGAGGGTGGAGTGGCCCGTGATCGTCTCGGGGGCGATAACGGCCGTGCTCCTGTTGATCCTCATGCGTTACGCGCAGAAGAAGATCCGCCTGGAGAAGGCCGAGAAGGCGCTGAAGAACGGCGGTACGTAGACGTTTCCATTCGCGAGCGGAAGCGGGGACTTTTCCACAGCCTCTCAGCGGCAGAACTTGCGGGCGTCCGGCGCGCAGAAACCCCGGAGGAAGCGGACCAGGGACGTGGCGTCGGCGGCCGCGGAGAGGAAGCCGTCCTCGACCTCGTGGAAGGAGGCGCCCTCGAAGACGAGGTTCTCGATCAGGCCGTAGGCCTTGTCGCGCGGGATCAGGCCGTGGGTTTCCGCCTCGACGATCTCCGAGGCGAGCTTGGCCCGATGATCGTTGATCATCCACATCTTGTCCGCGTGTTTCTTCCGGCGGCCGTCAAAGCAGATGATGTTCCAGTAGCCCCCCACGCCGATGTCGTGGCGTCCCGCCGTGTTCAGCGCGGCGATCATGGCCATGATCCCCTCCACGCGGTCGATCCGGCCCCGCCGGTCGCGGGCCCGGCAGGCGTTGCAGAAGTCCGAGAACACGACGTTGGCCATGTCGCGGCCCGAGCCGTCCGCCTGGAAGAACTGCTGCACGGGCTCGACCAGGTGCTCGATCATGGAGAGGTTGCAGATCCGGAATCCCTCCCCCGGCTCGTACCCCGCGATGATCCCCGAGTTCAGGAAGACGGAGTATCCCTCCTTGGACCGGGCCTTCCAGGTGATCATCTCGTGAAGCTTGTTCACGAGATCCTTGTCCTTGATCTCCGCCTTCTTCCCCTCCGCCTCGAACCGCCCCTGGATGAAGTCCGCCGTCTTGAAGCCGTATCGTCCAAGCATCTCCTGGTCGATGTGCGTGTGCTTGAGCTCCGTGATCACCTCGAAGGCCAGCGCGCCCACCTCGTCCACGGTGAGGAACGTCTCCGGCTTTCCGCCCGCAAGGCTCTTCGCCTTCTCGTAGGCCGCGACGATCCGCTTGCGGATGCTGTAGCGGAGCTCGTCCCCGATGGTGGAGGTGCCCGTGTTTCCGTACACGGCGACCAGGCCCGTCTCATCCACGATCCCCGGCGGCGTGACTTCCTTCATCTTCTCCACGGTGCGCGGTTTCAGGCCCTCGTCGTTCCAGCCCCGTTCCTCGTCGAAGATGCAGGCTCCGGAGTACTCGTCGAACCTCAGCGCGTTGATGGATGTCATGCGATCGGCCTCGTTGATTGAAGAACGATGGGATTCCAGATTGGCGATTCCAGCAGGATCCCTTCGCGGTTGCTCCTGCTACTTTTTCCGGCTCTTCTTCCCGCCGCCCCCGCTTTTCGCTCCGGCCTCCGCCGGCAAATCGGACGCCTTGTAACCCCGGAGGAACCAGCCCAGCGCCCGCGGCCGGTCCGCCTTCTTGAAGAGGATCGCCTCGCCCTCGTCGAGCGTGGCGTCGCCGTATACCATGGCCTCGACGACTTCCATGGCCGTCGTTCCGGTCACGAAGCCCTTGCGGGAGGCGTCGACGGCCTCGGTGGCCAGGAGCAGCCGGTCCTCGTCGATGAAGCGGAGCCGGTCCGCCGCGCGGGCCGAGCGGCCGTCCACGACCGCCATGTGCAGCTTGCCGCCCGCCTCGTGGTAGAACCGCGCGGCCAGGATCCCCGAGAGGATCAGCTGGAACGTCCCCTCGACGCGGCCGAATCCTTCGCGCCGGCGCCGCAGCGTCTGGTTGCCCAGGTAGTCCGCGAAGGCCTGGCCCGAGGCGTACTTGCCGGCCCCCACCGCCTCGAAACGCCCGGAGATCATGGACAGGACGAAGTTCTCGGCGTTGAGGTGATAGTGCAGCGCGCCGTCCCGGGCGTCCCACCCGAACAGGATGCCGATGTTCTTGTGGATGTTCTTGACGATCTGCGCGCTCGAGGAGCCGTCCATGATGCTCATGGCGTTCGTCTTGACGGCGTCCTGTTTGATCTCGTACGTCTTCTCCCCCGCCGTGAACGAGCCGCGGATCATGTCCGCGCGGTCGAAGCCGTAGAGGAACTTCAGCTTGTCGTCCACGCGCCGGTGCACCGTGCGGCGCACCACCTCCGCCGCGATGCGCCCGATGTCCAGAAGCGACGTGATCGGAGGCTTCTTGCGGCCCTCCTCGAGCGCTTTCTCCTCCTTCTCCCGGACGGCGCGCCGGATGGCTTCCACGACCTCGACGCCGAAGGAGGGGTAGCCGCACATGCCCCACACGGCCTCCACCCCGAAACGCCCGGCCTGCTCCGGCGTCAGCAGCGCGTGCAGGTTGTCGCCGAAATAGGTCTTCCGGCGCCGCAGGAGGAAGTAGGCCTCGTCGCTCAGGATGGCCCCGGAATGGTCGTCGAACAGCAGGGAATTCACGATGGTCATCGAGGGTCTCCTGTCGAAACAAAGGAGACCGAGGCTACCGGGCCGGCGGGGCCGTGTCAAGGAAGCGGGGAGGAGAGGCATTCGCGCTGTGGCCGGTTCCGTGTCGGCGTCGCGCAGGGATGGTAGATTTCATTTCAGATTTCAGATTTCAGCCGTCCGTCGAGAGCATTCAGTCGGTTTCCTGCAGGGCCTCGAGCTCCCTGAGGATGTCGGCCATCTCGCGGTGGGCCGTGGCGAGGCCGGGGTGGATCTGCAGAGCCTTCTTGAGCAGGGAGGCGCTCTGCAGGAGCGCCTTGACGTCGGCGCCCGCGCGCTCCCGGATCTCGCGGGAGCGGTAGACGAGGATCATCGCGCGGATCATGGGGTTCGCGGGGCCCTCCACCGCCGCCGCGCCCTTCGTGCTCCCCGGCTTCTTGCCGAGCAGCTCGTCGTCGAGTTTTTCCGCGTCCCTCTCGGCCTCTTCCTTTCTCGCCTTCTCGGCCTGCTTGAGGCGGGCCAGTTTCTTCATGGCCTTCTCGACGAAGGCCTTCTTGCCGGCCTCCCTCGGGGCCCCCGGCGCCGCATCGCTCTCGGAACCCGGCGCGTCGGCTTCCCTCTCCTCGGCTTCCGCCTCCGTCTTCGCTTCGCGCAGAGGCTCCCGCTTCGTTTCCTTCGCCCGTTTTCCCTTCTTGGATTCGTGAGAGGCGTACCCTGGTCCGCCGTCCGCGGCGGGCTCGGGAGCGGGCGAGCCGGACGGCCGGGGGGCGCCGGTCGCGGAGGCGCTCTCGGGAAGTTCTCGGCCTTCCTGGGAGCCCCCGGCGCGGCGTTTCTGCTTCTCGGCCTTGCCGTCCGTGACGGAGATGTGGGCGCGCAGTTCGGTCAGCAGGTCGTCGATCGTCCGGTTGTCGGCCTCCAGGTTCCCGGCGATGCCTCCTAACGACTTGTCCCGGTCCAGGTGGGCGGACACTTCGACCAGGCGGCGGGCCAGCGAGACCATCTCCTCTCCCTCGGTCAGGTCCTCGCCTTCCGGGGGGCCGAAGCGGGCCTCGAGACCCCTTCGGATGCGCACCGTGAGCTTGTCCACCATGGAGAGGATCTCGTCGAGGGTGCCGGTGATGTGATCGGAAAGGATGAGGTCCTCGCCGGGATGGGCAAGCACCTGGATGTCGATCTTCACCTTGCCGCCGACGGCGACGAAGCTTCCCTTGATCAGGATGTCGGCGTCGAGGGCGTCGGCGAGCCGGGCCAGCGCCCCGGGTTCCTCGAGGGTCCGGATGCCGAGCTCGGCCTGGTCTGCGATGATGCGATCCCGCGACCGCAGGCGGAGCCATTCGAGCTGGGCGAGGTCGGTGATGAGCATGTCGGGCACGCCGACGCGCATCCACGAGAGGGTTTGGCTGTCGGCGAGGTTCTTGAAATCCACGACCACGGCCACCACGGGCCTCTCCGTTTCGCCGGGAGCGGGAGCCGGAGCGGACGGCGCGTCGGTATTCGCCGGCGTCGCGGGATCCGTGGATCCGTTCCCGTTCCCGCCGTCGGGAGATCGGGTGCCGAGGGCGAGAATCACGGCGAGGGCGGCGAGGACGAGAAGGGCCGCCGCGCCCAGGCCGAGGAGGGGGAAGGCCCGGCTCCGGGTCGTTCCCCCGCCGGGTTCCAGGTAGGCCGTGTCGTCGCCGGAGGCCAGGGCGGTGGGGGGAAGCCCGCGGATCTTGTCGATGTCGTTGATCAGTTCCCGGGCGGTCTGGTAGCGCTTCTCGCGGTCCTTATGCATGAGGCGGTCCACCAGGGCGGCGACGGTGGAGGGCACGTCGGGGTTGATGTCCCGGATGGGGGTGGGGGGATCGTCGACGATCTTCTTGAACAGGGAATAGGGGGTTTCGGCGGAATGGGGGACCTGGCCGGTCAGGGCCTCGTAGAGGACCACGCCGAGGGAGTAGAGGTCGGAGCGTCCGTCCACGTCCTGCGATTCGCACTGTTCGGGGGAGGAGTATTCGGGCGTCCCGAGAAAGACGCCGGATTCCGTGATCTTGGCGTCGAAGGCCTCGGCCTTGGCCAGGCCGAAATCCATGATTTTCACGCGGCCTTCCTGGTCGATCATGATGTTGTCGGGCTTGATGTCCCGGTGGATGACGCCGAGGCGGTGGGCATGGTCGAGCGCCTCGGCCACGTTCCGGGCGACGTTCAGCACGTCGTCGGGTGGAAGGGGGCCGGACCGGATGCGTTCGGAGAAGGGCTGGCCGGAGACGAGCTGCATGGCGATCCAGAAGGTGTCGTTTTCCTGGCCGGCGCCGAAGATGGAGACGATGCCGGGATGCTCGATCCGTGCTGCGGCCTGGGCCTCCCGGATGAAGCGTTTCGCGAAAGAGGCATCGGAGGCCATCCGCTCGGGAAGGACTTTCAGGGCCACGTCGCGCTGGAGCCGATCCTCGCGGGCGCGGTAGACCACGCCCATGCCTCCCTGGCCGATCTTCTCCAGGATCTCGTACGGGCCGATCCTGGTGCCTTTCTTGCTCATGGTTCGCCCTTCCAAACCATCTTGTTCACCTCCTTAGACGGGCGGGGGCGGGGGAAGTTCCCGAAAAAAAGGCGTTCCGTCGTATCCCGGGCCTCGGCGGTGCCTTGCGGATTCAGGCGTCCTTCCGGGGTCCGATCTCCTTGGCCAGCAAGTCCAGGAATAGACCGAACTTGGCTCGATTCCGCTCGTCGAGATTGCAGAGTTTCTGATGGGCCTCCCGGATTTTCTCGACCCGCTCGGTGGAGGTGCGAGGGAGGGGATCGAGGGGGACGAGCTCGAGATCGGGAGGCAGGTCGGCGTCTTCCGCACGGATGGAGATGAGCTTGGTCAGCCCCACCTCGGAGAGCAGTTTCTTGTGGTGTTCCGTGGGATGGACGACCAGGATGCCGCCGCCCTTTTCCTTCGCAGGCCCGTCCGCGATGCCGACGAGGACGCCCATGAAGGTGGAATCGAAGGACTGACAGGAAGCGAGATCGATGATGAACGTATGGTATCCGGACCGGGCCATCTCCTCGGTGAAATCCCACAGGTCCAGCCCGATGGAGGCAATCCCGAGCCCCTTGACCTTGATGTAGACGGAGGAAGCGGAGCGGGCGACTTCCAGGGAGCCGGGAGGGGTGGTCATGCAGTTCACCGTTTCGTGGAGCGGTCCGTGTTGGCGAAGGCGCGCGAGCTTTCCCGCGGGGACGTCTCCACATTATCTCTTTGTCTGTTTCGCTAGTCGGAATCGGAAGCCGATTTCGCGGGTTTCGGGGTTTCCTTCTTGGGGCCGTATTTCTTGATGAATTCCCGGCGGCGGGACCGGATGTTCTCCAGGGTTTCGGAGGCAAACGCGTCGGACGGCAGGACGAACAGGGCCTTGCGGCAGTCGAGGATCGCAAGATCGTAAGACGCGAGGATGTCCTCGTAGACTTTCCGCGTGATCCGGGACCGCATCCGTCGCGTGACCTCCAGACGGCCTGGATCGTATTCCTCGCGCACCTTCTTTTCGCGGCGGCGGATGTCCTCGGGCCTGGTCTCCGCCAGGTAGTCCTTGTCCACGCTCAGATCCTGGATGCGCTGGTCGGTCATCTTGCCCCGGCAATACCCCTTCCAGGCGTACACGTCGGGCTGCTTGGCCCGGTAGACGAGGGACTTCTCCAGGGCCCACAGCGACTGATCGTACTTGCCCACGCCGGCCAGCGCCCGTCCCCACCCGCGATAGACCAACGCGTCGTCGGGGCGGAGGCGGTTGGATTTCTCGAAGGCGACGGCCGCCTCGGAATACTTTTCCAGCGCCAGAAGGCTCTCGCCCTTGCGCTTGAAGAGCATGCCCCCCAGATCGTCCGAGAGCTCGTAGTTGAGAATCCGGTTGAGCTCGCCCACCGTCAACTCGTACATCCCCTTGGCGAACATGTCTTCCACCAGCCGGATATGGGAGAAGAGCGTGGTCGTCAGCTCGCTCTTCTTGCGGAGCCAGATGTCCGTCACCTGGAACCAGGGCTTGTCCTCGAACAGGCTCTCCACCCTCCCGTACACCTCGATCACGTCGAATTCCCTCAGCCGCACGAGATCCTGGGCCGCCGGGCTGTCCTTCGGCACGAACATGAAGGGGAAGTCGTCCCGCACCACCTCCTCCTCCCACAGGGCGGCCTTGGAGTCCCACACGGAGAAGTTCAGATAGGAGTCGTCGAAGGGGGTGAATTCCGGAACGGTCAGCCCGTGTTCGATCCGGTGGAACCGGAGCGAAAGCGTGACGTGGAGACTCAGGAAACTCTTGGGATCCTTGCGGAGCTTCTCGAGTGAGATGGGGTTCTTGTAGATGCGCTCCGTTTCCTTGGAGTACAGCCACTTGAAAAATCCCCGATCGATCTCGTCCGCCCCCAGCGCCGGCAGGACGAATACGAGCGTCAAGCCCACTGTCAGGGCTGAGAGTACGATCTTGGTCGTCTTCATGCGTTCCTCCAGCATTCCGGGACCGACTTCTTTCCCCGGGCGGCTTCTGCCTGACCGCAACAAGCCTGATGATAGAACCTTAGGCTCCTCGGAAAATCACGTCAAGCAGAAATTTCCGGCATTTCGCTCACCGGCGCCGTTCCCGGATCGCCTCGAGAAGAGACCCGAGAGCCTTCTCCCACTTCTCGGGCGTCTCGTAGGCCCCCCGGGCGATCTCTTTCCGGATCGCCGCGATGCGGGACCATCGGACGCCGGAAGAGGGGGTGCGGGCCGGACGGGATGAGGCGGGCGGGGGTTTCATGCGTCGGGACATACCCCTCGTATCAAGAAACGTCTCCCTTTCTTGATCGGCCAGAATCGGGGGAAACTTGAACACAAACCCGAAAAAAATGCTCTTTCGGCCCCCAAAACCGGAATCGGCATCTGCGGATCCATTCGCGCTGTAGCCGGTTTTCTGGGCACGGGCCGACGTTCGTAGTGAGCCACGGAGCGGTTGGCCAACAAGATCAAGCTCTGCATCCACAAGGCGTTTGGTTTTCACAGCGTCTCCGCCCTCATCGGGATGATTCATCTGTGTTGCAGCGGAATCGACCTCGCGTGATTCCAGAACCGGCACGCCGTGAAATCCCAGGGATGGGCGCGATACCAGGACCGCCTGTGGCAACGGAACTACTGGGAACACATCATCCACGACGGCGATTCCCTGGAACGCATCCGGCACTACATCCGGACCAATCCCGAAACCTGGGAAACAGATTCTCGACCGGGAGGAAGAGGGTGTCTACCTGACCTGGGATCGCCGGGAGGACCGCCGGAAGCTCCGGGAGGCGAAGTGGCCCGAAGGCCGCGCGCTGATCGTCCTGGACGAGCTACACAAGTTCCGGGGCTGGAAACGGTGGATCAAGGGCGAGTTCGACACCTACCGCGACCGCCTGCGCTTCCTGGTCACGGGAAGCGCCAGGCTGGACCTCTATCGCCGCGGAGGCGACTCCCTTCAGGGGCGGTATCACCATTACAGGCTGCATCCCTTCACCGTGCGCGAGGCGGAGGGCGACGTCCCGGGGAAACTCCCGAACCCCGGGGAGTGCCTCGAGTTCGATGGCGCCGCGGGCCGGGAAACCATGCAGGCCGTCCTGAGATTCGGCGGTTTCCCGGAGCCGTTCCTCGCCCAGTCCGAACGGAAGCTTCGGAGGTGGCGGCTGGCGAGACTGGACCGGTTCTTCCGGGAAGACGTGCGGGACCTCGATGCGGTTCGCGACCTGGGCGCGATCGAGGTCCTCGCCGACATGATCGGCGAGAGGGTCGGCTCTCCCCTTTCCCTGAACGCGCTGCGCGAGGATCTCGAGGTCAGCCACCGCGCCGTCTCCCATTGGGCGGACGTTCTCGAGAGGCTGTACTTCCTCCACCGTGTGAGGCCGTTCTCTTCCCGGAAGATCCGGGGGCTGAAGAAGCGCGCGAAGGCGTACCTGTGGGACTATACCGGCGTCGAGGGCCGGGGCCCCCGTTTCGAGAACCTCGTCGCCAACCATTTGCTGAAGTTCTGCCACGCGCTTCGCGACCGTGAGGGTTACGACGTAAACCTCGCCTACATTCGCGACTCCGCGGGAAGGGAGGTGGATTTCCTGGTGACGGCGGGAAAGCGCCCCTGGTTCGCGGTGGAAGCCAAGGCGGGCGGGACGGCGATCGATCGCTCCCTCCATCATTTCAAGAAGAAGCTGGGCATCCCCCAGGTCTTCCAAGTGGTTCTCGACACGGACCGGGACTTCGAGAGATCGGGCGTCCGCTTCCTTCCCGCGCGCCTGTTCCTGAACGGGCTGGTGTAGCAAAGCCGGCTGACCCCACAGACACCGGACCTGCGGGCACCGGACCTGCCGGCACGGTTGTAGGGGCGGGGCTCGCCCCCGCCCAGACCGCCGGAAGAACCCCGGAAGAATAGGGGTCAGTCCAAGACGGGGAATACGCCGGTTCGAGTCTCCTTCGAAATGTATGCAGGGGACCTGATCTCGCCTCACGGGTTCTCCGGACAACCTTGGGGATGTTTCCAGAATGGCCCATCACCAGATTCTCGGCAAAGGTTTTCAACCCAAGCTCGCGGTCGTCATCGTCAAGGAACCCGCGGTCTCCCCGGTTCCCCCGGCTCATGACGTGATAGGACTGACCCCTTTCAACCCCTTTCACTGATCAACCTGGATGAGGGGCCACGCAGAAGAATGATCGGAAAGACTCGGGAACTCCTCCGAAAGCAGGTGGAGCTCCCCGAACTCCTTCTCCGCCCCGCGGAAGGTTGATTCGACCACCCGCACGCAGGTGGTTCGGGCTCCCTCTTGGCCCCGCGGCCTCGTGTCGCCGCGCCGGAGAGAGTCCCGCCTTCCTGGCGGCGGGGCCCGCCCGGCTCCGCCGCGACGACCATCGCCCTTTCTCCCTCCCCCCACTGTCTGGTTCGCTGCCTGCGGGCGTCCCGCCTTGCGTCCCGGGCGCGGAAAAGGTACGTTCCTGGAAACGTACAAAGGGTGCTACTCGAAAGGAGAACGTCATGCGCACACTGGCCTCGGCCCTCGCCCTGTCCGCTCTGCTCCTCGCGTGCGGCGCCGCGCTCGCCGGCGACACCGACCGGGAAGCGATGCGGGAAAAAGTCCGCCGCATCGGGAAGAAGATGGAAGAACTGCGCGGTCTGGAGTTCAAGTACGAAGTGAAACTGGGGATCAAGACGAGATCCCAGCTCAAGGCGTTCCTGACCGACTCCATCGAGAAGGAGATGCCGGACGAAAAGATCCGGGACATCCAGAAAGCCTACGTCAAGCTGGGCCTCCTTCCCGAAGGCCTGGATTTGAAGAAGACCTTTCTCGACATGCTGACGTCCCAGGTGGCCGGGTTCTACAACCCCAGGACCAAGCGCCTCTTCGTCATCGACCGGAGCACCGACGAGGGCGGCGCCCCCGAGCCGAAGAACCGCATGCAGAAGATGATGGAAATGGGCATGAAGATGCTCGGCCTCTCCATGGACGACATCGTCACGGCCCACGAACTCACCCACGCACTCCAGGACCAGCATTTCGGGCTGGAAAGGATCGAGAAGACCGCCGCGGGGAACGACGACCGCATCGCCGCGATCAAGTGCGTCTTCGAGGGCGACGCCGTGGCCGCCCAGATGGAATTCATCTACGACAAGGCCCCCTTCGCCCGCGGCATGCAGAACCGGATGGGGAACCTGGAGGCCATGGGCGGGGCCGGGAACCCCGCCATGCAGGACTTGCCCGCCATCCTCCGCATCCCCCTCGTCTACCCCTACGTCGGCGGCCCGAAGCTGGTGCAAGCCGTCCGCGAGAAGGGCGGATGGCCCGCCGTGAACCGCATGTTCACCGATCCGCCTCTCTCCACCGAGCAGGTGCTCCATCTGGAGAAGTACCTGGAAGAGCGAGACGACCCTGTCTTCATCGACTTCGAGAACGTGAAGACGCTGGGCCCCGCCGGATGGCGCCTCCTCGAGAGCAATTCCCTCGGCGAGCTCGGTACCCGCATCCTGATGGACGAGTTCTTGTCCGAGCAGGAAGCCCGGGACGCCGCGGCGGGCTGGGACGGCGACCGCTTCGGCGCCTACGGCCGGGGGGACGAGGTCTTCATTTTCTGGTACTCCACGTGGGACGACGACGCGGAAGCCCGCGAGTTCGCCCGCTCGTACATCGAGGTGCTCAAGGAGAAGTACGGCTACGCCCCCGACGAAAGCCCGAACCTCCGGCCCTCCTTCGACCTGAATATCAACAAGAACGGCCAGACGGCCCGGCTGTCCGTCCGCGGCCGGGACGTCGTCGTTCTCGAGGGCCATCCGTCCGGCTCGTCCCAGGAGATGCTGGACCGGATCCTCCGCGGGGCGAAGAAACACCGGGCCGGAGAGACGACCCCCCTCCCCGCCCCCGGCGAGGGGGAGAGGATCCGCGGCGACGGCTGGTCCATGGAGCCCATCGAGGGCTGGAGCGTGGAGCGCTCGGAGAGCTTCAACCGGGTGGCCTTTCACCACCCCTCCCAGGATGCGCGTCTGGAGATCGGCACCCTGCCGCTGAGCCGCGACAAGACCCCCGAGGAGATCGGAAACGACTTCCTGGACGCGTTGCCGGGCAAGGTCGTTGATTTCCAGCTCGAGGAAAAGGGACGGGAGTTCGCCGGCGAACGCCCCATCTATACGGTCCTGTTCACCGGCCGAGAGACGCACAACGGCCCCGACCGCCGCTTCGGGATGGTCTTCTTCACGTCCGGGAAGAAGGCCGTCGTCCTGACCCTCGTCGCGGACCGCGGCCTGTTCAAGCAAATCAGCAAGGAAATCGACGACACCGTGGAGGACACCTTCCGGCTCGAATAGGTGGGGTGCGCCACTAGGCCAGCCGGAACACGTGATGGCGGAAGTCGAAGACGTCCGCGGAAGCGAGAAGACGCTCGGAAAGCAGGGGCCCGTGCCGGGAGATCAGGTGAACCCAGGGATCGGACGTCTCCCGGAGCCCCGCGGTCGGTTGCGGGGCGCCGGCGCGATCTTCCACCAGGGTCGCCGTGAGCCGGGGGAAGACCACCGGGCGGGTGAGTCCGAAGTAGGCGTAGAGGGGACCCCGCTGCAGACACGAAGCCGCCTCTTCGGGATCGGCCACCACCGTTGCCACCGGAAGGGCCATGCAGGCCAGCAAGGGCTGCAGGCTGGGCGCCGGCGAGAGCCGGTCCAGACCCGAGAGCAGATCGAACGGCTCCACCTCCCGGCCGTCCAGAAGGAAACGGTCCTGCTCGAACGTCACGGGACGGGGCCGGCCGACCGCCTCCTCGAAGCAGAGGTTCGTCGCCGGCGACGCGTCGAAGGGGACGGCCACGCCTTCCCTCGCAAGCGCCTCTCCCGCGCGACGCAAGAGAGACGCGATGCCTTCGGGATCCAGCAGCTCCTGCTCGAAAAGCGAAAGCCCTTCCGGCCGGAAGAAGCGCAACGCCGCCAGGACCAGGCCCAGCCCGGGCAGGAGGCCGTGCAGGAGCCGGCCGAAGGCCGCTTCCGGAGGCAGGGATGCCGCCTCCTCCAGCAGGCCGTCCACCCGGTTGCCGATGCCTTCCTCTTCTTCCGGCGCCCGGAGAGCCGAAGGCGGCGCCGAGGTTCCCGGCGGGCCGGCGTCGACGATGAAGACGGGCACGAACGCCCCCACGCCCTTCGAGGAGAGGGCCCGGCAGAGCGCCGAAGCGGTGGCCGCCTTGAACAGGATCGAGGCCGGGCCTCCCGAAGGAAAGGGCGGACTGAAGGCGATCACCGCGGCGGCCTCGCCGCGGGCCAGGCGCCCGAGATTCGAAAGAGCGAGGTCTTCCGCGCCGAGGTTCCGGTTGAACTCGGTCAGCGTCACGGCCAGGGATTCCGAGAGACCCGGCCGTTCTCGCAGGGCCTCGAGGCGCCGGGCGAACGAGTCCGGGTCGCCGGGCGGAGCGGGCACCAGGGAAGCCAGGGGGCCCGTGTCCACGGACAGGGCGAGGAAGGCGCGGTCCGCGGGTTCGCCCAGATTCTCCCTCGCCACGCGCCAGACCTCGGGAGCGCCGCTTTCCTTTTTTTCCGTCATGTTGGCTCCCTTCTTGCCGGTCCCCGGTCCATCCTATAGTTTGAAGACATGGTGATTGCAAGGCGAGATTTTCCCGGAAACGCCGAAGAAGACGCGGAAGAGAACGCGCCGGGGCTTCTGAGCCCCGAGAACATCGACGCCGCGAAGCGCTGCCTCAGAAAGGGCGGCTACTTCAAGCACGCCTCGATCGTCCTGGCTCACATGATCGTCTCGGCGGAAGCCGCCGGCGATGACCCCCGCGCGGACAAGCTCTACCGCGAGCGGTCGAACATCCTCGATTTCGCGCAGGACCAGGGCGCCTCGGACGTGGCCTACTTCCACCTCCACCTCTTCTCGTTCTACGTGACCCGCGGCGCCCTCGACAAGGCCGGCCGGATCTTCAGAGACGGCAAGGGGTACGGCGTGGGCAAGCATGACTACGGCATGCTCTGGGTGCGCTTCTGCGACCTCTCCTGGGACATCGAGGAGGGGCTCGAAGCCATGCGGGCCTACTTCCGGGACCGGGAGAAACCCTCCCCGCGCCAGATGGACGCCCTCCGGGCCCGGTACCCCAACCTCGCCCGCGCGAAAGGGTTCGACGAGATCCAGTCCCGATGAAGACCCTGCTCATCCTGGACCACGCCGTCCACCGCGACGTCTACCGGCCCTTCGAGCACTGGATCCGTTTCGTGCCCGAGGGCGTGAAGGTCGTGCGCGCGCCGAAGGAAGACCCCCCGCCCCCCGCCCGGGACGTCTCCCACGTCCTCGTCACGGGCTCCGAGGACTCCATCCTGGAACCCGCGGCCTGGACGCAGGACCGGCTCGGATGGATCCGGGAAGCCCGCGACGCCGGCGTCGCCGTGCTCGGGTCCTGCCACGGCCATCAGATGATCGCGGCCGCGCTGGCCGGGCCGAGGTGCGTTCGCCGGTCGGCGTCGCCGGAGTTCGGCTGGTTCGAGATCGAGATGCTGGACGACGAAGCGGACCTGTTCCGGGGGGCGTCGAGGCCCGCCTTCGCCTTCTGTTCCCACTTCGACGAGGTCGCGCCGCTTCCCGAAGGCTTCCGCGTCCTGGGCCGCTCCGCGGGGTGCGCTGTCCAGGCCTTCCAGGTGGAAGGGACGCGGATCTTCGGCGTCCAGGCCCATCCCGAGATCCTTCCCGCGGAAGGCGAGCGGCTCCTCGCCGACTTCTCCGGGCTGTTCCCCCGGATCCAGGACCACGCGGTCCGCCGTCCCGCCCGCGACACGGGGCTCGCCGCCCTGATCCTGCGCAATTTCCTCGCTGGCTAGCGCGATCGGATCCCCCTGGGAACGGGCAAGGAAGAAGGATGGGCTCCTTTTCTTCCCACCGGATGCATCTGCTATCATCTCGCCCATGACGTCGAAATGCATCCTGAGCGGGCCCGGCCACCCCCACGTCAACATGGCGCTCGACGAGGCGCTGCTCGAGGCGCACCGGCCCGGCGAACGGACCCTCAGGCTCTACGGCTGGGATCCCCACGCCCTCTCGCTCGGGTACTTCCAGAAGGCCGCCGAGGCCCGCGAGACGCTCGCGTCCCATCCCGGCCTGGTCCTGACCCGGCGCCCCACCGGCGGCGGCGCCATCGTCCATGCCGACGAGCTCACCTACGCTTTGGTGGCCGACGCGCCGGCGGGCGCGGGAGCCTCCCGGGATCTTTACGCCCGCATGAACCGCGCCATCGTCGAGGCGCTCCGCGGCATGGGCGTGGACGCCGGGGAGCGCGGCGGCGAGCCCGGCGCCCGCGGTTCGGCCTTCCTCTGCTTCGAGCGACACGCCGACTTCGACGTGACGGTGGGGGGCGGGAAGATCGCGGGCTCGGCCCAGCGCCGCAAGGGAGCGGCCGTGCTGCAGCATGGATCGATCCTTCTGAAGACCCCGGCGCCGGGGGGCGGGGGGCTCACCTCGGTGGAGACCCTCACGGGGCGCGCGCCCGCCTTCGAGGAGGCTTCCCGTCTTCTCGCCGATGCCGCCCGTCGCGCCTTCGACGCGCCCTTTCCGGAAGGCGCCCTCCCCGAGGCCGTGCGGGCGGAAGCAAAACGGCTCGTGGAGACCCGGTACGGCACGAAGGGGTGGATCGAGAAACGGTGACGGCGACGAGGGAAGGCGAGTCGAGGGGGGGGCGTAGCAGCGTGTCGCGGTCCGTGGTCAGCCCTTGATCCTCTGGAACAGGGCGAGGGCTTCGCGGTCCACCTCCCCGCCCCGGCGCGTTTGCAAAAGGATCTCCTCGATCCGGTTCGCGGCCTTTTCGCGCTCGCCCCGGCGATACAGGCAGTAGCCGTACAGGAACCAGATCTCGATCCCCTCGCGGCCGGGCTCCCTGCCCGCCCGGAGGTTCTCGTCGATCTGCCGGGACCGTTTCGCCAGCGCGGCGAGGCGCGTCTCGAACACGTCCCCCTCGCCGAAGGCCCCGGCCCAGGGGATGTTCTCTGTGCCGGAAGGGTCCGTACGGAAGGAGGCGCGGAGCCAGTGGGACGCGTTGGCGAACGCCCCCTTCCCGAGCCAGGAGGCGGCGAGCCCCATCATGGCGGGGAGGCCGGTCTTCTCATCGGGGAAGGCGTGGGCGAGGGCGAAGATCTGGATCGCGCCGTCGAAATCCCCGGCCGCGAGTCTCCGTCGCCCCTCCGCGATCCGGTCCTCCTGCCCCGCCGCGGCGCCGGGGGCGTCTTCCCCGCCGGCGCCGGACGGGTCGTCCTTCTCGCCCTCCGCCGGGGCTTTCCCGTCCAGCCGGTCCAGGAAGCAGGAGGCCTGGTCGTCCCATCCCGCGCGGGAGGCGGCCTCGAACACGGGCCGGGACGCGTCGCGGTGGCGCGAGAAGTAGAGGTTGTAGCCGAGAAGGAAGAGCGACGCGCCGTCGTCGGGGTGCTCCTGCGTCCAGGTCTCGAGCCGCTTCAGCTGGCGCTTGTAGTCGAGGCGTCGCTCCTCGGGGTAGAAGGACGCGCGATCCATGTCGACGGCGGCCCAGCGGGGACACCGCTCGATGCCCATCGCCAGGACGCGCGCGGCGTGGTGGTAGTACCCGGCGGCGAAGAGGGCGTGCCCCATCTCGAAGTAGGCCAGGCTGTTGCCGGGGTCGTTCGCGACCGCCAGGCCGTAGGCGTGCGCTGCCTCGAGGTAGCGGCCCTGGACGAAGTAGCGGTTGCCGAGCTCGAAGGGGTCGGGCCCGGAGGGCGCCGGTTTCTTCGCGGAGGCCGGCGGTTCAACGGCGTGCAGGACCAGGCGCGCGGCGGTGCGTTCCTTCGCGTCCTCGGGGACGGCGGACAGGAATTTCCAGGCTTTTCCGGGATCGCCGCCGAAGGCGTGGAAGAGGCCGGCGAGAAAGAGGGTGCTGGAGGCTTTCGCGGTGCCGGGTTTCAGGGAGAAGAGTTCGGCCTCCAGGCGCGCGGCGAGACGGGCGTGCTCCTTGTCGCCCAGAAGCCAGCGTTTGAGATCGGGTCCGGCGCGGTGCAGGGTCGGCCACTGGTGGAGGGCGTAGAGGAAGAAGGAGGCGGCCTCCTCGTACTTCCCGAGGCCGATGCAGGCGAGGCCGATGAGGAAGGGGGGGAAGGGGTGGTTCTTGTTCTCCCGGTAGGCCTGGTCCAGGTACTTCACGGCCAGCTCGTAGTTGCCGCTCTCGAGTTCCAGCGCGCCGTCCTTCACGGCCTTCTCGAAGGCGGCGGAGACCTCCAGATCCCGGGAGGCGACCTCCTTTTCGAGGGCTTTCCGGAAGCCGTCTTCCCCGCCGGCGAAAGCCGGCGAGGCCGAAAGGACCGCAACGACGGCGAGGGCCGCGACGGCGTGGGTGCGCAGCAAGGGGACCGCATGCATCAGGGGGACCTCCCGGGTTCCGGTACACCGGAACGAACGCCGCTCCGGCGTCTTCATGATAGCAGGGGGGTGCGGGAGCTGTCACGGAAGGAGGAGTGCTGCAGGCACTTCTGCGACTCGGCAACGCTGCTCCGCCCTACATTCCGCACTCAGAAAAGGCATTATCTCGTCAATTTCCTGGGGTCTAGTTGGTACTGGAAAAGGCTGCTTCAGGCGAGAAGCGCATGCCTCTCCATGTTGCTGAATAGCCTCGATACCTGCTCTGTCGTGGGGCGACAGTTCGCCCTCTCTTCCGGATACCTCGTATCGCAGTTCCTGTCGACGAAGACCAACCGCCGTGAGGACCCGTGGGGCGGGTCGCTCGGGGACCGGACCCGCTTCCTCGCTGAGATCGCCCGCGCCGCGCGCGAGAACGTGGGCGGGGACTTCCCGCTGCTCGTCAAGCTCGGCGTCACCGACGGCGACGAGGGGGCCTGCCGCTCGCCGAAGGCGTCGAGGTCGCAGCGCGTCTCGAGGCCATGGGGTTCGACGCGGTGGAGGCGCGCACGGCTCTCCCCGTGGCGCTGGTGGGCGGCGTGCGCTCACGGGCCGTGATGGACGAGGCGATCGCGGAAGGGTTTGCGCTGGTCTCGATGTTGCAGCCGCCTATCCGCGAGCCGAGCCTGCCGTCCCGGCTCGCCCGGGGGGGGAGGTGGGGAGGTGACGAAAGCCGCTTGGCTCTCCTGCAATCTCTGATGGCTCCGGTAGAGCGGCGAGGGGATCGAGTGCAAGGCCTCTTGCTGGCCGCGGGAAAGGCCGTTGCCCCCCTGCGCCTTGAAATGGAGTTTGTATTCGTTTGCTTCGATCCATTGAAATCATGAAGAAGGGCTGATAGATTGAAAATCATCCACCAATTACACGAGGGGCGGAAATGGGCCAGGATCATCCGAGAGACCCGGACTCCACGCCAACCTTGGGGCCTGGACGGTCGGATCATGTGAAGACTCCAAAGGGAAGACGGCATGGGGGAAAGGATGAGCCGGCTATGACTCCCGGCGACGATCAGGAGACGATTCTTTCCCATGCGCCGCAGAAACGCAAGTCCCAGCACCGTTCGGATCCCCAAGAAGCAGAAACCCTTCCGGGTATGAAACCGCCCGGGGAATCGCAATCCGGGCCCAAGAAGCGCTCCAGGGCCGGCAAGGCCAAGACGTTGGGACCCTACCGCATCTTGGAGGAAATCGGGCGTGGCGGGATGGGTGTGGTCTACAAGGCCTTTCATCCAGGATTGAAAAGGACCGTGGCCCTCAAGGTGCTGCTCGCAGGCGAGGACGCCTCCGAGGAAGCCATCGTCCGGTTTCATCGGGAGGCGGAGGCCGTGGCCAAGCTGGGCCATCATCCCAATATCGTTCCCGTCTACGACATCGGCAACGAGGGTCGCCTTCATTTCTTCGCGATGCACTATGTGGAAGGCAAGTCCCTGGATCGGATGATCGACGACGGGGATCTCACACCGAGAAAGGCGGCCATTGTCGCGCTGAAAATAGGGGAGGGCCTTCGCCATGCGCACAAGATGGGCGTCCTTCACCGCGACATCAAGCCGGCGAACATCCTGGTCACGAAGGAAGGCCATCCACAAATCACGGATTTCGGGCTGGCCAAGGACGTCGATTCGAAAACGGCCATGACCCGCTCGGGTTCAACGCTGGGTACTCCACAGTACATGCCTCCGGAGCAGGCGGACGGCCGCTTGAAGGACATCGATGAGCGCACGGACGTCTATTCGGTTGGCGCAACGCTGTACGAGATGCTCTGCTTCCAACCGCCTTTCGAGGGGGAATCGGTCGTCAACGTGATTCGCAAGGTTCTTTTCGACGAACCTGCCGGCCCCCGAAAGTTGAATCCCGTTCTGGACAAGGACCTCGAAACGATCTGCTTGAAGTGTCTTGAGAAGGATCCCGCGGACCGTTATCAGACAGCGGGCAAACTGACCTCGGACATCAAGAATTACCTCAAGGGGCATGCCATCCAGGCGCGACCCATCGGTTCTCTCGAGAAAACGATGCGTTTGGTCCGTCGCAGAAAAGGCGTGTCTTTTGCCGTCGGTGCATCCTCCTTTCTCTTCCTGGATTCGTTGCTGGTGCTCGGCGCGACCCTTCTGTTCGGCGGAGGCGATCCTATCGGCGAGGCAAAGGCAGAATATGAAAACGAGTTCGCAGCCATTGAAAAGATCGCAGATGAAGGCGACTATAACCAGGCCCTGGAAAGGATAAGGGAGCTGGACAAGAAGATCGCATCAACCATCAAGACAGAGGGGCGGGAAGCAAAAACAAGGCTTTCAAAACTAGACGGGCGTGTTGATGCTGCAATCAAATTATACGATACCCAAACAATCATTGATTCATACAAAAAACGTTTTACTGCAGCAGAAGGACTTGAAGATCCAAAGAACAGGGAAGAGCAGATCAGGACTTTGATTTCAGAACTTGAGACATTAAACAGGAAAAAGAAGTCAACAGAGATCGGAAATCTGGCTTCTAAGAAACAGACAGCTTTAGAAGATGCTGTTGAATCAAGATTAGAGGCCGAGATCAAAGGAGATTATTCAAGGGCACAAGAATTCGAACAGCAAGGTTTGCTTGTTGAAGCTTTCTATGAATACGAGAAAGTGACATCTGAATGGGAGCAAAGAGAAACTGATTTACAGAAGAAGAAAGTTGGTGCTGTTTATACTGCAAACGAATCCAAACCAGAAGAAATCGCAAGACGGATCTGGCATCTTGAAGGTAAGGATCC
>CAZDSO010000055.1:0-24852 GCA_964508045.1 uncultured Planctomycetia bacterium | reverse complement strand
GGCCATCTCGGATATTTCGTCCAGCAGCAGCGTGCCGCCGTCCGCCAGCTCGAACCGACCCTTGCGGGTCCGCTCGGCGCCCGTGAAGGCGCCGCGCTCGTGGCCGAAAAGCTCCGATTCGAGAAGGGATTCCGGAAACGCGCTGCAGTTGACGGAAACGAGCGCCCCGGCCGCCCGGGGGGACGCGTTGTGGATGGCCTGGGCGATCAGGTTCTTGCCCGTCCCGATCTCCCCGAGAAGAAGAACCGTCACGTCGGAAACCGCCACCTGTTTCGCCTTCGCCAGGCACGCGGACATCACGGGATCCGCCGCGAGGATATGGGAAAAGGTGAAACCCACCGCCCGGTAGGTTTCGGAAATGGAGGGATCGTAGGCCATGGAAAGAGTTTGGGGTTTCCCGCCGGCCGTTGCAAGCCCTCGCGCCCGCCGCCGCTCATTTCCCCTCGCGAAGACGGCTCATCCGCCTCTTCGCCAGGGCCGATGCGAGCGTCCCGTCGGCCGATTCGATGCAACGGCGGAAATACGACTCCGCCTCCGCCTCCCGTCCGAACCGCTCGTACCGGAGGCCCGCTTCGTAGAGAAGCTCCGGCGGTGTAGATTCCCCCTCGAGAGACGCCAGGAAGGCCGAAACCGGCGGATCTTCCCCCTCCCTGGCCATGAAGGACGCCAGAAAGGCGAACGGCCCGGGACGGTCCGACGTCTTCCCGCTCGCCGGCTTCCGGGATGCGTGCGCCGCAAGCCGGGCCAGCATGTCGGCGAGCGGTCCCCGTGGCGGCGCCCGCCGGGGCGAACGCAAGAACCCCACGTCGCTTCCCGAGACCAGCGCCTCCATCAGCGCCGTGGCCACGCCCCCCCGAACCGCGCCATGGACACGGCCGAAGCGCGCCCACCGATCCCGCCACGCCCGGACGTCCCCCCCCCCTGTCGACCCCGACAGACCCCTCTCCGTCTCCGCCAGCATCCCGAACAGGGCCGCCCACCCCTGCAGATCCGCCGGCAGGCCCTCCTCCCGCGCGAGCGCCCCGACCTGCTCGAAAACCTCCACCGCGTCCGCCCCCTCCCCCCGCATCCGAAGCGTCTGCCCCATCTCCATCAAGGCCAGCGCCTTCAGAAGCGAAGACGCGTCCAGGACCTCGACCAGCCGGGACAGCGAGGCCAGCGCCTCCTCCGCGTCGCCTCGCGACCGCCGGAAAACCGCCTCCCGGAATCCGCAACGCGCCGCATCCAGAGGCGCGTCACCATAGGCGCTCGCCCCCCGCTTCCAGGCCTCCACCGCCTCCCCGGACCGCCCCCGGCCGGCCAGGAACTCTCCGAGAGCGAGACAGGCCCGCGCCCCCAGCGCCGCGTCGTACTCCCCCCCCTTCTCGGCGCGCCGGAGAAAGGCGGACACCGCCGTTTCCGCCGCCTCCCCCCCGGCACCGCCCTCCGCCTTCCCGAGAATTTTGCCGGCCCTGTCCAGGCAGAAAAGGGACACCCGGTTGACCCGCTCCTCCTCCGGATGCCCCCCGAGGACCCCGTCGATCAGGGCGAGCGCCTTCTCGAATTCGCCCGCGTCCGCGCGGAGGCCCGCCAGGAACAGACTCCCCAGGAAGGCGCCGTCGCTGCCGGGAGCGTCCGCGATCAGCGATTCCAGGCCCTCGACGGCCGAGGGCTCGTCCCGGGGAAGGGTCCCGGCTCGTTCCATCTCGTGCCGGCACAGGTTCATCCGGTACCGGGCGAAACGCGCCGGCTCCTGCTCCCGGTACGATTCCACCACCAGCCGGTAGCGCCGCAGGGCCTTCTCGAAACTGCGGTCGAGATAGAACTCGTCGGGAAGCGCCAGCGTGTCGTAGAGCCGCGGGACGCCCCGCCGCCGGACGTCGAATCCTTTCACGACGAGCGCCGCCCCACGCACGTACACGCCCCAGAAGCACCGGGTCGGACGGGCGACCTCCCAGGGGTGGTCGTCGCGGAACGAGAGGACCGTCTCCCCGTTCACCGCCAGCGCCACGCGCCCCTTGTTCAGGCCCATGCTGAGACGGTAGCGGGGTTGCCCCAGAATGAGCGTCCGTCCCGCGCTGATGGAAAACCCGTCGGTGGTCCGCACGGGCTTGCCGTTCTTGAACAGGGCGCACCGGTTTCCGAAGCCCTGCCCCAGCGAAAATCGGTATCCGGTGTCCCAGAAGTCCTCCGCGGCGGCGTACAGGAAACACCCGACCTCCGGCCGGGGGCCCCGGTGCGTCGTCGGCACGTAGGCGTCGAACCCGATCTGAAGCCCCGTCTCCCGGCACTCGAGTTCCGTCGCGCTGAGGGCGACGCACCACCCGCCGTCCCGGACCGGGGCGAGCCGCACCCCTCCCCCGTCTTCGCCCCCGACGTCCTCGAGCCTCCCTTCCACCGCCTGGAAGTCCACCGCGCTCGCCTGCGTTTCGCCTCCCGGGTCGTCCGGGTCCCCGCTCACGGGAAGCAGGGGCGATTGCATGTCCTGGCGGTTCCGGTCCCGGTGGTATTTCTTCGCCGAGACCACGGTCACCAGGCCCGCGCCGGCGACGAACAGGGCGAGAAAGAGGACGAGGTTGCCGACGATCAGCCGCTTGGTCTTCCGCCAGCTGCGCCGGATCCGCCCCCGCAGAGGACGGGCGACGATCTTCAAGCCGCGGAGATGGCGTTCGATGTCCTCGGCCATCTCCAGCGCGGAGGCGTACCGGCGCGCCGGATCCTTGTCCATGGCTTTCAGGACGATCGTCTCGGTCGGAGAGTCCAGGGCGGGATTCAGGGTCCGGGGCCGGGGGGGGTCCTCTTCCACGACGTCGAGGAGGATCTCGAAGCCGCTCGGTCCCTCGAAGGGCGGTTTCCCGCAGAGAAGCTCGAACAGCGTGGCGCCGAGCGCGTAGACGTCCGAACGCGCGTCCACCTCGTCCCAGAGGCCCCGGGCCTGCTCGGGGCTCATGTAGGGGGGGGTGCCCATCGTCATGCCGGTCTGGGTGATCTTCGTGTCGGAGGCGATGGGCCTGGCCAGGCCGAAATCCATGATCTTGGGCGTCCCCTCCGGCGTGACGAGGATGTTGTGGGGCTTGATGTCGCGGTGGATCACGCCTCTCTCGTGGGCGTGATGGATGGCGCGGGCGACCTGGGCCGTGATCTCCAGGGCGCGGCGCGGCTCGATCTCCGCCTTCTCGATGCGGGCCGGGAGGCTCTCCCCTTCCACGAAATCCATGGTGAAGTAATGGGTGCCCTCCTCCTCGCCCACGTCGTGGACCGGAACGATGTTCGGATGGCGGAGGGCCGCGATGGAGGAGGCTTCCCGGCGGAAGCGGAGAATGTTCTCCTCGGAAGCCTCCGGGCCGCCCTGGAGGACCTTCAGGGCCACGTCGCGCCCGAGGGCGGTGTCCCGGGCCCGGTAGACCACGCCCATGCCCCCCTGGGAGACCTCTTCCAGGATCTCGTACCGGCGCTTGAAACGCCGGCGCACGGCGGCGTCGACGGAAGCCGGCGCCGCGCGTTCGGATGGTGCCTCTGCCATGGGATCACCCTGGAACCCGGTCGGCCCAAGCGTACGCGGAGAAGGGGGGGGAGCGGAACCCAGCGGGCGCGAAAAACGGGAAAATCTTCCTCCGGTCTTGCGGCAAAAAAGGGGCGCGGGAAGGCCCCGCGCCCCTTGTCGGATCGTCGTGGACTCTCAGAAACGGGCCTCGACGCCGCCGACGCCCATCATGGTCGAACTCTCCACGCCCATCATCTCATCGAAGAACTTGGCCCCGGAGAGGAACCCCGCGCCCATGAACAGCGAGGCGCCCTCGGCGACATCCCAGGTGAGGTAGACGTCCACCTCGATGCCCAGGCTCTCCTCCTCATCGACCATGCCCAGCGGGGTCTCGAGGAGGCTGAACATGCCTCCCAGGATGCGGATCTGGAAGTCGCTGGCGCTGTACGGGAGGCGGGTTCCGACTTCCGCCTTCACGGCCCAGTAGTTGCAATCGATGTCCAGGCCGAGATCGCTCTCCAGGATCATGAAGGAGTTCACGCTCTCGAAGGAGAGGAAGTCCTCGTTCTTCTCGTGCTCGTCGGCCTCGTCCCCCGAGAGGAACCACGCGCTGACGTCGAGGTAGGGGTGCATCTCGGAGGCGTCCTTGTACTTGAGCAGGAAGCCCGCGTAGGCGGCGTAGGCCTCGTGCGGGACCATGTCCGTGTCGCCGGTGACGGGGTCCTTCTTCTTGTAGTACTCGCCGTTCTGGTAGTGGCCCTCGGCGTAGATTTCCAGCTCGGCGGTCGGCCAGAGGAAGCGGAGGTCGATGCCCATGGCGGCGTCGCCGATGATGGTTTTCCGGCCCTGGATGCCGGTGACCATGATGTTGAAGAGGCTGGTGTCCTCGTAGGTGACGTCCTTCTTCAGACCGGGTTTCGACTTGTTGACGTCGAACTCGAAATCGAAATTGAAGAAGAAGACGTTGGTGCCCATGTCCACGTCGTCGATGCCGCCTTCCATCACGGTGAAGGCGCCGAAGTCCAGATGCACGTCCGCGTGGGGCGTCAGCGTCAGGACGATGCCGCCGGCCTCGGATGCCTTCTTTGCGCCCTCGAGCTGGTTGTACCAGGGGTTGCCGCCGAGGAAGGTGTTCTTCCCCGTGACGGCGGACGCGCCGCCCCCGCCGGCGTGCCTCGGCAGGTCCGGAAGGCCCATGTAGGGGTTCTCGGCGTTCGCCGGGTCCATGAAGAACGCGTCCCGGCCGAGGTTCCTGAGATCGAACCGGAGGTCGTCCCCGAGCAGCCCCACCTGGAGGGCGGAGCCGCGTCCCTCGGTGCCCTTGCCGAGGAGATCCTCGACCTCGATCCAGGCCTCGCGGAACTGGGGGATGTTGGCGTTGTCGCCGATGCGATGGCTCTCGGCGCCGAAGGCGTCCGGCGCGGTCTCGAGCTCCAGGAACATCGTCACGTTGCGCAGAGGGACGACGGTCGCGTTCAGCGAGAATTTTCCATTGATGAAAAATTCGTTCTGGCTCGTCGTGGTCGTGGCGCTCGATCGCGGCCAGACCTCGTCGAACCAGTCCTCGCGGAACACCCCCTTGATGGAGATGCCGCCCCCGAGCCTCGACTGGATGGAAGCCTTGTCCTTGACGGTCTCCGGTTCCTCGGCGAAAGCCGAGCCAGCAACCTGGAACAGCACGATCAGCGCCACCAGGCACGGCAATGCGCGCCTCATTCCGTCCTCCTTTCCGAAATCCGGTCCCGGGGACACGGGGGTTTCGGGAAGCCGGCCGTCGCCGGTCCTCAACCGTGGAAAATCGGTTTCCTTGGCCCCGGGGGCCCTCCACGTAAGGTGCTCGTCGGTCTTGAATTGGCGAAATTGTATGGCGGGAGTCGCCGCCCGTTCAAGAACTATTTTGTCATTTTCTTCCCAAGGCGCCTCGGCGTATCATCGTGCGCGGGCGGGCGGCGGCGGGCCGCCCGTGTCGGCGCCGTTTGTTTCCCGGCGGGCGAGATGAAAGTACTCGGCATCGATCCGGGGACCTGGAAGGTCGGATGGGGCGTCCTGGAGAGGGACGGGAGCCGGATCCGCGTCCTCGGGTTCGGGTGCATCGAGGCCGGGGCGTCGGGAAAGGACCTCGTGCAGCGCGCCGGGGCCATCTTCACCGGCCTCGACGAGATCGCGCGGCGGTTCGAGCCCTCCTGCATGGCCATCGAGGATGCGTTTTTCGGGCGCAGCGTGAAGGCGGCGCTTCGGATCGGCGAGGGGCGGGGCTTCGCCATCGCCATGGCGGCCCAACGGGACCTTCCCGTCTTCCAGTACGCCCCGCGGACGGTCAAGAAGGCGGCCGTCGGCGTGGGGTCGGCCCACAAGAGCCAGGTCCAGGAGATGATGCGAAGGGCGCTGGGGCTGTCCGCTCCCCCCGAGCCCGAGGACGCGTCCGATGCGCTCGCCGTGGCCTGGTGCCACTGCAACCACAGCCGCTAGCCGCCCGTTGAAAAAAAAATTCTTTCGGGGCTTGACGGCGGGCGCGGAATGAATATAATTTCATTTTTAATGAATTCGCATTCATCCGGGACCGCGCCATGGATCGCAAGAAACGCATCGCCGCCATCCAAAACGCCCTGGAAAGGGAGGCGATCTCCGACCAGACGGCGCTGCGGGCCGCCCTCCGCAAGGCCGGCGTCCGCGTCTCCCAGTCCACCCTCTCCCGCGACCTCCAGGCCCTCGGCGCCCAGCGGGTCCGCAAACCCTCCGGCGCCTTCGCCTACGCGGTGCCCCCCGCGCCGCCCGCCGCGCCGTCCGAGGAGGTCTTTCGACGACGGTTCCTCTCCTCGGTGAAGGGGGTCCGACGAACGAATTTCGTCGTCCTCCTCTTCACCCCGCCCGGGGAAGCCCAGCTCATCGGCCGGCTTCTCGACGAGGCGGACCGCCCCGGCATCGCCGGCACCGTCGCCGGCGACGACACCATCCTGGTCGTGGCCGACTCCGAAAAGGCCGCGAAGAGACTGGAGCGAGACTTCAAGGAGATGATCCGATGAAAACCTTCGACAAGATCGTCCTGGCCTACTCGGGAGGGCTGGACACCACCGTCGCCATCCCCTGGCTCAAGGAACAGACCGGCGCCGAGATCGTCGCCTTCGGCGTGGACGTAGGGCAACCGGACGACCTGGACGCCGCCGTCGAGCGCGCCCTGGCTTCCGGCGCGTGCGAGGCCTCCTTCCTGGACGCCAAGGCGGAATACGTCGCGCGCTTCCTGCACCCCGCCATCAAGGCCAACGCCCTCTACGAGGGGGTCTATCCCCTCCTCTCCGCCCTCTCCCGTCCCCTGATCGTGGAGAAGCTGGTGGAGAAGGCGCACGCGTGCGGCGCCGACGCCGTGGCCCACGGCTGCACCGGCAAGGGCAACGACCAGGTGCGGTTCGAGATGTCCCTGGCGGCGCTGGCGCCCGATCTCCCCGTGCTGGCCCCCGCGAGGCTGTGGGGCTTCACGCGGGACGACTCCATGGCCTATGCCAGGGCCCACGGCCTGGCCGTCGGCGACGGCAAGGCGCCCCCCTTCTCCATCGACGAGAATCTGTGGGGTCGCGCCGTGGAGTGCGGCGTCCTCGAGGACGCCTGGGTCGAGCCGCCGGCCGAGGCTTTCCAGATCACCGCCGACCCCCTCGACGCCCCCGGCGAGCCGGCCGCTCTCACCCTGGACTTCATCCAGGGCGTGCCCTCGGCCCTGAACGGCGTGCCCATGGACCCGCTCGCGTTGGTGGTGGAAGCGGGCACGATCGCCGGGGCCCACGGCATCGGGCGCATCGACCACGTGGAGAACAGGACCGTGGGCATCAAGTCGCGCGAGGTCTACGAGTGCCCGGCCGCGTCCGTCCTTCTCGAGGCCCACAAGGCCCTCGAGGCCACGGTGCTCACCAAGGACGTGGCGGCCTTCAAGGCGAACGTGGACGGGCTGTGGGCGGAAGCCGCCTACGCGGGCAAGTGGCACTCGCCGCTGCGGCGCGCCCTCGACGCCTTCATCCAGTCCACCCAGATCCCGGTGACGGGCTCGGTGCGGCTGAAGCTCTTCAAGGGGCACGCCTCGGTCACGGGAAGGAAATCGCCCTGGTCCCTCTACGACGAGGGCCTGGCCACCTACGGGGACGGGGATCCCTTCGACCACGGCGCCTCGGAAGGCTTCATCAAGATCGTGTCCATGGAAGCGTCCACCCTCGCGAAAACGGCGGGCATCCCCTCGCCGGCCTTGGAGGTCCAGAGCCATGAAGCCTGCGCTTTGGCACAGCCGGTTGCCTGACCGCAAGAGCGACCCCGTCTTCGAGGCCCTCAACGCCTCGCTGGCCGTCGACGGCCGCCTCTTCCGCGAGGAGATCGCGGCGACGAAGGCCCATGCCTGCGCGCTGAGGCGCGCCGGCGTCTATTCCAACGCCGAATGCGAGACGGTCCGCTCCGCCCTGTGCCGCATCGAGGAGGAGATCGCCGGGGGGCAGCTCCCCCTGGAGGGCTTCGAGGACATCCACACGCTGGTGGAGACGCGGCTGACGGAACTGGCCGGATCCGCCGGCGCCAAGATCCAGACCGGACGGTCCCGGAACGAACAGACCGTCACCGCCCAGCGTCTCTACCTGAAGGACGCCGCGGAAAAGATCGTCTCCGCCATCCGGGCGCTCCAGGGCGCCCTGCTCGAGAAGGCGGAAGCGGAGATCGACGCCGTCATGCCGGGGTTCACGCACGGCCGGCCCGCCCAGCCCATGCGTCTCGCCCACTACCTGTGCGCCTTCTTCTTCGGGCTGGAGCGCGACCAGGGAAGGCTGCACGACGCCGCCAGGCGTCTGGACGCCTCCCCGGCCGGGGTCGCGGCGCTGGCCGGGGCCTCCTTCGAGATCGACCGCGACGCCCTCGCCGACGCGCTGGGCTTCGCGGCGCCCACCGAGAACGCCCTCGACACCGTTTCCGACCGGGACGGGCAGATGGAGCTGCTCGGGGCCCTCTCCATCCTCATGGTGCGGCTTTCCCGCCTGGCCGAGGATCTGATCCTCTGGTCGTCGCCGGCCTATGGCTTCGTGGACCTGCCGGAGACCTGGTGCACCTCGTCCAGCCTCATGCCCCAGAAGAAGAACCCGGACGGACTGGAACTCGTGCGGGGCAAGGCGGGACGGGTGTCCGCGTCGCTCGTGCAGCTCCTCATCACCTGCAAGGGCCTTCCCTCCGGCTACCAGAAGGACCTGCAGGAGGACAAGGAGCCCCTCTTCACCGCCCTCGACACCGCCGCAAGCTGCCTCGGCATCTGCGCGGGCGTGGTCCGCGGGCTCGGCGTGGACGCCGGCGCCATGGAAGCCTCCGTGTCCGAGGACTGCCTGGCCACCGACCGCGCCGACGCGCTGGTCGAGCAAGGGATCCCCTTCCGGGAGGCCTTCGCGACCGTGGCCGCCTCCATCGGCGCCGGGGCGTCCGGCGGATCCTCCGCCGGCCGTCGGCGACCGGGCGACGGGGACGGGCCGGCGATCACGCCCGCGTCGTCCGTCGAGAGACGGAACGTCATCGGCGGCACCGCCCGGCAAGCCGTGCTCGAACAGATCGAGCGCGGCAAGGCCGTCCTGCGCGCTTGAACCCTTCTCGCCCGCGTCTCGCACGGAGAAGGCGCGGTTCTGATCGATCGAACCCGACGGGGGCTCCCTTCGGAGCGCCCGCACCCATGGAAAGGAGAACATCATGAAGACGTCGACACTGAACGCGAACAACCCCCTCGTGGACGATGCGTCCTGGATCGGGACGCCGTCGAAGGCCCTGCTTCTCGGGATCGTGAACGATCCCACGCTCCACCCCGAACGGACGAACGCGACCCTGGCCCGCATCGAGGAGATCCTCGGGATGCTTCCGGGGGCCGTCGAGGGAGGCGTGTTCCCCCGGTGCGTGGCGGCGGCCGGGCCGGGGGCGGGATACTTCGATCCGCTGTCCGCCGTCGCCGGCGAGGCGGTGGCGGCCGTGCTCGAGGCAGCGCTCGATCCCGCCTCGTGCGCGCAGGTCGCCGAGTTCCTGATGGAGTCGGAACTGTCCACGGGGGAGGTGATCCAGCTGCACAAGGACTTCAAGATCCCGGTGTCCCATCTCGAGGACGACCTGCTGCCGGTGAAGGGGGACGGAGCCTGGATCAAGGACTCGACGGGCAAGGTCTACCTCGATCTGGACAGCAACTACTCGGCCACGAACCTCGGCAACGCCAATGCCGAGCTGGCGCTCGGCCTGTTCAACCAGGCCAGCCTGCTCGTCTCCCAGAAGGAGGACCGGATCCAGGTGGCGCGCGCGCGCTTCCTCAAGGAGTTCAAGGGGGTGCTGCCCGAAGGCCTGACGTGCTTCTACTGGCAGAACTCGGGCGGCGAGGCCGTGGACAAGGCGCTCAAGATCGCCAAGGCCTACACCGGCCAGACGGGGGTGATCGCCTTCGAGGGCGGGTTCCACGGCCGGACCCACGGCGCCGTCTCGGTGACGCACAAGCGGGCCTACCGCGCCCCGTTCGGGCTGGACGAGACCGGCTGGGTCCATTTCGCCCCGTTCGGGGACGCGGGCGCCGTGGAATCGATGCTCGCGTCCGGCCAGGCCCGGATCGTGATCCTCGAGCTGATCCAGGGAGAGGAGGCGGGCGTGCGACCGGCGTCCAAGGCGTTCGCCGGCGCGCTTCGGGATCTTTGCGACCGGTACGGGGCGCTGCTCATCGTGGACGAGGTGCAGACCGGTTTCGCCCGCGTGGCCTCCGGCCCGGGGCAATGGTTCGCCTGCCAGGAGGCGGGCATCGTGCCGGACCTCATGGTCATCGGCAAGTCCTTCGGCGGGGGATACCCGGTCACCGCCGTCGTGACGAAGAAGGCCGTCTCCGAGGCCATGCAGGGGGGATGGGACGGATCCACGTTCGGGGGCAATCCCATGGCGATGACCGCGGCGCTCATCGCCACGCGGCAGATGAAGGCTCTGGACCTGCCCGCCAAGGTCGCGGCGAAGTCGGCGCTCTTCAAGGAGGGGCTCTCGAAGATCCAGTCCCCGCTCTTCAAGGGGTTTCGGGCGTGCGGCCTCATGATCGGCGTGGACCTCGAGAGCGCGGAATGCGTGAAGGCCGTCCAGGAGGCCATGAAGCTGCACGGCGCCCACGGCTCGCTCTCCACGGGCGCGACGATGCGGTGGATGCCGCCCCTGATCCTCTCGACAGAGGAGGTGAACCAGATCCTGGAGGCGTTCACCGCGGCGCTCAAGGACGTGGAGGACGGCGCGCGATCGCCCGGCTCGTAGGCGCCGGCGACGCCACGGCGCCCGGACCGTTTCAGCATCCCGGATCCACTTCGTGGATCCGGGATGCTGACGTTCGCCGTGAGCACGGGTTACGGGTCACAGGAACCAGACACCGCCAAGAAGGCACCGAGGCACGAGAGCAGAGCGAACCGCCTTGCTTCTTGTGGGAGGCGCCGGGGAGGGGTGCTGCAGAGCAAGGCGGCGACCTGGCGATCGGATCTGGGACATTCCCGCGTTTTTTTGCATCATGGTGAGCCAGGCGGAACCCACGGCGGGAAACGTTTCCCGAGGGTCCGAAGGATAGCGAACGTGCGGTCCGCGGGGGCGGATGGACACCGAAGGAGGAGGATCGATGAGAGACGACCACGCCCTGGAAGACCCCGAGATTGCCCGGAAATCCGTGGACATCCTCGCGGGCCTTTTGGCGGAACTCGGCGCCTGCCCTCCCATGAAGACCACGTGCCCCCAGCGAGGGAAACCCGTCAACATCTCCGTGTGCACGAAGTGTCTCCGGGAGTGGGCGGTGACGAAGGCGAAAGGGGACTGACGGGGCCTCGGGGGCTCGCGCGGGGGGATCTCGGATTTCCGATTGCAGATTCCAGAGGCTGCCGAAATCTGAAATCTGAAATCCCGGCCCGGACCTCGGGTTCATCCCGGTGGCTGCTAGAAGGACTGCGCCACCGTCAGGTAGAAGATCGGTTCGTCGCCCACCTCGTCGAGACGCCAGCCGATGTCCACGCCCACCAGGAAGGGGCGGACCCCGAAGGAGTCGAACTCGATCCGGATGCCGTATCCCCAGCCGGAGCGGAAGTCCTGGATCCGGAACAGCCCGGCCTGCTCGTCCGCCACGATTCCCGTTTCCAGGAACAGGGCCCCCTGCACCCTCCGGATCCACCCGAACCAGAAGAAGTTCAGGTTCAGGTCGTGGAGCCACAGGTGCCGGTACTCCCACCGGAACACCAGGCCCTGGGACCCGAGGGCCTCGTTTTCCGGAATGCCGCGCACGCCGTAGAACCCCCCGGCGGAGTAGCGACGCTGGGCCGGCAGGCGTCCCCAGGACAGGCCGCCGCGGACGTTGAAGGCGAGGATGTGTTCGCGGACCGGGCTGTAGAGCCACCGGAGATCCCAGAAGAGCCGCTGGTAGCTGAAATCCGTCCCCAGGATCCGTTCCGCCAGCTCCAGCGACACGCGCCCGTACGCGCCGTGGTGGGGATTCTTCCGGTCGAGCCGCGTGTCCACGACGTAGAAGATCCGGGTGGAGGTCAACAGGAGCCGGTCCTTCTCCTCCGCCTCCACGTCCTCCGCGAGGGCGAACTCCTTGGCCAGCCTCTCCAGGTTGACGAAGGCGCCCACGCCCTGGCGGAAGTCCGTCCGGTCCAGCTTCATGTTGAAGGCCCGGAAGTACCCCAGCGTGGCCCCCACGCCCCGCTGGTTGTAGAAGTAGTTCAAGTGGACCTGGTTGGCGTAGTCCCCCTGGAGAATGCCGGCGAAGCCCCCGTAGAGGTCCAGCCGGAGCGTGGATTCGGAGACGGGGGTTTCCAGGCGCCATTCCAGGCGCGGATTGAAGGCGGTCACCAGGATCTTGGGCTTGCGGGGGCGCCGGTTGTCGGTGCGGTTCGTCTCCCAGACCCGGCCCCGCGGGTCGAGAACGATCTGGTCCCACGCCGCGGGATAGACGTACCGGTCCACCGTGCGCGCGGAGTCGATCCGGACCGTGCCCAGGAACTTGTCCCCCTCTCCGGTCTTCACCCCCACCTCGACGGGTTCGATGAAATCCTCGCCCCCGTGGCGCAGGATCTCGGTGCTGATCCGCCACCGCCCCTCTTCGAGCTCCTCCTCCTCGATCTCGCCCACCTCCAGGTTCCGCCGGGGATAGCCCTCGCGCCACTGGCGGGCGAACCAGTCCAGATCCTCGCCCGAGGCCTTTTCCAGCGCGGCCTTCAGCGTGGCCCCTTCCTCGCGCACGGCCGCCAGGGCGCGGCTCCAGGCCTTGGCGCCCACCGTGTCCTTCGCCTTCTCGATGACCATCCGCCCGAAGGGGATCGGGTTGTTGTACCGCAGGATGCCCTCGCGCAACGGCTCGCGCTTGAAGAACGTGTCGAAGAAGACGTCCGCGAACGGAAAGCGCGGGGCCACCAGCGTCTGGTCGATGACGGGAATGAAGGAGAACGTGCTGAGGACGTCCGTGATCTCGTCGAAGTTCTTGTCCCGCCACGCGAGGTATTCCCGCAAGGCCGCCCAGGCCAGCCCCTCCGCCACGCAGTTCCAGTCCATGGCGGATTCCCGCGCCCGCGCGCCCTCCACTTCCAGCAGGTAGAGCGTCTCGAACGCCACTTCCCGCATGTGGTACTTCCTGAGGTCGATGGGGTAGGGCAGCACGTGGAGCAGGTGGTCCGAGAGCAGGCCCATGCCCTCGCCGTGGGCCGAGAGCTGCGTGCGGAAGTGCCCTTCCAGGAAGACGATCCGCTTTCGCCCGGGCGCGCCGTACGTTTGCCGGTAGAAGTCCAGCACGCGGCCCGCTTCCTCGCATACTTTGCGGCCCGACGCGCTGCTTTCGGAGAGCCGGAAGTAGACGACCTCGGCGTCGCCCGACGTCTTCTCGTAGCGGTGGAACGTTCCGGCCAGCGAGAGCGTGAGGTACCGGCCTTCGCCCCGGTAGACGGCGGCCCCGCCCTCGGTCGTCAACGCGCCGTTGATGACGGCCTGGAGTTCTTCGGGTTTCTCGATAAGGACGTCGAATTCCGCATGCGGGGGGGCGGCCTCGGGTCGCCACCCGGCGCCGGGGTCGAGGACGGGCAGGGCGGGATACCAGCCGCCGTTGAGGAGGACGTCGCCTAGGTAGCGTCCGAAGGTCCCGTACTTCTTCGGCACGAGGGTGGTGAAGGGCATGCGGACGGTGAGCGATTCCCCGCGCGGCAGGGGGGGGCGGATGCCGATGCGCATGAGGGTCTTGTCGGGGCGCCGTGGCCGGGCGACGAAGGCGGGGCTTTCGGGGCGGTGGACGTTGCCGGGAAAGGAGATGCGGTCGAGTTCGAGGTACCCCGGGTTGAAGGCGCGGGGATAGGACCAGGGGTAGGTGACGTCGTTGAGGGCCTTGTTGGGCCGGAGGAGCCGGTTGGCGTAGAGGGAGACCAGGAGATGATCGAGCGGCGCGTCGGTCGTGTTGGCGAAGGTCCAGGTGGCGGTGCCGTGGACGCGGCAGGCGTCGGCGTCGAAGGCCGCGCGGATCCCGCACCGGGGCGGGGGGGGCGCCGGGGCGGAGGCGGCTTCGCGGGGAAGGGCCGCGAGGGCGGCGAGCGCCAGGACCAGGAGCGCGCCCCGCCCGGCGATGCTTCGCCGGTCGGGGGGCCTGCCCGCGGAGGGGGGCGGAGGAAAACCGGCGGCGCTGGGAGAGAGTAGTTCGTTCACGTCGCCTCGTTTCGGGTCGTCGCGGATCGCTCGGGGTCCGGTGACGAGACTCTTCATGATGCACAATCCGGAACGGTTTTCCATCCCCGCCGCTGGACAAAGCGGTGGGAACGGGGCGGAGGGCCCTTTACACACCTTCGATCGTGGCGATAGGCTTGAGTCTGACGAGGAGACAGACAGCGCGATCATCGGAAACGAGAGCAGCGATGGATGCAAAAGAGCCCCCCCTCCCCGCCGGACATCCCGACTACGTCGAGGAGAACGTCCGGCTGATGAGCGAGCTCGTGCGTACCGGTCTCGTGGAGGCCATCCGCCTTCCCGAGATCATACCCCGGGCGAACGATCCCGCCGGCATCCCTCTCGGCAAGGTCCTGCTGGAAGAGGGTTTCCTGGACCGCGAGGGAGCGGCCTCCCTCTTCGCCGGCCTTCCCTCCAAACTGATGTGGTGCCCGGGATGCGAGCGGCCCCGGCCTTCCGCACGGCCCCTCGAGAGCCCGGTCTGCGGGGAATGCGGCGGGGGCCTCGTGCTGCTGGAGCTGGCCGGATCGGAGGCATCGCTTTCCGCTCCCGCGGGCCGGTTCGAATTGGGTCCGGAGATCGGTGTGGGCGGGCTGGGGCGCGTTGTTCTGGGCAAGGACCGGCTGCTCGGCCGTGAAGTCGCGGTCAAGGAGATGCACGGAGGCCGGTCCACGGCGGAGATGAATGAACGGTTCCTTCGCGAAGCCCGGGTGGCGGGACGTCTCATGCATCCCAACATCGTGCCCGTTTTCGAGGTGGGGGTGAGAGAGGAATCAGCTGATGTGGGAGGCGCCGCAGAAGGACATGGCGATGCAAGGCGGCGACCCCCCGCCGTGAGGCAAGTCCCCTATTTCGTGATGGGCCGCATCGTGGGCCGCGACCTCGGCGAGATCCTGCGCGATATCGAGGAGGGCGACGCGGAGACGATCGCGGCCTTTCCGAGACCGCGCCTGCTGCGCGTGTTCCAGGAGGTCTGCCAGGCCGTGGCGTACGCCCACGACCAGGGCGTGATCCACCGCGATCTCAAGCCCGCCAACGTGATGGTGGGGAACTACGGTGAGGTGTACGTGGTGGACTGGGGCCTTGCGAAGGTGCATAGGGAGCCTGATGAACCTGGTCCGCCTGCGGAGAAGCCGCATCAGGAGGATCAGGAATCGGTGCATCCGGGAGATCCGTCCGCTCGTCTCACCCTGGAGGGCGAGGTCGTAGGGACTCCGGCCTACATGCCCCCCGAGCAGGCGGAGGGGAGGATCGAGGCGATCGACGAGCGTTCCGACATCTACTCGCTCGGGGCGATCCTGTACGAGATCCTGACGTTCCGGCCCCCCTTCGAGGGCGGCACGGCCGGGGAGATCCTCTCGGTCGTCACCCGGGGGGGCTTGACCCCGCCATCCAAGCGTTTCACCGCGGTGCTGCGGGACAGGGGCGAGACGAACCGTGCGGGTGGGCTGGCCCGCTTCGGACCGGTGCCCGAGCTGCTCGAGGGGACGGTTCTCAAGGCCATGGCGAGGGAGAAGTCCCGGCGGTACGCCTCCGTCAAGGAACTGTACGAGGAGGTGCAGCGTTTCCTCGATGGGGAAAAGCAGCGTGAATACAACCGTCAAATGGCCTTCTCCAAGGTCGCGGCGGGAAGGAGCATCGTCGAGAAGATGGAGCGGGTTCGCGCGGAAGCGAACGCCCTCGAGAAGGAGGCCGAGGAAGCCAAACGGTCGCTTCGATCCTTCTCGCCGTGGGAGCAGAAGGCCGGATTCTACGCCTTGATGGACCGGGTCTTGGACCTTCGCCGGCAAGTCGTCGATCTTTTCACGGAGGCCGGTGCCACTTTCCAGAGCGCCCTGGAGTTCGAGCGGGGCAATCCCCAAGCCCGGGCTGCGCTCGCCGACCTGTACTGGGATCAGTTCCTCCGGGAGGAGAAAGCCGGCGACGAGGACGAGATGCGCCGGTGCAAGCGGCTGGTCTGGCAGTACAACGACGGGCAGTACGACGAGAGGCTCAAGGGCGACGGGACGCTGGCGGTTGCCACGAAGTACTTCCCCTGTCACTGCCTGACCGAGGGTCGCATGGTGACTCCGGAGGAGCTTGGCGGGCGGGAAGCGCGTGGCGTGTCGAGTGTCGAGAAGAGCGGACGGGAGGATGACAACTCTACAGGGGACACGGAACGCGTCACTCAATGCGGCGTCATGGGGTACCACCCCCTTTCCGGCCGCGCCCTCGACGGCCGCGAGAGCGCCGAAGGGCTTTCCGACCTTGAGCCGGGGAAGCCGATCCGCCTGAACGTGCACGGCCCTGAGTGCAAGACAGAGCCGCTGGACGGGGCGGATGTGTGGCTGTGCCGGTACGAGGAGCGGAACAAGATCCTCGTTCCCTGCAAGCCCGCGCCGCCTGATTCCCCTGATGGCGCTTCCGCCTCCGCCGGACAGAATCAGGCGGGGGCTTCGGCGGACAAGTCGCGCCAGACCGATCCACCGGATCCGAGCGGGCTCGCCGGGGGACAAGCAAGGCCCTCGGACGTCCCCCCCAAGGATGTTCTCGATCGTCTCTACGATCCTGGATCGCCGTATCGCCCCACGGAAGGTCTCTATCTGGGAAAGACGCCGATTCCGCAGTTCAAAATCCCCATGGGTTCCTACCTCTTGATTCTTGCCTATCGAGAGGATCCGGCCTGGGCCCGGGTCCGCGTTCCGGTGTTCATCGGACGAAACGCCGACGAGTCCGTCGACGTGACCTTGTATCGAGAGTCGGACATTCCCGATGGATTCGTGCAGGTTGCAGGGGGCCGGTTCATCTACCAGGGCGACAGGGAGAACGCGCACTCTTTCCCGAAGTCGATCGAGGAGACGGACGACGTCTTCATGGCTACGTTCCCGGTCACGGTCCGGCAGTACCAGGATTTCCTGGATGCCCTGGTCAAGCGGGATCCGGGCGAGGCGTCCCGGCGGGTTCCGAGGGAGTCGGAAACGTCGGGCTGGTACTGGCCGAAGACCGAAGAGGGGACGTACCGGGCTCCCACGGCGGCGTGGCGCGAGGAGGCCCCTGGACCCCTGGAGAATGTCGCCCGGGGGCTCTCCCAGTGCCCCCTCGACCCGGAAGAGGCGTGGCCGGTCCTCGCCGTCTCGTGGGAGGACGCCATGGCCTACGCCGCGTGGTTCCGCGGCGTCGCCGGTTTCCTGGCTTCCCTACCCCACGAGGTCATGTGGGAGCGGGCGGCGCGCGGCGCGGACGGGCGCGCCTACCCCTTCGGGAAGCATTTCGACAGCACGTTCGCCAACACCTACGGGAGCCATGACGGTCCGCATCGTCCCGGCGTCGTCGATTCGTTCCCCGTGGACGAGAGTCCCTTTGGGGTCCGGGGTCTGTGCGGGAACGCCATCGACTGGTGCGTCAACGGTGCGGAGAACAGCCGGAGGCGCCTGTTGCGTGGCGGGGGATGGCCCTTCCACGGCGTGACCGGGCGCTGTTCCTACCGCCGGGCCCATCTTGCTTCCCACGTCCACGACGCGTTTGGCTTCCGCTTGATCGTCCTGCCGCGAACCGGGCGCAGGATGCCGGCTAGTGCGGGCGCTTGAGGGCCACCACGGTGATGTCGTCGAACTGGGGCCTGCCTCCGGCGAAGGCCTTCACGTCCTTCACGATCCCGTCGACCAATGCGTGCAGCGGCTTGCCGGCGTTCTTCGCGAACACGGCCGGGAGGCGCTCGCGACCGTACATTTCCTCCTTCTCGTTCTGGGCCTCGGTCACGCCGTCGGAGTAGAACAGCACGACGTCGTCCGGTTCGAGAGGCACGGTCGCCGTCGTCACGTCTTCCGTGGCTTGCTGTTTCACGCCCAAAACGAGTCCGCCGGCCTTCAGCGGTTTGACCTCGCGGTCCTGGGCCTCGTAGATCAGGGGGACCTCGTGCCCGGCGCAGCACAGTTCGATGGATCCGCGGGCGGGACGCCAGCGGCCGAGGAGGAAGCTCATGAAGTAGTTGGCGGCGGTGTCGCGTTGGAGGACGTTGTTCAGCCGGCTCAGGATCTCACCGGGATCGTCGACGAGTTCGGACAGCGAGCGGAAGTAGGTCCGGGCCATCATCATCACGAGCCCCGCGTTGACACCCTTGCCGGCCACGTCGCCCACCGCGACGAGGAGGTCGTCGCCCTTTTCCACGAGATCGTAGTAGTCGCCGCCGACGTCGCGGGCCGGGATCATGACGCCGTGGACCTCGATGTCCTGCCGGTGGGGCAGCGTCTCCGGCAGCAGGCTCTGCTGGATCGCTCCCGCCAGCTGGATCTCCTTCTCCAATAGCATCTTCTCGTGCACCGCCTCGGCCAGTCGTGTGCGTTCCAGCGCGATGGAAGCGTGGGCCCCGAGCGCGTCGAGCAAGTGCAGGTCTTCGCGGCTGAAGGCGCTCCGCCGGCTTCTCGACTCCACCACCACCACGCCGAGAAGATTCTCCTGGAACACCATCGGCACCCCCATCACCGCCCGCACGTTCTGGTCCACCACGCTGCGACGCCCCACGAACCGCTCGTCGGCACTCGCATCCTCGACGAGAAGGGCGTCGCGCGTGTTGGAAATCTCGCGCACGATGGCCCGGCTGGGAAGCCCCTTGTCCCCTTCGGCCCCCTTCATCCCGGAGCGACGCGCCACGACCCGAAAGCGTTCCCGCGCGGCCTCCCGGAGGAGAATGGTGGCCCGGTCGGTGGAGAAGGTGCCGAAGATGAAGTCCAGGATGACGTCATGGATGCGGGGAGCCTCGTCGAGGGAGCCGACGATCCGCTCGAAGCGCAAGAGCGCTTCCAGGCGGCCTCCATCGGTTCGGGACTGATCGAAGAGAAACGCCTTCGTGGACCGCACGGGGTCGTGGGACCGGCGGTAGACGGTGTTCGATACAAGGGCCTTCATCTCGTCCTCGTCGAGCGTGTCGGGCAGATCGAGGGCGTCGTCCTCGCTGAACAAGAGGATGCTCGTCCCCAGCTCCAGCGTGTCCCCGTGACGGAGACGGTCCGTGTCCGATACCGGCGCCCCGTTCACCTTCACGGCCTTGCTTCCGAAGAAACAGCGCACCTCGTACCCGTCCTTCTTGCGGGCCAGCTGCACGTGCCACCTGGACACCTTCGAATCGGACAGGATCACGTCCGCCTGGGCGCTGCGGCCGAGAATCGACGGCCGGCCCACGTCGAAGGTCCCGCCGGCGTCGGGACCGTGGAGAACGATGAGCTTGGGCATGTGACCTCCTTGGAACCGCCCTCACCCCCAGAGCGGTTGCATTCCCCATCGGGAAACGTCAAGATCTTCTCCAGGGAAGACGTATGAGATGCAGCGAGCCTTGACTCGTTGCATCATGAGGATTCGGCGTTGCTTCCGCAAGGCCGCCCCCGATGTTCGAATCGTGAAAGGGCCCGCGCCCCATGCGGACCACCAAGTTCGCCGTACTCGGTCTGGGCCGGTTCGGGTCGACGCTCGTGAAGGCCCTCTCGGACGAGGGAATGGAGGTCCTCGCCGCCGACTGGGACCTGGACAACGTGGAGGCCGTCAAGGACCACGCGTCCCTGGCCGTCTCCATGGACACCACGAACCGGGCCGCTTTGCTGGAGCAGGGGCTGGACGGCGTGGACGTCGCGATCGTGGGGATCGGGGAGAACTTCGAGGCCAACCTCCTCACCTCCCTGCTTCTCAAGCAGATCGGCGTGAAGCGGGTGATCTCCCGCGCCATGAACCGCCTCCAGGCCCAGATCCTGGAGGGCATCGGCATCGAGGACGTGGTGAGCCCCGAGGAGGAGAGCGCCCGGAGGCTGGCCCGGAACCTCGTCCGCCCGAACCTGCTCGAGTTCGTGGAACTCGCCGAGGATCACGGCATCGTCCAGTTCGAGGCGCCTGCGGCCTTCGCTGGCCGGTCCATCATGGATCTCGACCTCCGGCGCCGTCACAACGTGAACATCGTCGCGATCAAGCGCGCGGAAGGCCGTGTCGTCAGCGTGCCGAAACCCGACGACGTCATCGGGAAGGAGGACATCCTGGTGGTCATCGGGAGCGAACGTGACATCGAAAGGATCGTGTAGCGGACGTGAAGAACTACTACGACACGCTCGGCGTCTCCAAGAGCGCCTCCCAGGATGAAATCAAGAAGGCCTACCGGAGCCTCGCCAAGAAGTACCATCCCGACCGGAACAAGGACAATCCCGAGGCCGAGACGAAGTTCAAGGAAGTCAACGAGGCCTACGAGACGCTGGGCGATGCCGAAAAACGGAAGAAATACGATTCCCTGGAGGACGCCCGCGCGCGGGGCTTCTCGGGCTTCGACGGCGTCTTCGGCGACCTGTTCGGGGGCGGGGCCGGGCGCGGCCGGGGCGCCGGCCGGCGCCCCGGCAAGCAGTCCTTCCGCTTCGAGGACCTCGGGGATTTCCGCGACCTCTTCGGCAACTTCTTCGACCCCGGCGCCGCCACCGGCTTTGCGGGCGGCGGCCCCTCCCGGGCTTCCCCCGCCCGCGGCGAAAACCGCAGCTTCACCATCGAGGTCCCCTTCGAGGTCGCCATGAAGGGCGGCACCTCGTCGGTGCGCGTGCCCCGCGAGGAAACCTGCCCCGCCTGCGGCGGGTCCGGCGCGAGTCCCGGCTCGCAACCCGAGCCCTGCGACCACTGCGGCGGGAGCGGAACGATCCACATCCAGCAGGGGACCTTCGCCTTCACCCGGCCCTGTCCCGCCTGCTTCGGCCGCGGCGTACGCATCACCCAGCCCTGCACGGCGTGCGGCGGCGCCGGCCGGCGAAAGGTCCGGCGCACCCTGAAAGTGAAGATCCCCAAAGGCGTCAAGAACGGCGCGCGGATCCGTCTTCGCGGACAGGGAGACCCCGGCACGGCGGGCGCCCCCCCCGGCGATCTGATCCTGACCGTACGCATCCTTCCTCACCGGGGATTCCGGCGGGAAGGCCTCGACCTCCACGGCGAGCTGTTCGTCCCCTTTTCCACCGCCGCGCTCGGCGGAGAGGTCGAGTTGCAGACCTTCTGGGGAACCGCGTCCGTCAAGATTCCCCCCGGCACCGCCTCCGGCAAGCAGCTCCGCCTGAAGGGCCAGGGCGTGCAGGACGAGAAGGGACGGCGGGGCGACCACCGGGTGACGGTCCGCGTGGAGGTTCCCTCCCGGATGGACGAGAAGCAGAAGCAGGCGGTGGAAGCGTTGAAGAAAGCCGGTTTGTGATGCGCATCCTCCTTCTCTCCTCCAGCGAGGACTACTATTCCACGCGGCGCCTGCAGGACGCCTTCCGCGAGCGGGGCCACGAGATCCTCTCCGTCGACCCCGCACGGCTCGAACTCGGTCCCGGAAGCGAGGGCCTTTCGATCCATCACCGGGGGGCCCCCGTCACGCCCTTCGACCTCTGCCTCCCCCGGCTTTCCCGCCCCCATCTCGCGCACACCGCCCGGATCCTCGAGGCCCTGGAGGCCTCGGGGACCCTCCTGTTGAACCCCCTCGAGGGGATCCGGGACGCCCGCGACAAGTACGGAACCTACCTCGCCCTGGGCCGGGCGGGACTTCCCACGCCGCCGACCACCCTGGTCTCCGATCCCGACCGCGTCCGCGAGGCCGCCGGGCGGCTCGGCGGCTTCCCCGTCGTCCTCAAGCCCCTGCACGCCACCCAGGGCTCCGGCGTTTCGCTGTTGCCCGACGCGGCCTCGGCCCGCGTGATGCTCCGCCACCTCCTGGCCCGCGGGGAGGGCGCCGTCTTCCAGGCGTTCCTGAAGGAGGGCGCGGGCCGTGACATCCGCCTGATGTGCGTCGGCGCCCGCGTTCTCGGCGCCATGCAGCGGACCAGCGAGGGCGATGAGTTCCGCGCCAACCTCCACCAGGGCGGCCGCGCCGAGGCCCTCCAGCCGTCCGACGCCCTCAAGGACCTGGCCTCCCGCGCGGCCGGCGCGCTGAGTCTTCGCTTCGCCGGCGTCGACGTGCTGTCCCTGAAAGACGGCGTCCGGGTCCTCGAGGTGAACGCTTCCCCCGGCTTGCAGGGTTTCGAGTCCGCCACGGGCATCGACGTCGCGGGGCATGTGGTGGATCTCGCCGAGCGCCTGCACGACGGCCGCGGACCGTAAGGCACGGCTCGCCCTCCCCAAGTCGAAGGGGTGGAGTGCTGCAAACACTTCTTCAACTCGGCAACGCTGCTCCGCCACTCCGACTTCGTCTACGTGGCTCACTACGAACGTCGGCCCGCAATCCAACACCTGCAGACGTTCATGCGGTCTTTGCTTCAATCTGAAATCCCAACCCTTCGACGTCCGCCTCCCCGCCCACCTACCCGATCATGACCCGGCCCTCGGGGTAGGTGTACAGCCGGGTCAGGGAACGCTCGGTCTGCATGGCCCAGACCAGCGTGATGGGCCCGAGTCTTCCGACGAACATGGCGGCGGTGACGAGGAGCTTCCCCCCCGTCGAGAGGTCCGGGGTGATGCCGGTGCTCAATCCGACCGTGCCGAAGGCGGAGACCACCTCGAAGAGGATCTGGCGCAGATCGAAACCGGGCTCGAGAATGCCGAGAACGAGAGTAAAGCTCCCCACCAGCGTCGTGGCGATGAACGCAAGCCCCATGGCCCGGCGCAGGACCTCGCGCGGGATCCGCCGGCCGCGGAGTTCCACGTCCCGGCGCCCCCGGAACATGCGGCCGACCTCGAGGACCATCACCGAGAACGTCGTCGTCTTGATGCCGCCTCCCGTGGAGCCCGGGGAGGCCCCGATGAACATCAGGAACATCAACACGAGCAAGGTGGGGGTCGCCAGCGCCCCGACGGCCACCGTGTTGAAGCCGGCGGTGCGGGCGGTGACCGACTGGAAGAGCGAGGCCAGCAGCGCGTCGCTTCCGCCCCGCCCGGCGAGGAGGCCGTCCCGTTCGAGAAGGAAAAAGGCGGCCGCGCCGGCGAGAAGGAGCACCGCGCTGGAGACGAGCACGATGCGCGTGTGGACCGACAGGCGGGGGGACGCGCCCGGGGGGAAGAAGGTCCGGAGGACCGGCAGGCGGCGCAGGGGGGCGGGGACGAGGGCCTTGAGCGACTGGACGTCGCGAAGGACGGCGAACCCCAGGCCCCCCAGCACGATGAGGGCCATCTGGACGGAAAGGAAGGCCCATCCCCCGGCGTAGGGCTCGTAGGAATCCGCGTTCAGGCAGAAGCCCGCGTTGCAGAACGCGGAGACCGCGTGGAAGACCGCGAACCAGACCGGGCCCTCCGGATGCTCCGCCCCGACGCCGATCAGCAGGCTGGCCACGGCGCCTGCGGCCTCGAGTCCGAAGGTGACCAGGAGGATGAAGAGGACGAGGCGCCCCATGTCGCCGATGAATTCAAGGTTCAAGGACCGTTTCATCACCGCCCTCTCCCGGAGCCCCAGGCCCTTGCCCATGGCCAGGCCGATGAAGGCCGCGAACGTCATGATGCCGAGCCCCCCCAGCTGGATCAGGATGATCAGGATGCTCTGCCCCAGCCGGGTGAAGGCGGTGCCCGTGTCCACGACGATCAGACCGGTCACGCAGGTTGCGGAGGTGGCGGTGAAGAGCGAATCGACGAGGGAAAGTCCCCCCGGATCGTGCGTCGCGCGGGGCAGGAAGTAGAGGAAGGCCGTCCCGGCGAGGATGAGGCCGGCGAAGCTCAGGACGAAGATCCGCACGGGCCGGATGGAAAGGTTCAACAGCACCCTCTCCAGGCGGACGAGGGCGAGCAGGACGTTCAGCGCGAGGAAGATCTCCACGGCGAAGACGAAATGCCTCCAGCCGAGCGTCCATCCCTCGGCGATCCAGAGAAACAGGAGCGCCGTGAGAAGCAGCGCCAGGCTGACCGCCTCCCCGGCCCGGTCCCGCAGGAAGACCCGCGCGTCCCGCCGGGCCAGGTAGTCCTTCAAGGTCCGAAGACCGAAGCCCAGCGCGAGAAGGATCTCCACAAGCGTGAGAAGGGCGCCAGCGGGATCCGCGTGGTCGAACCCGTACTTCGCCGGCAAGACCAGGGCCCCGAGCACGGGCCACGCCATGGCCGCCGCCCGCGCCGCCCAGGCGTACCGCCCCCCGGGCCCGGGCCCCGCGCTCCGGTCCGGGTCCGAGGGCCCACCCGGAGGCTCGCCCGCCGCGTCCTCTCCTCGTGGCTGGTTCATGGAAGACCAGTATACCCTTCGGGAAATCCCAAATCCCAAATCCCAAACCCCAAACCCCAAGTCCTAAAGCAGCCAAGCCGCGCAAAAGCGCCTTCAACACGAAGCATGAAGGAAAAACGAAGAATGCGATTTCGAATTCAGGAATTGAGGGATTCCGAATTGCGCGGAATGGGATGGTAGCTTTTGGATTGTGGATTGTAGCATCCCCTGATCACCCTGATGCCGGCTACGCCGGCAAACGGATTCCCCTGATCCGTAGTTCTGTGGGGCATGAACAGGCCGTCAGAACAACCCCGGATCCGGTCCGGTTGTACAGGCGAGCACATGAGGCGCCGGTTTGTTGGATCTGGGTTGTTTGTAACCGGTAACCGGTAACCTGTTTATGCTGTGGGCTGCTACGACTCCATGGCAAAGCACGGCCAGCACGGGTTACCGGTGACTGGTTACAGACACAGCCATGCAGCGCGCCCGCAGCATCGCCGTGGTCACGGGCCGAAAGTCTGCGTGGCCCGTGACACACGCCTCCCACAAACAGCAAACTCGGCTCCTAGAAACCATGAAAACTTGGAGGGCGAGCCTCTCCTCCTTCGCTTGCAGG
>CAZDSO010000054.1:0-24957 GCA_964508045.1 uncultured Planctomycetia bacterium | reverse complement strand
TCCTCGCGGCCTTGTTGGCGTGGATGAGGTTCCTTTTCCGGGCCTTGTCGATGCGCTTGAACCCCTTCCGGATCTGGTCCCGCGCGGCCTCCAGATCGCCCTTCTCGATGACCTGAAACGTCTTCTTGACCTCGGTCCTCATGAGGGACCGCGCGGTGCTGTTGTCGGTCTTGCGGTTTCTGTTCTGGCGAAGCCGCTTCTTCGCCGATTTTGTGTATGGCATCCTCGATTCTCCTGCTCAACACCGGGCCGGAAGGTCCCTACCCGAGCTCTTCCAGGATTCCGGCCACGTCACGGAAATGGATGTCTTCCTCGTAAATCCTCTCGAAATGCTGCCGGGCCCCGCCCGGATCCCCCGCCTGCACTTTTGCCTTGCCGAGATAGTATAGGGTTTCCTTCCCCCAGGCGTCCAGGTTCGATCCGGCGGGCATGGCCGCTTGCAGCTGGTTGACGGCCAGGTTGTGCTTGCCCTTTTCCATGAAACCGCGGCCCAGCCAGAAGGAGGCTTCCCGCTTTTTCTTGGGGTCCTTCTTGACCTGCTGGAAGAAGCCGATGGCCTCGTCGATCTCCCCCGCCTCGAACAGGAGAAGGCCCAGGTCCAGTTTGAGGTCCAGCCGGGAAGGATCCTCTTCCACCTGGGCCTGCAGGAGCTTCTTCTTCGCGTCCGCGAGCTTTTTCCGCAGGGTATCGCTCTCCGGGGACGTCTTTCCCCCCTTCTCGATCCGCCGGAGCTTCGCCTCCATGGCCTTCACGTTCGCTTCCATCAGTCGGCGCTTCAGCCCGGCGTCCGAGGGCCGGGCCTGGACGGCCTTCTTCAGGGCGCCCAGGAGGTTCTTGAGATCGCCCTTCGCTTCCAGTCGATCCGCGAGCTTCATCGCGGTCTCCCGGTCCGCGGGGTCTTTCTCGAGGCGCGCCTTCAGCTGCGAAAGGTCGTCTCCGGCCTCCTCCCCGGCCTCCTCGCCGGCTCCGCCGGACGACGGCGCGGCGGGGGACTTGATGAGATCGCGGAAGGAGGACGCTTTCTCGCGCGGCTTCAGCGAGAGCATGGCCGACAGGTCGCGGACGGCGTCCACCGCGATCTTGTGCTTCGGATTCAGGGCCCGGGCTTTCTCGTAGAAGTCGAGGGCCTCCTCGATCTTGCCGGTCCGCCGTGCGGCGTGGCCGGCCGCGACGAAGGCCTCCACGTTCTGCTCGTCCCAGAGGGTGATGCCCCGGAAGACGGCGAGGGCGCCCTTGTGCAGTCCCGAGGCTTCCAGCGCCCGGCCGAGGCGGAAGCTGATGGGGCCGTTTTTCGGGTCCCGGGCCAGGATCTTCTCGTACTCGAAGGTCGCCAGGTCGTGTTTCTTCACCCAGGAGTAGATCTGGGCCATCACCAGATTGGGGACGGCGGCCAGGCCGGTGAGGACCTTGGAGGGGGAACCGAACTCGTCCGCCTTTCTCACCTCGACCTCGCGGAGGGCGTAGCGGGCCTTCTCCGAGTCCGGATCGAGGACGAGGACCTGGCGGTACTGGTCGATGGCGAGGTCGTAGCTCCGCCGATTCGTCGCCTCCTCGGCTTTCTCGAACAATTTGGACAGATCCGCCATGGCGCGGACATCATACACGAAAGGGGGGAAAGTGCAACCAGTCGGAGCGATTCGCGCTGTAGCCGATCTTGGGTCGGCCTCGGGTAGGGATTCCAGGTTGCGAATGAAGGGATTTCAGATTGACCACGACTTGCCGGCAGCGTGAAAGCCCCGGTCAATCCCGGCGTTGATTCGGGCGCCCCTGGCCTACTATAATCGGGGTGAACGTTTTTCCGGCACCTGTGGGGACGATCGATCATGAGCGAGGACATCCTGGAAACGAAGGTGCCTTTTCCCAAGGGGACGTCGATCCGCGACCTCTTGAACCGGCAGGAGCTGGCTTCCGTCGACATGGACGCGATCCAGTCCATGCTGGTCTCCTCGCGGCGGCTGTCCGACGTCATGCCCTATCTTCACAAGCCCGCTTCCAAGCCGCCCCTCCCCGAGTACATTCCCCCGGGCTCCATCTTCCGGGGCATGGTCTTCGGGCACATCTCCATCTACACCAACCGGTCCACCGACCGCGAGGAGGCCCTGGTCATGTCGTCCAAGGCCTCCGGCGGGGCGCCTCCGCCGAGAAAGAAGCCGTCCGGGGAACCGAAACCGATCCACAAGATCGCCGGCGGCGTCAGCCCGTCCCCGCCGCCGGCCGCGCCCCCGCCGCCCGAACCCGCCGCGCCCGCCGAAACGCCGCCCAAGCGGCCCGTCCAGATGGTCGGCATGCCGCAAGGCAAGGGCGCCAAGCCCCCGGCCGGGGAGAAGGGCGGGAAGGGCCTGGAGCGGCCCATCGCCGAGGGGATGAACTTCTTCTCGGAAAGCCGCCAGGGCAAGGCGGGCAAGCGGCCGTCCGAGGAAAAGATGCAGAAGTGGACCGAGATCATCCCCAAGGGCACACGGGTCAAGCGGCCCGTCTATCCGGGCATGGAAGGGCAGCTCCCCCTCTCCGGGGAACGGAAAGCCCCGTCCACCGAGGATACGGCCGAGCACCTGCCCCCCGCGAAGGCGCCCGCCGAACTCCGGTCCGAAGACCGCCTCCGGATGGCGCGAGAGGCCGACCGCCTCCTGACCAACATCATCTCGCTCATCGAGGGCAACAGCCGCCTGGAATACGACGTCCGCTCGGACCTCGTCGCCGAAACGAGAATGCTCCAGATGGAGCTCGACAAGTTCCGGCCCAAGATCGTCCGCATCACGGAAATGCTCCTGGACCTCTCCGACATGGACGAGATCCAGCCCCTCGTCGCGTCGCTGAAGGAGAACCTGAGAGGCCTGGGCCTGCTGCTCTGAGAGGCTGTGAAAGAATCCCTGCGCGGCGATACGCGCGCCCCCGCGCCGTCACTCCCGCTTGCCCAGCCGGCACTCGACCTCGACGATCGTCCGGTCGCGCAGGAACTTCAGGGCCACCTCCTCGCCGGGCTCCTTCTCCTCGAGGATGTCGATGAGGTCGGATCGCGTCCAGACAGGGGCGCCGTCCACGCCGAGGAGAATGTCGAATTCCCGAAGCCCCGCCCGGGAAGCGGGGGAGCGGGGCGTCACCTGCAGGACCACCAGCCCGCCCTCGACGCCCAGCTGGACCTGCTCCTCCTCGAGCAGGTCCCGCACCGAGACGCCCAGCCAGGCCGGGTTGTCCGCGCTCGCGGGAACCACTTCCTTGTCGAGGTGGCGGAAGAGCCTCTCGGCCCGGTTGATGGGGATGGCGAACCCGATGCCGGCGTACGTGCGGGTGGGGGAGAAGATGGCGGTGTTGATCCCGATGACCTCGCCGCGCAGGTTCAGAAGCGGCCCGCCGCTGTTCCCGGCGTTGATGGCGGCGTCCGTCTGGAGGAAGGTCTCGTAGCTCCCCCCCCGTCCCTGGGAGATCTTGCGGCCCTTGGCGCTGATGACGCCCACCGTGACGGTCTGGTCGAAGCTGAAGGGCGAGCCGACCGCAATGGCCCAGTCGCCCACCCGCACCTCGTCGGAATCGCCGATGGGGGCCGTCTCGAACGGGCCGCCGTTGATCTTGACGAAGGCGATGTCGGTGTCCCTCGCCGCCTTGTAGCGAACCCCCTTGTATTGGGACCCGTCCGCGAACACCACGTCCAGGGACGTGGCCCCCTCCACGACGTGCCGGTTCGTCAGGATCCAGCCCGACGGCTCCACCACCACCCCCGAGCCCCCCTTCACCTGCTCCGGCGGCGTGAAGAAGAGATCCAAAAAGTTCCGCGGACGCCTCGACTCCCGCACCGTGATGCTCACCACCCATTCCTGGGCCAGGGCCGCCACCCCCGCGAAGGCGTCCTGCGTGTCGCTCAACTTCTTCAACCGGTTCCCGAGATCCACCCGGACCCGGTCGCTGTCGCGGCCGCCGCACGACATCAGCGACACGCCGACGGACACGCCCGCCGCCAGCGCCAGGACCAGGGGGATATAGAGCGTTCGCCAGGATGACGTCGGTTTCATGGCATCCTACTCGTCGTCGATCAAGAGGGTCGCCCTCTCGCCTTTCCGGATGATATCGAGCGACACGGGCCCGTCCGCTTTCTCGAGGGCCGCGCGGAGGTCCGGAAGGCCGGAGACGCGCTTCCCGTCCGCCTTCACGACGAGATCCCACTTCCGGATGCCCGCCCGCGCCGCGCGGGAGGACGGCCGGACCGCACGCACCACGAACCCCTGCCCCGCCTCGAGGCCCAGGTGGACCCGCATCAGCTCCGTCACCTCCCCCGCCTCGAGGCCGAGATCGTCCCGGCGCTCGAAGGGCCAGCCGTTGCGCCCCAGCTCGATCCGCACCCCGTCCTTCCCGAGGCGCCCCTTCACGTATTTCTCCCAGACCCCGGGATGCGTCTCCCGGAACGCTTCCTCGGATGCGGCCTCGTACCGCTCCTCGATCAGCTTCCCCTTCTCCCCCCGCCGCTTCACCGTCAGGGCGACGCTTCCGTCCCGCCCGCGCTCCAGCACGATCCCCTCGCCGTTGAACGTCACGGACACCCGCGACCGGTTCGACGCCCGCTCCCCCCCGCGCTCCCGCGCCTCTTCCCGCGCCCGCCGGAAACGCTCCTCCATCTCCTTCCGCCAGGCCTCCGGGTCGAAGCGCTTCCGGAACCGCTCGAGATCCTCCTGCATCCGCTTGCGCCAGGATTCCAGGTCCCGGTGGGGCAGGATGCGGATCCGGAAGTTCGAGAGCCGGTTCTTCACGTACGCCTTCCAGAGATCGGGATGCTTCTCGCGGAACGCCTTCTCCGAGGGCGCCTCGTACCTCTCGACCGTCTCCTCGCCCGCCTCGTCCTTGTGCCGGATCACCACCTGCACCCTCCCCGTCGCGTCCCGGGAGACCTCGACCCTCTTCCCGTCTTTGGAAATGACGTGCTTCTGCACCCCGGCATCCCGGGCCACGCCCCGCTCGCGAAGCCGCGCGAGCAGCTTCTCGAGATCGAGAACGTCGTCCTCGTCCTCCTCGAAGCCCGGGAAATCCTCGCCCATCAGCTTCTTCATGCGCTCGCGGATCCGGCGCTCCCATTCCGCCAGGTCCTTCATCTGCCGGACCTCCGGCGGCCCGAGAAACTTCTTGAGCCAGTCGGAAAAGTCCGAGCCCCACGGATCGGGAACGGGAAAGGGCTCCCGGGCCCAGCCTTTCCCCTCCTTCCCCCGCGGCCGGTCCCCCTCCTCCTTCCCGGCCGGCGAGGGCGAGGCCTTCCGGATCCGCTCCAGCGCATCCCGCGCCCGCACCCGCACTTCCGGATCCTCGCTCTGCAGGGCCTGGGTCAGCGCGGGCACGGCGGCTTCCCCGATCTCGACGAGGGCGTCCGTGGCCTTCTCCCTCTCCTTCCACCGTTCCGAGCCCAGCGCCTCGATCAGCCGCTGGATCCGGGCCTCGTCCGGGCCCGCCTCCGCCTTCTCGCCGGCGAACACCGGCGCAACCGCCGAAAGGACAAGCATGGCAACGATCGTCCAGCGCATCATGACGCCTCCCTGATGATCATCCGCGGTTCCATCGAGCCTCGCGCGGCAGCCCGCCCGCGCGAGGAACCTCATTCTAAACGATTCCGAGCCGTCTTCCAGGTCCGGAACTATAGACGGACGGGAGGGCGCGCATGCTCCCGCTCCCGCGCATTTTCACGGCCCTTTTCGAGGCCAGAGCGCCCGGCCTGCCCGCGCACCGCGGAGGGCGCCTTCAACATGAAGGCTCGACGGTTGTTTTGGGGAAGCGCGAGAAGCGGTTTCGAGCGGTGCTTTTTCGAGCCTGATTCACATGATCATTTTCTGATCAACCGGTGAAATTTTTCCCTGAGGCGGGCTACTCGGCCTTCATCTCCTCGATGAGGACCTCCAGCGAGAGGGCCCCTTCCCCGCGACGCCAGACCGTCACCTTCACCGTGGTCCCGGGACCCGTCTCGAAGACCTTGCGCATCAGCGCGTCCGGCGTCCGCACGGCCTCCCCCTGATAGGACCGGATCACGTCCAGGGGCCGGATGCCGGCGCGGGAGGCGGGGCCCTCCGGGTCCACGGAAAGGACGAGGACGCCCTGCACCTCTTCGGGGATCCGGTACTTCATCCGGTGGTAGTCGGCCTTGAAGAGGCTCAGGACCTTGGCGCCGAGGCGGCCCCGGACCACGCGCCCCCGCCGGATGAGCTCGCGGGCGATGGAGAGCACGCGGTCGGCGGGCACGGCGAAGTTGATCCCCTGGGCCCCGAAGGGCGCCCCCTTCATCCGTTCCCGGGACCCCCGCCCGGGACCCGGCAGACGGTCTTCCAGCTTCTCGGAAAGCTTCTCCAGGGTGTTTTGCAGCTCCTCGGTGTTCTCCCCCGCCAGACCGCTGAAGAACAGACGCCCCAGCTTGTCCATCAGGTCCCGGAACTCGGGATCCTTGTTCAGCGTCCGGATCGCCTCCGTGATCATCCCCCGGATCCGGCGGTGGGAGGGGGCCCGGCCGAACGTCGAGGAGACCATCCCCACGAACCGGCCCCGGCGGTCCGCGAGCAGGCCGCCCGCGTCCCCGGGGTTGATGGGCGCCGTGGTCTGGAGCATGCCCCGGATCAGCCGCTCCTTGCCCGCGGCCAGGGTCCGCCCGGTCCCGGAGATGATCCCCTCCGCCACCGAGTGGTAGAGGCCGAAGGGATTCCCCACCGCGATCACCTTCGTCCCCACGGGCGGTTCTCCGGTCGGCGGGGGCAGGACGGGCCGGAGGCCTTCCGCCTTCGTCTGGAGCACGCCGATGTTCGACAACAGGTCCCGGCCCACGATCTTCGCGGCGTAGACCCGCCCGTCCAGGACGCGGACGCGGACCTCGGCATCGGCCGGCAGGACGTCCGCCACCGTCGCGATGTGCCCGTCCGCGTCGATGACGACGCCCGAAAACCGGGAGATGATCTCTTCCTCGGCGTCCGGCGAGGGATCGTTCCCCGCGGGTTTCACGGCCGTGACGGCGACCACGTTCCGCCGGAGGGTCCGGCAGATCGAGATCAGGGACGTTTCCTCGGGCTCCTGGGCGAAGGCGGCGTTCAACAGCGGCGCGGCCAGGGCCATCATCACCGTGCACGCGGCGAAAGGCTTCATCGCGACCCCCTGCCTGTCTGGATCAAAGGTCGGTACTGATCTCCGCCTCGAGGACGGGGCGCATCTCGGACAGCGTGTATTCCCTCTCCCCGGGCCTTCCGTTTTCCTTGGGATCGGGAACCACGGTGCGCTCGAGAAGGACGTCCCGGTCTTCGGACGCAGGTTCGGTCTGGCTGAGACCGAAGCGCACGGGGGCGCCGCTCGGCGCCACCAGGAGGGGCTCCGAGGCGGGATCCGGGGAAAGGCCCCCCGCGCGTCCGGCGCCGGCCTCCGCCGGCTCGGCGCCCGGCCGCTCGTGAGCCGGCGGGGCGGTGCTGTAGAGGATGCCCGCGAGCAGGAGGGCCACGGCGGCGGCGGTGGCCGCGCCCCGAAGGAGCAGGGTCGGGAAGAGAGCCTGCGCGGGCGAAGCGGCGGGCGTCGCGGAAGCGACGCGGCGCCGGACGCCCTCGAGAAAGGCGTCGCCGGAGACGGGGGAGCCGCTTCGGCGAACGGCGCCCAGGGCGCGGCGGAGCGCGCGGTACGCCTCGAGATCCCGCCGGCAACGGGGGCAGGAGGCCAGATGCTCCAAAAGCCCCGGTACGTTTTCCGGGAGATCGTCCCCGGCGTGCAGGGGGATGTACTTGCGGACTTCCCGGCAGTTCATGTGTCACCTCCCGCCCTGTGGGCGTCGAGGGGTGTTCCCATGTTTTCACCCGGATGTAATACGTATCCGGGGCGCGCGTGTTGGCGGCGCGGGATCAGGCCTCCGGGGCTCCGAAATGGTTCTCCCAGGCCTCCTTGAATCGGGTGCGGGCGCGGTGCAGCCGCCAGCGGGCCGTGGCGTGCGTGCACCGCAGGATCTCGGCGATCTCGATGCAGGACAGCCCCTGGATGTCCCTGAGGACCAGCAGGGCGCGGTGGTTCGGGGCGAGCAGTCCGAGGATGGCCCAGACGCGCTCGCGGATCTCCGCGGCGTGGACCTCCTCTCCCGGCCCGGGCCCCTCGAAGGCGGTTTCGGGTGCGTCCAGGGCGGAGACGGCCTTGCGCGTCTTTCGCTTGCGCAGCAAATCGATGCAGAGATTCATGAGGATGCGGAAGAACCAGGTCGAGAACTTCTGGGAGGGATCGAAGGATTGCGCGGACACGACGGTCTTGGCGAACGCCTCCTGGGCGAGGTCGAGGGACTCGTCGGCGTCCCGGATCATCTGGAAGGCCACCCAGTAGGCCCGATCCTTGAAGCGGCCGACGAGGACGTCGAAGGCGTCCCGGTCTCCGGCCTGGAAGCGGGCGAAGAGATCCTCGTCGGAGGCCTCATCGCCCTCGTGGGGTTCCGTCGCGTGAGGAGGTTCCGCCGTCATGGCTTCCCATGTTGCAAAACCTTTTCGACCTTATGCAACATGAAGCCGGACGAGAGGCGTTCGCGGTGTCGGCAAGTCGTGGGTCTTCCCTTTCTTTTCCCCCCGGCATCCGTTTCCTCGCGTTTTCAGCGAATCTCCTACACCACCGAAAAAGAGGAGAAAAAAAGCCCGCGGGCGTGCCCGCGGGCTTCGGTCGCGCAGGGACCCCGTTGCCGGGGATCATTTTTTCGCGCCCAGGACGAGCCTGAGTTCCTTCATCCTCCCGTTGCGAAGGACCGTCACGGCAAGGGCGTCGCCGGCGTATTTCCCCTCGAGGGCGTCCTTGAGGTCCCCCTTGCCCTCGATCTTCCTGCCGTCCACCATGATGATGACGTCGTCGGTCTCGAAACCGGCCTGGTCGGCGGGGCCGCCGTCATCGACGCCGGTGACGAGGACCCCCTGGCCCTCATCCGCCGTCTTGCCGCGGATGCCCATCCAGGCGGGCTTCTTCTCGCCGGGAAGCCTCTCCTCCTCGAGGAGCTTCATGATCTTCTCGATGGCGTCCTCCTCCACGCCCATCTCGCGGAGGCGGTCCGGCAGGGTATCCATGGTGATGCCGTACTGGTTGAGGAGTTTCTTGACGTTGGCGGGGGTGAACTCGAAGCCCTCGGGGAAGAACTGGTCGAGCATCTCCCGGTACCGGGGCTCCTTCATCATCTCCTTGAGGCGGTTCCAGCCCTCTTCGCCCAGGATCTCCGTCAGGGCCTCGTCCCATTCCTTGGGAATCTCGATGGGGAGCTTGTCGTCCGTCTCCGACTCGCCGGCAGCCGGTTTCTTCTTCTCGCCGTCCTTGCCCAGAAGTTCGTCCAGGAGTTTGTCGATGTCGTCCTTCTCCGGCTCCTGCCCCTCGGAGGATCCCTTCTCGCCGCCCTTCAGCATCTCCTCGAGGAAGGCCTCGATGTCCTCCTTCTTCTGGCTGCCCGTGGCCTTCTCGACGGCGTGCTTGAAACCGGACAGCATCTTCTCGAACACCTTGCGCATCTCCCGCCGGTCGCGCGGAGAGAGGTCCCCCAGGAGATCCTCGGCGGCGTCCTCGATCTGCTGGAACACCTTCTCGCGGGCCTTCCCGGAACCGCTGAGCAGCTTCTCGAAGTAGCGGCGGGCGCGCATGCGCTCCTGTACGCTTCCCTTCATCAGGGCCTTCAGATGCCGGCGCATCTCCGTCATGCGGCCCGGCGGCGTTTCGGTGTGAGGCGTCGGCGTCGGCACCTCTCCACCCTGGGATCCCAGGACCATGTCCAGGCGGATCTTCTCGCCGTCCCGGAGCACGCTCAGGCGCACCCGCTGGCCGCCGCGGTAGCCACGCAAGGCTGCTTTCAGATCCTCGGTGCTCCCCACCTTCTTGCCCTCGAAGGCGAGCAGGATGTCCCATTTCCTGAGCCCCGCCTCTTCCGCGGGCCCCCCTTCCACCACCTTGCGGAGCACGATCCCCTCCCCCTTGTCGAGGTTGAGCAGGACCCGCAACCCCTCCTTGACGGGTTCCACGTGGATCCCGAGATAGGGGGCGCCTCCCTTCGCCGGGGGCGTCGCCTTCTTGCCCAGGACCCGTTCCAGTTCCCGCCGCATCTCCTCCCGCAACTTCCGGTACTTCTTGTCGAATTTCTCGAGAATCCTGTCGATCTCGTCGTCGACGTCCCCCGCGAAGGCCGAACCGGCCAGGATGCCCAGCACGGCCAGGCCCAGGACCAGACCCTTGACTCGCAACATGATCGTCCTCCTGTTTCGTAGGATGTCCCTCTTCCGCGGGAGGAGGAAGCCCCCCTCCCCGGGCGAAATCGCAACCGCGAACAATCCCCCCCGGAACCGACCCTCCATACGGCCCCGAGGGAGAGATGTTGGATTGTATCGCGGAATCGCGGGAGGGGTCAATCGCAATCCGACCCGAGCGTTTCGCGCTGTCGGCAAGTCGAGGCACGGAGCGGAGCGGAGTGCCGACTGTCGTATCCCACTCTTTTTGAGATTGCCATCACGAAAATCGTTTACAGCGCGAATGGCTCAGAGAATGCGCCCCACCGCCTCCGCCAGCCCCCGGATCTCCGCCTCCGTGTGCGGCTCCATCACCGTCATCCTCAGCCGGCAGCTGCCCCGCGGCACCGAGGGAGGCCGGATGCCCGTCACGAAATACCCCGCCTCGAACAGGGCCTCGGCCGCTTCCATCGTCCGCTCCGCCTCCCCCGTGATCACCGGCACGATCGGCGTCGGGTCGCCGGGCACGGGCACGCCCGCTTCCCCGAGGCAACGGCGGAACAGCGCGGCCTTCTCCCCCAGCGACGTCACCCGCTCCGGCTCCTCCTCGAGCAAAGCGAGCGCCTCGAGCACCCCCCCGCAAAGCGCCGGCATCGGGGCCGTGGTGTAGAGGAACGTCCGCGCCCGGTTCCTCAACAGCTCGATCAGGGACCGGGACCCCGCGACGAACCCCCCCTGGCCCCCCAGCGCCTTCCCCAGCGTCCCGATGCAGACGTCGGGCCCCGCCCCCGGCCCGAAGTGCTCGGCAAGCCCGCGCCCCGTCTCGCCGAGCACGCCGGTGGCGTGCGCCTCGTCCGCGATGATCCACGCCCCCTCCCGGTCCGCTGCCTCCCGGAGCGCCGGCATCGGGGCCACGTCCCCGTCCATGCTGAAGACGCCGTCGGTGACGATGTAGGCCTTGCCCCCGCGCGGCCTCCGGGCCAGCGCCTCCTTCACCGCCCCTGCGTCGAGATGGGGATAGACCTCCACGTCGCCCCGGCACAGCCGGCAGGCGTCCACCAGGCTCGCGTGGTTGAGCGCGTCGCTCAGGACCCGGTCTCCCGGCTCGACCAGGGAGGTGAGGACCCCCAGGTTCGCCATGTACCCCGAGGGAAAGAGGATCGCCGCCTCCTCGCCCTTGAAACGGGCCAGGGCCTCTTCCAGCGCCTCGTGCAGGGCGGTGTTCCCCGAGATGAGCCGCGAGGCGGGGGAGCCGAAGCCCCACGTCTCCAGCGCTTCCCGCGCCCGCCGGACGAGGCGGGGATGTCCGGCCAGCCCCAGGTAGTCGTTCGAGTTGAAGACGATGCGCTCCGCGCCGTCCACGACGGTCCGGATCCGGTGCGGGGCCGTGAGCGTCTTCATCTCGCGGTAGAGCCCGCGCCCGCGGATGTCCGCCAGCCGGCCCTGCAGGTAGGCCTCGAAATCCAAGGGTCGTCCCTTCAAGAGGTCCGAGGTCGAACGTCCAAGGTCCAACGTCCGAGGTCCAAAGTCAAAGGTCCAAAGCGAAAAGCAGCAAGGCCGCGCCACAGCGAGAGGACGCTCACCGCCGAGCGAAGCCCTGAACCGAGGCGATCGCCTCTGGTCCAGGGGACGCCGGGGAGGCAGGAATCACGAATTCAGTGTTTTGGCTCGGGAGGACCCTCGCCCTCCAAGGCGGTCGCCGATCCTGGTTTTTCCCGCATTCTCGGAACCGATTGGAGCAAAGACCGCAGGACGTATGCGGTGTTGGATTGCGGGCCGACGTTCGTAGTGAGCCCCGTAGACGAAGTCGGAGTGGCGGAGCAGCGTTGTCGAGTTGCAGAAGTGTTTGCAGCACTCCACCCCTTCGGCTATCGACTTTCGACCTCTCTGCGGTCTCCTTCCCACGGATCCACGGCGCGCCCCCCCCTCCTCCCAACTCCCGGGGGGCTGGATCGTTGAAGGAGAGGCCCTCTCTCCGGGGGGAGGGGGGGGGAAACGCCTTGGAGCGACCCGATCATGCGCGCATTCCCGTATCCGGCGGTTGCAGCGGCCTTTTTCGTCTTCCTTCCCGCCCTGTTCGCCCAGGAGGAGCTGCCCGGCAAGAAGGGGAAGGAGGAGGAGGAGGTGACGATCACCCTCCAGAACGTCGACATGGCCGACCTGATCGAGATCGTGCAGAGGGAGACGGGGAAGCTCTTTCTTTCGGACACGCAGCTGCAGCGCCAGAAGATCACGTTCAAGGGGGGCGTCCCCATTCCCCGCAAGGCCTTGTACAGCGTGTTCAAGTCCATCCTCGAGACCCGCCACTACGGCATCACGGAGATGGAGGTGGACGGGATGACGATCTGCAAGATCGCGCAGGTCCGCCAGACGTTCACGGGCCCTTCGGAGACGTTCGCGGGGGAGGACGTGAAGGCGAACCCGGAGATCCTGCCGCAGGACGACACGATGGTCACGGTGGTGTACGCGCTGCAGTACGCGGAGGCGCGGGCGACGGCGAACCAGCTGCGCCAGATCGTGAACCAGGCCCAGGGGGGGAACATCCTGGGCATTCCGAACGTGAACGTGGTGGTGGTGACGGCGTTCGGTTCGGTGATGCAGCGTCTCATCCGGATCATCGACCTGATGGACGTGCCGGGTCCGCAGGTGGAGTGGAAGGTGGTCCGCCTGCTCTACGCGGAGCCCGACGTGGTGGCGTCGAAGATCGAGTCGATTTTGCAGACGCGCCACCAGCAGTCGCAGGCGCGCCAGCTCCAGGCGCAGCCGCCGGGGAAGCTGGTGCCGGAGCCGCGGACGCGCTCCCTGATCATCCAGGCGTTGCCGGACCAGTTCCCCGAGATCCTCTCCCTCATCAAGAAGCTCGACCAGAAGCTGGACGAGGAGCCGAGCATGGTCCACGTGGTGCGGCTCAAGCACACCAACGCCGAGGACATGGAGCAGATCGTCAACGCCATCATCCAGGCCAACCCCGATCTGGGGATGGTCCAGGAAGAGGGGGAAAGCCCCATCCCCCTGCCCCGGGGCGCGGGGGAAGCGGCGTCCCGCCTCGCGCCGGCCCGCCGCACGCCCCGAGCCCCGCGCCGGATCCCGCCGGCGTCCGGCGAGGAGGAGCGCGCCGCCGCCATCGCGGACACGGCCACCAATTCCCTGATCATCGTGGCGCCGGAGGCCTATTTCCGCGAGCTCGAGGCGATCATCGATTCGCTGGATCTCCGGCGGCCCCAGGTCCTCATCGAGGCCATGATCGTGGAGATCAGCTCGGCCCGGGGCCTCGATCTCGGCGCCGAGCTGGCGGTGCTCGACAAGGCGGCGGAGGGCAGCACCCGCGGGTTCGGCGCCACCGCCTTCGGCCTGTCCAACATCGTGGACCAGGACGGAAACCCCATCGACTTCTCCTCCGGGACCTCCGAGGGGGCCGTCAACGGCATCGGGGGGCGCCTGCCCACCTTCTCGAGCCAGGGCATGCAGTTCGGCATCCTGGCCGGGAAGAACTACAAGATCCCGCTCCTCCTCTCCCTGCTCGGGTCCGAGTCCGACGTGAACGTCCTGTTCCTCCCGCGCATCCTGACCAACGAGAACGAGACGGCCGAGATCCAGGTTCTCGAGGAGGTGCCCACCGCGCAGTCCCAGAGCACCGCCGCCGTGACCAACTCCCTCACCTTCGGCGGCTTCGAGAACGCCGGCATCACCCTGACCATCACGCCCCACATCTCGGAAAACGAATCGCTCCGCATGGAGATCGAGCAAAACATCGAGCAGTTCACCGGAACCTCCACGGTCCTCGGCGGCGGCGGCGTCGTCCTGCCCCCCTCGAAGACCAGCCGCGAGATCACCAACGAGGTCACCGTCCCCAACCACAAGACGGTCGTCCTCGGCGGCCTCACCAGCACGACCCGGCGCACGACCACCTCCAAGATCCCGCTCCTCGGAGACATCCCCATCCTCGGCGCCCTCTTCCGCCACCAGCAGTCGGACATCAAGAAGACCAACCTCTTCGTCTTCATCACCCCTCACATCCTGAGCGACGCGCGTTTCCGGGATCTCGAGAGGATCTCCGACGAGGCCTTGAAGGAGGCCCGCGCCTCCGGCGTCGACACCAGCCAGATCGACCGCCACTTTCGCGCCTCCGTGGGCGAGGAAAAACGGTACGGCACGCCGACGCCCGGCCGCGGCGTCAGCCTCATGGAGTACCGGCCCGCCGTGAAGGAGTAGGTTCCGGTGTGCGTGGACGCTCGTGTCCTCCGCGTTTGATCGAGCGACCTCGGGGTGTCTTCCCTAGCCCGGATTATTCATGAAGACGTAGCGAGGTTGCCGCAAGTGCCTGAGATGCGAGGAGCAAGACGATTCCGGTCCGGAGCGTGGCCAAAGCGCCACGTGAGGGCCGGAATCGTCGCAGCGACGAAGCAGATCATGTGCTTGCGGCGACCGCAGTAGTTTTCATGAATAATCCGGGCTAGACGGGCGCGCCGGCCGGCGCCGCGTCCTCGACGCGGTAGAAGAGGACCGCCTCGATCACGGCCGCGACCGCCGTTGCGAACGGCGCCGCCAGGGAGACGACCCGGAACGGGCCGCCGAAGAGCAGGGCCGAGAGGACCAGGGCGAGGGGCACGGCCGCGCCGAGCAGGATCGCCGCCAGCAGCCAGAGCGCTTCCGGTCCCGACGCGAGGCGCCGCGACGCGCCGTCCCGCCGCCGCGCGAGAAACCGCAGGTGCTCCCGGCCCGGGTAGAGTCGCGCCGCGAGAAAGAGGAAGGCGAGCGCGAGGAAGACCGGGGCCTCGCGTCCCGCCGGGCCGCCGGCGAGAATCGCGAGAAAGGCGAACCAGAGGCTTCCCGTCCCGAGGGCGGACAACAGCCGGAAGGGCATCAGGTAGGGGCTCTTCCAGCGGGGCCGGGGCTCCCGCCGGAAAATCTCCGCCCCGGCGACGATCGCGGCCGGGCAGAGCTGCAGCATCTGGAGCCCCAGGACGGCCTGGAAGAAGTGGGACGCGGAGGGGAAGACCAGCAGGAACAGGGCGTCCGCGACCGCGAGGACGCCGGCCATCCAGACGCTAAGGACCGCCCACGATCGCGGGGCGTCCAGGTTGGCGCCGAGCCTCGGGAACCTCTCCCCCTCGGGCAGAGGCTTCGCGAGCGAGGCGGTCGCGAGGGCGAGCAGCAGGGCGCTCGCAAACGCGGCGACGGGCGCGACGGCCTCCCCGGCGCCGAAGACCTGGGCGAGTCCGGCGCTCCAGCCGAGGCCGAGCCCCGCGCCGGAGAACACGACGAAGAGCGCCTCGGGCCACGGCGTCGCCAGGGACCGCGGGCGCCTCGCCGCGGAGGCCGCGGCGAAGCGCGCGAAGGCCGCCGGACCGAACCCGGCCCGCGCCGCCGGAGGCTGTCTCGTTTCCGTCATCCGCGCCCCTTCCCCTGTTCCATCCGCTTCTTGATCTTCGCCCACGTGTCCTTGAGGCCCACGGTGCGGTTGAAGACGGGCGCGCCCGGCCCGCCATCGGGATCGACGCAGAAGTACCCGAGCCGCTCGAACTGGATCCGGTCGAAGGGCCGCAACGTTGCCGCGGCCGGTTCCACCTTGCAGCCGGTCCGGGTCTCCAGGGAGGCGGGATTCAGGAAGTCCCGGAAGTCGCGGTCCTTGTGGCTCGCCGGGTTCTCGTCGGTGAAGAGCTTGTCGTAGAGGCGCGCCGCGGCGTCGACGGCGTGCGCCGCGGAGACCCAGTGCATCGTGGACTTGACCTTCCGCCCGTCGGGGGCGTCCCCGCCCCGCGTTTCGGGGTCGTAGGTGCACCGCACCTCGAGGATCTCGCCGTCGGCGTCCTTGACGACGCCCACGCAGGTCACGAAGTAGGCGTAGCGGAGCCTCACTTCGCGGCCGGGGGCGAGGCGGTAGAACTTCCGGGGCGGATCCTCCATGAAGTCCTCCCGCTCGATGTAGAGGACGCGGGAGAAGGGGACCTTGCGGGTGCCGGCGTCCGGGTCCTCGGGATTGTTCACGGCGTCCATCTCCTCGGTCCGGTCCTCGGGATAGTTCTCCAGGACCACCTTCAAGGGATCGAGGACGCCCATGAACCGGGGCGAGGTCCTGTTCAGGTCCTCCCGGACGCAGTGTTCCAGAAAGTCCAGCGAGACGGTGCTCTCGACCTTGGAGACGCCGATGCGCGCGCAGAAGGTCCGGATCGATTCGGGGGAGTAGCCCCGGCGCCGCATCCCGGAGATGGTGGGCATGCGGGGGTCGTCCCAGCCCGACACGCGCTTCTCCTTCACCAGTTCCAGGAGCCTGCGCTTGCTCATCACCGTGTAGGACAAATTCAGCCGCGCGAACTCGATTTGCTGCGGGCGGTAGACCCCGAGCGCCTCGAGGAACCAGTCATAGAGGGGGCGGTGGTTCTCGAACTCCAGGGTGCAGATGGAATGGGTGATGCCCTCGATGGAGTCCTCCAGCCCGTGGGCCCAGTCGTACATGGGGTAGAGGCACCAGGCCTCCCCCGTGCGGTGGTGGGCGGCGTGGACGATCCGGTACATCAGCGGGTCGCGCATGTTCATGTTCGGGTGGGCCATGTCGATCTTGGCCCGGAGGACCTTCGCGCCGTCGGGGAACGCGCCGGCGCGCATGCGCTCGAGAAGGTCGAGGTTCTCCTCCGCGCTCCGATCCCGGTGGGGGCTGTTCGTGCCCGGCGAGGTCAGGGTGCCGCGATGGGCGCTGATCTCGTGGCCCTGCAGATCGTCCACGTACGCCTTGCCGTCCTTGACCAGCTGCACGGCGTAGTCGTACATCTTCTCGAAGTAGTCCGAGGCGAAGTAGAGCCGGTCCTCCCAGTCGAAGCCGAGCCAGCGCACGTCCTCCTGGATCGAGGCGACGTACTCCTCCTCCTCCTTGCTCGGGTTCGTGTCGTCGAACCGGAGGTTGCAGAGCCCGCCGTACTCCGCCGCGAGGCCGAAGTTCAGGCAGATGGACTTCGCGTGCCCGATGTGGAGGTAGCCGTTCGGCTCGGGCGGGAAGCGCGTGTGCACGCGCCCGCCGTACTTGCCCGTCCGGTTGTCCTCGTTGATGATGTCCCGGATGAAATCGCGCTTCGGCGCGTCGTCGTTCTCGCTCATCGCGTCTCCGTCCCGTCTCAGGTGCCGGCGTCTGGAACGATCCCCGTCCCGCCGGGGATCCGCTTCCCCTGCAACGCTAAGCTTGCGAAGGCCGCCTGGCAAGATGCCGCGAGCCGGAAATCCCAAAGCAGCCGAGCCGCGCCAAGGCGGGCAAACAGCCGGATACGGCAGTCTTTCGATCCTGGTTTTCCCGAATTTCCGGAGCAGCAGGATCGGTGCATCGATGCTCGTTCACCCAACCACGCAACCACCCAATCACCCAACCACCCCGCCTCCCCGATCTCTGCGGTGGGATCCTCGCTCCACCGAATCCTCACGACTCCGCCAGCCGGCGCGCCGCCTCCCGCACGCGGGCCAGCGTCCGCTCCCGGCCCAGCACCTCCATGCTCTCGAACAGGGGCGGCGAGACCTTCCGGCCCGTCACCGCCACCCGGAGCGCCATGAACAGCGGCTTCACCTTCCAACCCGTCGCCTCCAGCCGCTTCCGGCTCGCAGCATCCAGCGCTTCCGCGGTCCAGGACGCGACGGCGCCCACCGCCTCGGCCCAGCCCGCCAGCGCCTCGGCCGTCTCCGCCGGCGTCTTCTTCTTCGACACGAGCAGCGAGGCGTCGTACGCGGGCGGGTCCGCCCGGAACAGGAAGGCGGTGCGGTCCGCGTAGTCCAGAAGGCCCCGCAACCGCTCCCGGACCAGCGGAAGCGTCTCGAGGACCCGGTCTCTCGGCGGGGGATCCTGGGCCAGGGCGAGCGCCGGCTCCGTCCACGCGCGGCGCCGCAGCTCCCGCTCCTTCGCGTCCCCCTTGCCCGAGGCCGGCTCCTCCCCCATGGCGAGAAGCCGCTCCCGGTCGGCGTCGAGACGACCCAGGAAGGCCAGGATCCGGTCGGCCAGTTCCCCGTCGGCCATCGTCCGGATGTAGTGGCCGTTGAAGCTGTCCAGCTTCTCCAGGTCGAACACGGGCCCGGAGGTCTTGATCCGCGACAGGTCCAGGTTCTCCACGAGCTCGGCGAAGGAGAAGATCTCCGGGTTCTCCCGGGAGGCTGCCTTCTCCGGCGGCAGGGAGAACCCCATCAGCGCCAGGAAGTTCAACAGCGCCTCGGGCAGGTAGCCCGCGTCGCGGTACCACAAGACCGATACCGGGTTCTTGCGCTTCGAGATCTTGGACTGGTCCTTGTTCCGCAGAAGCGGCATGTGGAGGAAGCGGGGCGGCGTCCATCCGAAAGCCTCGTAGAGGAGAATGTGCTTCGGCGTCGAGGAGATCCACTCCTCGGCCCGGATCACGTGGTCCACGCCCATCCGGTGGTCGTCGACCACGTTCGCCAGGTGGTAGGTGGGCATGCCGTCCGACTTGAGCAGCACCTGGTCGTCGATCGAACGGTTCGCGAAGACGATCCGACCCCGGACCTCGTCCTCGAAGGCCGTCTCGCCCTCTTCGGGCACCTTCAGGCGCACCACGTGCGGCGTGCCCGCGTCCAGCGCCTTCTGGATCTCCTCCGCGCCCAGCGACCGGCACTTGCCGTCGTAGCCGAAGTCCAGCTTCTTCGCCTTCTGCTCCTCGCGAAGCGCCTTCAGCCGCTCCGGCGTGCAGAAGCAGGGGTAGGCCCGCCCCGCGTCCACGAGCTGCCAGGCGTGCTCCCGGTAGACCGCCATCCGCTCCGACTGCCGGTAGGGCCCCTTCGGCCCCCCCCGGTCCGGCCCCTCGTCATGGGAAAGCCCCAGCCAGGACAGCGCCTCGAAGATCCGCGCCTCCGATTCCCGTCTCGATCGGGCGCGGTCCGTGTCCTCGATGCGCAGGATGAACCGCCCGCCGCGCCGCACGCGAAGCGCCCGGTTGAACAGGGCGATGTAGGCCGTGCCCACGTGGGGATCCCCGGTGGGCGACGGCGCGATCCTCACCCCCACGGGCCCGCCGTCCGTCTGACGTGCCATCCCGCCTCCTGTCTGAACCGTCTGGAAAAGGAGAGATTGTAAGACATTATGGCGGAAACGCACAGGGGGGGACTGCTTCGAGTCGAAAGCCGATCGGAGATTGCAGATTTCAGTCCTGCAGGTTTCGGCGGTTGCGACTTTCCTGCTTTCGGTTTTCGATTTGGGGGCCCCACCCGCTATGATGTCGCCGTGGCCGACGGAGACACATCACCGCGTCAAGGCGAAGAGATCCCGCGCCTGCCCCGCGACCTGCTCGTCGCCGGCTTCGGCGAGGAGGGAGGGCTGGCCTTCCGGCTCTCCGTGCGGGTGCCCGTCCTCCTCAACCCCACCGCGCTGGACATCCTCGAGGACCTCCGACAGGGCGCCGGCCTCGAGGAAACCGCCTCCCGCCTGGCCTCGCGCTTCGAACTCGACGCCCCGAGTGCCGACAAGGACGTGCGCGCGCTCGTCCGCGCGCTGGAACAGGAAGGCCTTCTCGGCCGGGGGCGCGAACCCGAAGGGACACCGCCCCTGCCGCACGACTGGAACCAGATGCAGGAGGAAACCATGGCCGAACCCGAAACCGGACCCGGACCCGAACCCGAAACCACCCCGCCCCCCGACATCCCCGAGGAGGCCGTCCCCCGGCGCACCAGCGCCGAGGTCGTCCTCCGCGAGGAAGAGGAAGGCGCCTTCCTCTTCGAACCCGAAACCGGCGAGCTCAGCGTCCTCAACCCCGTGGGCATCCGCGTCTGGAAACTCGTCAAGGAACGAAAGACCCTGCGCGACATCGTCGACGCCGTCGTCGCCGACTACGAGGACGTGGAACGCGATACCGTCCACAAGGACGTGCGCGCCTTCCTGGGCGAACTGAAGACCTTCGGCTACGTGAAATGGGAATCCTGATGGAAGTACTCGGTGAACCCAGATTCTTTCGACCCGGAGAACGCTGAGGATTCTTCAGGGTGGAAAGCAACCGCTTTCCCATTCCCCATCAGCGTAGCTCAGCTGGATTTCAGCGTTCTCAGAGTCGAAAAAACATCATGATGACGGCGGCTCCGGCATGAACCATGACGCGGAACAGGAAGCCTGGTTTCTCCTCGGCGGGCTCCGCCTCCGCTTCCGCTTCTCCCTCGTCCACGCCAATACCGTCTCCGCCTTCCTCGAGGACCTGGAGCCGTTTCGCGCCGAAAACGGCGAAGCCGACCTGGACGTGTCCGTCGGCCCCGCCGGGCGCGGACCGGCGAAAGCAGTGGACGAGGGCCTCGCCCGGGCGATCTGGGCGCCCCTCCACCGCTTCCCCTTCGAGCAACGCGCCTCCAGCTGGTTCGACATCCGCCTGCGACACGCCCGGGCCTTCGCCGGCTCCCCCCAGGCCGCCCGGACGTACCGGCGCGCCTTTGAAACGGGATGGGAGAAGGTGCTCGCGATCTTCTCGGATCACGGGCCCGCCGTCTTCTTCCCGGAGGACGGGACGGCGGAGGTCTTCCTGGACCCCTCGAGACAGAGGCTCGAAGCCCCCCACCTCCGCGCGCTCTTCTTCCAGATCCTCTCGGCATCGGTGGCAACGCGGGACGGCGTGCTGGTCCACGGCGCCGGCGTCGCCCGGGACGGAAAAGGGCACGCCTTCCTGGGGCTCTCCGGGGCGGGCAAGAGCACGGCGGGACGCCTGTTCGGCGGCGCCCTCTTCGGCGACGACGGGCTGATCCTGCGCCGGACCGGGGGCGCCTTCCGCGTCTTCGCCACCCCCTTCTGCCAGCAAAAGGAATCCGAGGCCTACCGGCGCGGCCTGGACCTGGACTCGGCGCCGCTGAACGGCCTCTTCTTCCTCGAGCAGGCCCCGGAACACCGGCTGAGCCCCGTGCCGGGACCCGAGTCCGCGCTGAAGATCCTCCAGCACGACATCCACTACTTCCGCTTCCTGCCCGACGCCCTGGCCGAAATGGCCTTCCACACCGTCACGGACCTGGTCAAGAACCACCCCGTGCAAACGCTCCACTTCCGAAAAGACGCGGGATTCCGGGAACTCGTGGAATAAGGAACCCTTTTCATTCAAGTGCTTGATGAAGGCTCTCCTCTTCATCGGAAAAGCCCCAGTTCTTCATACAAGTTCGACCCTGGGTTTCCAACACGCGCTTCCTCGAACGACCCCCTGACGTTTCCGGCGGGAAACCGTTAGAATCGGGGAACGAAATGGAGTCAACCATGCCCGAGATCAAGCCGCTGCGCGCGCCGACGGACATCTTTCTCGAGATCACGTCGCTGTGCAACCTGAACTGCAAGCACTGCAACGTCTACCCGTTCCGCAAGGACCCCAACGAGTTCCGCTTCGAGGAATGGGTGCGGCTGTTCGACCGGCTGGTGGAGCTGAAGGTGTTCACGCTGTGGATCAGCGGCGGCGAGCCGTTCATGCGCGAGGACTTCTTCGATCTGCTGGACGCGATCCACGAGCGGCCGCTTCGCATCAAGGGGCTGAACACCAACGGCACGCTGGTGACGGAGGAGACGGCGAGGCGGCTGAAGGGCTACCGGAAGCTCGGGGTGGTGCAGGTGGGCCTCGACGGCGCCACGGCCGCGTCCTGCGACCGCCTGCGGGGCAAGGGGGTGTTCGACCGGGCGGTGCGGGGCACGAAACGGCTGGTGGAGGCGGGCCTGCCGGTGACGTTCTTCACGGTGTTCACGAAGTACAACCTCCACGAGATCCGGGCGATGGCCGAGCTGGCGAGGTCGCTGGGGGTCCTTCAGGTCTCGTACAACATCCTGCTGCCCCAGGGGAACGCGCTGCACTTCTTCGACGAGATCGCGCTCTCCGACGAGGAGTGGCGCCGGGCGATCCGGGAGACGGGGGAGGTGGCGCAAGCATTCCCGGGGATCGTGGGGGGCCCGCTGAAGCAGTGCTTCGATCGTTTTTCGACGTACGAGGAGGCGCTGGCCGAGGTGGAGGACGCGGGCCCGCGCTACCTGAGCGGGTGCAAGACGGCCATCACCGAGTGCACCATCATGCCCGATGGCCGCGTGCTGCCCTGCGACCGGCTCCAGGATCTGACGGCCGGGAATCTCCGGGAAAAGGATCTCCAGGAGATCTGGCTGGAGTCGGAGGTGCTCACGGAGTTCCGCAAGCGGTTCGACGTGCTGCTGGACGACCTGGAGACGTGCAAGGGGTGCCCGTACCAGCCGCTCTGCACGGGCGGTTGCCCGTCCCTGCCCTACTCGCTGGAGGGCAAGCTGCTGGCGCGGGATCCGTATTCCTGCTACAAGTTCTACAAGGGCGAGGAAACGCTCAGGAAATGAAGCGAAGGATTGGAAGGGATTTCAGATTGGAGATTGGAGATTTCAGCCGTCTGGTTTCAGCCGTTGGAGGGCGAGCCTCCCGGCGAGCCGGCAGTGTTTGGGCTCGGGAGGACCCTCGCCCTCCAAGGCGGCTCCGATGATGCCACAGCGCTGCGGGCGAGACGCCCGCGCTCCCGGCCGCGGCTACGGCTGAAATCTAAAATCTACAATCCGGAATCGATGAGCAGATCATGGCCGAGACCGAGACCAGACAGGCGTTCGAGCCGATGACGGACCGGGAAGGGAACCCGGTGCCGCCGCTGACCGCGATCTACTTCTACCCCACCGAGCGCTGCAACCTGCGTTGCCCGCACTGCTGGGTGGACCCGGAGTGGGTGAAGACGCCCGAGGCGTACGCGGAGAAGTTCACGGGGGATCGGGCGGAGATCTCGGTGGAGTCGTTCCAAAGGATCGTCAAGGAAGCGAAGCCGCTGGGGCTCGGCCGGGTGAAGTTCACGGGCGGGGAGCCGATGCTCCGGCCGGACCTGGAGGACTTCTTCCGGGCGCTTTCGGAGGAGGGGATCCGCTACGACATCGAGACGAACGGGACGCTGGTGGACGATGCGCGGGCGCGGGCGTTGAAGGAGACGGGGTGTTTCCACGTGGCCTTGAGCCTGGACTCGCCGGAGCCTTCGTTCCACGACCGGTTCCGTGGGGTGGAGGGGGCGTGGAAGAAAACGGTGGAAGGGGTGGAGCATCTGAAGCGGCACGGGCACAACATCCAGCTGATCATGATCCTGAGCCGGGACAACGAGGACCAGCTGGAGCCGATGGTTCGTTTCGCGAAGGATCTGGGGGTGACGTCGCTGAAGATCAACCCGGTGACGCCCGGGGGGCGGGGCAAGGGGTACTTCGAGAAGAAGGGCCTTCCGGTGAAGCGTCTGATCGAGCTGCTGCCGAAGGCGGAGAAGGAGTGGACGGAGAAGTACAAATTCAGGGTGATCTTCTCGCTTCCGATCGCGTTCCACAGCTTCGACGACATCGCGAACAACCGGATCGGGCGTTGCCACATCCTGAACATCATCGGCCTTCTTTCGGACGGCTCGGTCTCGATCTGCGGGATCGGCAAGACGGAACCGTCGCTGGTGGCGGGGGTTGCGGGCGGCACGCCCTTGGAGACGATCTGGAAGGAGGGGGCGGTCTTCCAGAGCCTGCGAAAAAACCTGCCCAAGAAGCTGGGCGGGGCTTGCAAGAGCTGCATATTCAAGGGAACATGTATGGGGTATTGTGTAGCGAATAGTTATACAACGAAAGGGGATCTGTTTGGGGGGTACTGGCTGTGTGAGCAGGCAAATATAAATGGCTCATTTCCAGAGTCGAGAAAATCGCTGTTTTTCAGGAACAAAAAATGAAATACACACCTCCAAACGTAAAAAGAATTTGCTCTTCATTGCAACAAGCTTATGGTTACACAACACCTGGCTCCTGCCTTTCAGGAAATTCAGCCCAATGGAGTTGCGAATCAGGAAATATAGCTGAGAAGGGAATATGCTACAGTGATGGTGGAGCTCCAGGAACTACATGTGATTCAGGAGGAAATTTTTCAAAGAGCACTGGTTTTATCAATTTTATTAAATCTCCACCAAAATAACAATTTGATTTTATTGCTTTCAATTTATCGTCTTTTGGGGAAGAAGAAAACTCTTCTTAATTATTTAGTACAAAAAATTGATGGTATTTTTTATCTGAAGATCAATTCCGTTTTTTTATTTATATTAAAGAATCAAGAAATGCTATAGTAGTGTCCATAATCTTTTTCTTTTTTACACTAGCCATCAAAACGTCCTCTCCTGTTAGAAAACCATCATAAGCCCTGCGATAAACGAGAATCATTTTTCACAGGGATTCACTTAAAACGCCCGACGGCGGTCGCCATTTGTGGGAGGCGAATCCTCCGGCGAAGCCGGAGGTTCGGCGACACGCCTCGACGGGACTTGCAGATTGCAGCCGTCCGCTCATTGCTGAAATCTCTCCGCCGCCGCGAGAATCGCCGTGGTCCCGGGCGAAAGCCCCCCTGGCCCGGGACACACGCCTCCCACAAGCAGCACGGCGGTCCGCTCAGCCCATGCAATCCACAAAGCTCACCCCACATCGACCTGCTCACGCCTCGCCCCCCTCTCCCTCCCTTCAACCCTTCCAATATGGAATCCAATTCCGAATGAGACAATTCTCATTTCTATTCTCTGGATCGAGATAAAAATGAGATGAAACCGGTGGTACACTTTTCGGCCGGTTTACTGGTACATTTTCAACCGGGAATGACACATGAAAAGCGCATGCACACGATGACAATCCAAAATCCCTGTTCCGAAAACTTGAAAACCATTTCATAGGACAGCCTTGGAGGGCGAGGGTCCTCCCGAGCCCTGCAGCGGTATCGGCTCGCCGGGAGGCTCGCCCTCCAAAGCGGCCAACGATTCTCTTGTTTGTTGGAGGGCGAGGGTCCTCCCGAGCCCAACAGCGGTATCGGCT
>CAZDSO010000053.1:0-25159 GCA_964508045.1 uncultured Planctomycetia bacterium | reverse complement strand
CGAGACTCTTGCTCTTTTCTTACCGACACCCGTGGGGCCGCGGGGAACCGGGGGCAGTGAGGGCATGGAAATCGCGAAAAACGGTTACAGCGCGAATAGCTCGAGCCTGTGAAAGAATCCGCCGGTTTCATTCCAAATTCCTTATCGCTAGACTGTAGAGGATGTGGAAAAATCCGCTCGTGCAGGGAACCAGGGATTTTTTCACAGCCTCTCAGGCGAGGCTTTCGCGGTGCAGGCCCGTCACGTCAGAATCCTTCTTCCTCCGAAGATTCCGTCTTGCCGCCGGGCTCGATCTTTTCCTCGTCCTCGTCCCCCCTTTCGGCCTCCTTTTCCTTTTCGATCAGATCCTGCAAAACCCGGATGGCCTTGCGAAGCTGCGGATCGCGGTCGTGCAAGCGGTCCTCAGGCGTCTCCTCCACCAGGATGTCGGGCTTGACGCCGAGCCCCTCCAGGTTCTTTCCGTCGAGGGTGAACCACCCGACGCGGGGCAGGCGGAGCGTGGCGCCGTTGATCAGCGTCGTGGACCCGGTGCCGATGACCCCGCCGTTGGTGGGGACGCCGATGACGGGCCCGCGCTTCAGGGCCTTGAAGCCCTGGGGAAAGACCTCGGCGTCGGAGAAGGAGCGCTCGTTGATCAACACGACCACCGGCCTGGTGTAGTAGAGGGCGGGCTGGTAGGTCTTCTTCCCGCCGCGGGGGTGATACGCGCCGAAGGGTTTCCGGGTGAGAATGTCCAGCAGGTCCTGGTGGATGTGCCCGCCGCCGTTGTTGCGCACGTCGAGAATCATCCCTTCGGTGTTCTTGAGCCGGCCGGCGACCGCCTTCTTGAACTGTTCGAGGTCGCGGTCGCCCATCATCCTGAGATGGATGTACCCCAGCTTCCCCTTCGCCTCCTCCACCGCGTCGCGGCGCTTCTCGAGCCACCGCTTGTACTGGAGGCCGCGGATGCCCCCCCAGGAGGTCGGATTGATCTTGACGATGCGGGAATCCTCGCGGGAAGGCGTGGGACCGACGCGGACGGGCACGGGTTTTCCCGCGGTGCCGGCCAGAAGGCGGGAGAGGTTCGTCGAGGCGTCCAGTTTCTTCCCGCCCACCTCGAAGACGAAATCGCCCTCGCGGATCCAGACCTTGTCGGCGGGCCCGCCGGGCAGGACGCTATCCACCTGGAAGGAACCACCGGCGTTCTTTTCGATCTTCCACCCGAGATAACCCGTGGAAGGGGCGGGGTGATGGACCTTCGTGTACGATCCACCCCAGATGCCCATGTGGGAGGCCTTGAGCTCCCCGAGCATGCGGTCGATCAGGCTGTTGATCTCCTCGGTCGTGCGGGTCGTCTCCGCCACCGGCCGGTACCTCTTCTTCACCGCGTTCCAATCCACGCCGTGAAGCTTGGGATCGTAAAAGGAATCCTTGATGTACTTCCACGCCTCGTCGAAGGCCTGGACCCGCTCCTGGACGAGATCCACCTCCACCTGGGCGGTGAAGTTCACCGGCTTCCCCGTGACCAGTTTCGCGGGCGCCTCGACGGTGTAGATCATGCTCTTGTCGCGCACGCTGTGCTCGAAGGCGATGAGGTCCCCCCGGGGCGACCACCGCGGCATGGACCCCGACGCCGCCACCTGCATCGCCGGCCCCCCGTCCTTCGACACCACCCAGATCGCGGGGCCCCCGTCGCCCTCGCTCCGCTCGAAGGCGAGGAACGTCCCGTCGGGCGACCACGAGGGGATCTGGTCGAACCGCCCGGCGGTGAGCCGGCGCGGCTTCCCGCCGCCGGCGGGGAGGATGTAGATGTTCTGGGAACCCGTCCGCCCGGAATCGAAGGCCACGAAGCCCCCGTCGGGAGAAAAGACGGGATCGTCGTCGTTCTTGCGGTCCTTCGTGAGCTGGCGCCGCTCCCCCGTGCGCAGGTCCACCGTCCAGATGTCCTTGTTGCCCGAGCGGGTCGAGCAGAAGACCAGCCGGTTCCCGTCGGGATGCCACCCGTGGTAGAAATCGTCGTGCTTGTCGAAGGTGACCTGTTGCGCCTTGCCGCCCCGGGCGTCCATGATCCAGAGGTCCTTGTTGCCCGAACGGTCGGAAAAGAAGGCGATGCGGCGGCCGTCGGGAGAGAACTTCGGCCACTCGTCCCGGGAAGCGCCGTGCGTCAGACGCCGCGCCTTGCCGCCGGACGCGTCCATGACCCAGAGATCGCCGCGGAGCTGAAAGGCCAGCGTCCGCCCGTCGGGCGACCAGCCCGGATTCCGGGCGCCGTCGGTGAGCGTGCGCTCGACCACCGCCGGACCCTTGAGGTCGGCGTTGATGGTGACGGCCACGGGCGCGGATTTCCCCGTGGTCAGGTCCAGGCGCCAGAGATGAAAATCCATCTCGTAGACGAGGTGCCTTCCGTCCGTGGACGCCCGGGCGTTGTCGACGTCGCTCTCGTGCTCGGTGACGGCCTGCGGGTCGCCTCCCGCCAGCGGGATCCGGTAGATGTTGTAATGGCCGTCCTTCTCGGAACGGTAGAAGACCTCGCCGGGGATGCCCGGCACGAAGAAGGGCTTGCGGTCGTTGCCCTCGTAGGAGGTCAGGCGCCGCGGAAGCGTGTCCGGGCCTTCCTGCACGTAGAGGTCCCAGTTGCTGGAGCCGATATAGGCCTTCCGGGTGTAGTCAGCGCCTCCCCAGGCGTAGACCAGGGTCTGGCCGTCGGGAGCCAGGGCGAGGTCCCTTCCCGAGATCTCGGTGAGCTGCACCGCGAATCCCCCGTCGACCTTCATCTTGAAGATGTTCATCTTGCCGGTGCGGCTGGAGTGGAAGTAGACCCACGCGCCGTCCGCGCTCCAGCAGCAGGGGGAGTCGAAGGCGCTGTCGAAGGTGATCCGTCTCGGTTTCCCGCGGTCCACCCGGGTGATCCAGATGTCCCAGTTCCCGGAACGCTTGGAGGAGAAGGCGATGCGCTTTCCGTCCGGGGACCAGCGGGGTTTCGTGTCGTAATGGGCGGACACGGTGATCCGGCGGGCGTACCCCCCCTCGGCGGGGACGGTCCAGAGATCCCCGTGGAGCGAAAAGGCGATCCGCGAGCCGTCCGGGGAGAAGGTGGGGAATTTCATGTTCTTCTCACCCCGGACGACGGGGCGGGAGACGTCCTTCCCGCCGCCGGCGAGAGAAGGGGAGGCAAGAAGGGAAATTCCCAGGGCCGTGACGGCCAGCACGAGGAGAAAGCGTTTCATGACGACCTCCGGAATGACGAACGTCCACCTCTTTCGGGGCTTTGCGGCAAGAAATGCATCATAGCAGATGGCAACCCCGGTGGACAAGTCTTCGACACCGTTGAAAAACCCGATCTACTGCGATCGGCTGCAATCGCCGGCGCCTCCCACAAGCAGCAGGGAAGAATGGAAAGCCCCTACGCTTGCGCTGGATCATCCAGACCTTCCCCTGGCCCATGACGCCCGCGCATTTCCCTCAGCGGCGGAGTCCCGCCAGGAACGTCTTCCACCGTTCCCAGTAGATGGGGCCGGCCGCACCGGCGATGTCGATGTGATGGGCGGAGGAGACGACCAGTTTTTCCTTGGGTCCGGGCAAGAGCGCGAAGAGATCCTCGGAGAGGTCCGCCGGGACCACGCGGTCGGAAGCGCTCCAGATGGCCAGGACGGGGCAACGGATCTCCCGGGCCCCGGACGCCGCGTCGAACCGGTCGTGCATGAGCAGGCGCACGGGAAGGAAGGGAAAGCGGTGCGCCCCCACCGCGGGAATCGACGTGTAGGGGGATTCCAGGACCACGCCCGCCACGGGGTGGTCCCGCGCCGTCTCCACGGCCACGCCCGTGCCGAGGGATTTTCCGAAAAGGACGACGCTCCCGGGCCTCACATCGCGGCGGGCGAGCCACGCCAGGGAAGCGGACGCGTCCCGGTAGAGGCCTTCCTCGGTGGGGGAGCCGGGGCTCTTTCCGAAGCCCCGGTAATCGATGATGAGCCCCCCGACGCCGAGCGCCAGGATCCGCTCGAAGTGATCCAGGCGCCGGGCCAGATGGCCGGCGTTGCCGTGAAGATAGAGGACGGTGAGCGCCCCCTCGGGGGGAGGGCGGTAGACCCCGTGGATCTCGAAGCCGTCCCCGGTGGGGATGGAGACCTCCTGCAGGTCCTCGTCGCGGCCCTCGAGAACGTTCGCGCCGGGAGGAAGGCTCTCGGGAAAGTAGGTGAGCTTGCGCTGGAAGACGTACGCCCCGCCGAGCACGAGGACGTAGCCGAACAGCAGGAGGATCACGCCCCGCACGATCAGCCGGCGGAAGAAGCGCCGCGCGGCGCCGCGATCTTCGGGCGCGGATCCGGAACCTTTCATTTTTCCTCTCCTCCGAGGAACGTCTTTGAGCCCTCTGATTCCCCTTCCCCTCAGTGGCTTGTATCAAACGGCCTTGCCCATGACCAGTGACCAGAGACCCATGACCATTGACGACGGCGCCCTCCCCCTCTACGCCTCCTCGCGTTTCCTCGGCTCCACGAGGAGCCCGAAGAAGACGGGAGGTGGAAGAACATGGCAAGGGTCCTCGGCGTTAGCCCTGCTTGAAGTCTTCCTTCTTCAGGCCGTACTTCTCCATTTTATTGTAGAGGGTTCTCGGGGTCACGCCGGCCCGGCGCGCCGTCTCGCCGATCCTGCCGCGGGTTTCGGCGAGCAGGGTCTCGAGGTAATCCTTCTCGAAATTTCCGAGGACCTCGCGGGCGGCGTCGGGGAGGGGCCGCCCGACCCAGAAGCGCGTCTTCGCCTCGCCCGGAAGCGATGCGGCGGGGGAGAAGGGGGAGCCGTCGGGACGCCAGGGGCCCCGCAGGGTCTCCGGCAGGTCCCCGATGCCGATCCGGTCCGCGTTGCACAGCAGCACGGCGCGCTCGATCACGTTGGCGAGTTCCCGGACGTTGCCGGGCCAGTCGTGGTTCACGAGCGCCTGCAGGGCCTCGGGCGCGATGCCGTCGATCTCCCGCCCGATGGTCGTGCAGAAGTACTCGACGTAGTTCTCCGCCAGGGAGGCGATGTCCTGCCGGCGTTCCCGGAGCGGGGGAAGGGTGAGGGTGATGACGCTGAGGCGGTAGAAGAGGTCCCGGCGGAATGCCCCGCTCTCCACGGCCTCGACGAGATCCCGGTTGGTCGCGGCCATGAGGCGCGCATCGACGGGAACCGTTCTCTCGCCTCCGATGCGCTGGATCTCCTTGTCCTGGAGCACGCGGAGGAGCGTCACCTGCAGGTGCAGGGGCATCTCGGCGATCTCGTCGAGAAAGACGGTGCCGCCGTGGGCGAGCTCGAACCATCCCCGCCGCGCGCGCGTGGCGCCGGTGAAGGCGCCCTCTTCGTGGCCGAAGAGTTCGCTCTCGAGCAGGGATTCGGGAAGCGCCCCGGCGTTCACGGCGACGAACGGGCCTTCCGAGCGGCGGCTTTCCGCGTGGATGGCCCGCGCGAGCCGCTCCTTGCCCACGCCGGTCTCGCCCTGGATCAGCAACGACGCGTTGGACTCCACCACGCGTTCGACCACGCCCATGAAGGCCTGCATGGCGGGGCTCGCGGAGACGAAGTCGCTGAGCCGCGGGCGGCTTCCGGGACGCGCGGCCATGAGACGCTCGGCCTGCCTCTCCCGGCGTTGCTCCAGGATGGCTTCCAGGATGTCCCGGAGGTAGCGGTCTTCCAGGCCCGTGTACAGGACGGCGGCGCAACCCGCCGCGAGCAGACGGGCTCTTTCCTCGGGTTCGTCGCGGTCGGTGACCACGACGACGCCGGGCGCTTCGGGCGCCTCGGCGACGAGCCGGACGGTGTTTTCGAGGGGTTGGGGGGCAACGGAGCTCGAAACGATGACGAGGTCGGCGGGTTCCCGTGCGAGTCTCTCCCAGAGGCGGGGCTTGCCTCGCGCCGTGTCGACGACGGATTCGAGCTCGTCCAGGATTTTTTTCAGGCGCCGACGGAGGCGCGGGGGGTCGGCGACAAGCAGGATGCGGGCGGACACCGGAACACAAACTCCGAAAATAGAATTTTTCGGTATCTACATTCCTCTATTAATCAGAAACGGTTTTCCATATTTCGACGCCAGTCTACCCGACAAGCAAAGAAAAAAACAACCGGCTTTCCGATCTCACTGATATTAAACATCTTGCAAAAACATACGAACGGATTCCCTCCTGACGGTACGGCCCGTGCTACGCTCTCCATGTCGAGAACCTTCGGGAACGTCCCGAAGAGAGATCCCGGCCAGAAATCCGAAGATCGAAGGAGAAAAAACGATGAGAAAGAAGGAAGAGAAGGACAAGAAGAAAAAAGGAAAGAAAGGCGAGAAGAAGGGCGAGATCAAGCCCAAGGCTTGACGGCCCCGAACGGCATCCAGGGATCCTCCCCGCTTCCAGACACGCACCCTTTGACGAAGCGGGGACTCCCTGGATTCGTGTGGAGGATCGACAGATGACTCATGGACGTTTCCGGGGAGGAGCCGTTCTCCTTCCCATGGTCTTGTGCTTCGTGTTCGTGTCGGCGGCACGTGCCGACCAGGCCGTGACGCTGGAGGGGAAACTCTCCGTGGAACGCAACGGGGACGGCGCGGTAGAAGCGGGATGGCTCCGCGTCGTCGACGGCAGAACCGAAACCGACTACGGGGTGGAACTCGACGACGTTGGCCGGCGCTTCTGCGAGGACCTCGACGGCCTCGACGTCTCGGTCAAGGGGATCGCCATCGAAAAGGAAGGGGAAACCCGTTTTTCCGTGAAGGAATACGACAGGCTTCTGACGGGAATGGTGTTGGTGTCCCGGGGGGAGGGAACGATCCTGGGCGCCGTGGTCAAGGACGGCGAGGCGGATTACCACGTGACCCTGGACGAGACGGGACGCAAGCTCGCGGAAAGCGCGGAGGGGAAGGTGGTCCGGCTGCACGGAAGAACAGAGCAGCGCGAGGGGCGGACCCACGTGGTCGTGAAGGCGTTTCTTCCCACCGTCGTCCTGAACGGCTACGTCCGCGTGCAGGAGGACGACGACTGGAACGCCGTCGGAGCCTGCCTCGCGGTGGAGGAAGGGAACCTGGAGGCGGTCTACGAGATCGTCCATGACGACAAGGGAAAGGCGTTGATGCGGGATCTGGGCTGGGAAAGGGCCGAGGTCACGGGGGTGGTCGTCGAAAAGGGCGGGGTGAAGTGGCTCAAGGTGTGCGCCTTCAAGAGGGTGGAATCGCCCCCGGAGGAGGAGGAGGAGGAGGAGGAGGAATACGACGACTGGGGCGAGGATGATTGAGACGGGTTCCGCGATCCGATGCCGGATTGCGGAACACGCAAGACGTGAACGGGATCCCGCCGGGGGGCGGGGCCTCGAATCCGGGTCATGGACGGCCGGGCGCGCCGGGGGGGCCGAGCGTCCGGCCGTCCTGTTTTCCTGCGGCGGATCCCGGAATCCCCCCGGAATCCTTCTTCCTCCTCTGGCGCAGGGCGTCCGGCTCCCGTATCCTCGATCGGACGGGATCCGCCGGATCCCGGAATCGCCAGCATCGCGAGATGTCGAGCGGGACGCCCCCATGAAGGTCGCCGTCGTCTACAACCGGGACAGCAAGAAGGTCATCAACCTCTTCGGCGTTCCCAGCCGGGAGAAGTACGGCCTCAAGGCCGTCCAGCGGATCGTGGAAGCGCTCAAGAAGGGCGGCCACGCCGTGGTCTCCCTGGAGGGGGACAAGGACCTGGTCCCTCGTCTCGAGGAGTTCATGCCCCGCGTGCTCCAGGGGGAGCGGCCGGGGATGGTCTTCAACATCTCCTACGGCATCCAGGGCCAGGCCCGCTACACCCACGTCCCCGGCATGCTCGAGATGGTGGGCATCCCCTACGTGGGCTCGGGTCCCCTGGCCCATTCCCTGGCGCTGGACAAAGTCGTCTCCAAGATGCTCTTCAACCAGCAGGGCCTGCCCACCCCGGATTTCACCGTGCTCGACGAGGCGGGCTTCGCCTTGCCCGAGATCCCCTTTCCGATGATCGTGAAGCCCAAGAACGAGTCGACGTCTTTCGGCCTTCGCATCGTGAACGACGAGCCGGCGCTCCGCGAGGCCGCCGACCACATCTTCCGCGAGTTCGGCCAGCCCGTGCTGGTGGAGGCCTACATCGCCGGCCGGGAAATCAACGTGGGCCTTCTCGGCAACGGGCCGCCCGAGGTCTTTCCGCCCGCCGAGCTCGTCTTTCCCGAAACGGGGCCGCCCATCTACACCCTGGACGACAAATTCAACCTCTCCGGCCGGAACGTGCGCATCGTCTGCCCCGCCGACCTTCCCGGGGAGACGGCGGACCGGGCCCGGGAACTCTCCCTGGGCGCCTTCCAGGCCCTCGGCTGTTCCGACTGCGCCCGCGTCGATCTGCGCCTGGACGCCGCCGGCGGACTCCACATCCTCGAGCTGAACAGCCTGCCCAGCCTCGGCGAGCAGGGGTCCTACATCGAAGGCGCTTCCGCGACCGGCCTGGACTTTCCCGCCCTGGTCAACCGGCTGGTGGAGACCGCCAGCGCGCGCTACTTCGGCACGCCCCATCCCCCGCGTCTTTCGGCCAAGAGCGCCGAGGCCAAGGACCTCACCTTCTCCTTCGTCACGCAACGCCGTGACCGGATGGAGCGCAGGCTCCAGCGATGGACCGGCCTCTCCAGCCGCACCGACGACCCGATCGGCGTGGACGCCGCCTTCCGGGAGCTGGACCGACGCATGCGCGAGGCGGGCCTGGAAGCCGCGCCCTCCGCCGCGGAAGGACGCGTGGCCCGGCTGTGGCAGTCCCCTCTCGGCCTGGAAAACGGAACCCTCCTTGCGCTTCACGTGGACGTGCCCCTCTTCCAGGAGGTCGCGCCCCCCGTCTTCCGCCGGGAACCGGAATGGCTGGTCGGCGAGGGCATCGCCGTCTCCCGGGCGCCGCTGGTCATGCTGGAGTTCGCGCTCCGGGCCGCCAAGAGCCAGAGCGTTCTCAAACGGACGCCGCTCGGCGTGCTCGCCTACGCCGACGAGGGCCAGGACGCGAGGCACAGCGCGAAGTTCATCCGCTCGGTGGCGTCCCGCGCCCGGCGCGTGCTGGTGCTGGCCCCGGGCACGCCGGCGGGAAAGATCGTGACGGGCCGGCGCGGCCTGAGGAAGTACGGCCTCCGCGTGGAGGGCGTTCCGCGGCGGGTGGGCCACACCGGCAAGGGGACGGAAGTCCTGCCCTGGCTCTGCGAAAAGGTGGCCGCCCTGACGGCCCTTTCGGACCGGAAGGCGCGCATCGCCGTCTCCGCCGTGGACCTGAGGGCCCGGGCGCACCCCATGCTCCTGCCCCACCGCGCCACGCTGACCTTCTCGGCGGCCTACCCGACCCCGGACGCCGCCCTGGACCTCGAGACGAAGATCCGCGAGACGCTGGGGCGACGGGGCCCTCCCTGGGCCCTCGAGCGGCTCTCGGACCGCCCCCCCAGACCGAAAAACGCGGTCTCCCAGGAACTGGCCTCCCGCCTGGCGGACATCGGCCGCCTCTGGGACATTCCCCTCCAGATGGACACATCCCAGCACCCTTCCGTGGCGGGGCTGGTGCCCCCGGACATCCCGGCGGTCTGCGGCCTGGCGCCCCCGGCCCGCGACCTGTTCACGCCCCAGGAGGCCGTGCAGCGACTCGGTCTCGTCCAGCGCACGCTCCTCCTGGCGCAGTTCCTCGTGGAAACCGCTTCGCTTTCGCCCCGTCGATCGACAAGGGGGACGTCCCGATGAGCACCGCTTCGTCGCCCCAGCGCATCGCTTCCTCGCCCCGGGGGATGGTCTCCACGGCGCATCCCGGCGCCACGGACGCCGGCGTCGAGATCCTCGCCGAGGGCGGAAACGCCGTGGACGCCGCCGTCGCCTCCGCCTTCGCCCTGGGCGTGTGCGAGCCCCAGGCCTCGGGCCTCGGCGGGCAGACCATGATGCTCGTGCATCTGGTCGATCCCCGCCGGAACATCGCCCTGGACGGCTCCTCCCGGGCGCCGATGCGCGCCTCGGTGGATCGGTTCGCGCGAAAGGAAGACCGCAAGTGGGGGTACCGCGCCTCCACCGTCCCCAGCACGCCCGCCGTCCTGGCCTATGCCGCGGGGAAATTCGGACGCCTCCCTCTCGCCCGCCTTCTGGAGCCCGCCGTGCGGCTGGCCGACCAGGGCGTGCGGATCACCGCCCTCCAGCGCCGCCTCCAAGAGCGGGAGGAGGAGCCGTGGGCGTCGGGAAACGCCGCCCCGCTCTTCCGCGGCCCGGAAGGCGCCCCCCTGCGGGAAGGGACCCTCTTCCGCCAGCCCGCCCTGGCGGAGACCCTTCGCACCCTCGCCTCCCGCGGGATCGAGGACTTCTATCGCGGCGAGATCGCGGCGAGGATCGAGGAGGACATGATCGCCCACGAGGGCCTGATCCGCCTCGACGACCTCGCCAACGTCCCCTGGCCCCTGGAGCGGAGGCCCCTGAGCGCGCGCTTCGACGGCCTGCGCGTCCTCACCTTTCCGCCCCCCGGCGCCGGCCGGACCCTGGTGGAGATGCTGAACATCCTCTCCTTCTTCCCGGCCAAGGACCGCGACGTCGAGACCCCCCGGGGCGCTTCCCTGCTGGCCGAGGTCATCCGCCGCGTCCAGCTGGACCGGCGGGACCGCCCCTTCGATCCCAACTTCTACCCCCAGGTGGAGAACAAGCGGATGACCAGCGCCGAGTACGCGAAGCTGGTGGGCCGCCAGGTCCGCGCGCGGCTGAAGGCCAAGAAACCCAGCGAACCGCTCGGCCCCACCGACGGCCTGGGGGAAGGCGTCGCGGAAACGGCCCGCGGAGAGACCACCCACCTCTCCGTGATCGACGGCGAGGGCAACGTGGTGGGGCTCACGCAGTCCATCGAGGGGATCTACGGCTCGCTCTGCGCCACGGCCGATCTCGGTTTCCTCTACAACGACTACATGAACGCCTTCGAGTACAAGGACCTCTCGCACCCCTACTACCTTCGGCCCAACGGCGTGCCGTGGGCCAGCGTCGCACCCACCGTCGTCTTCCGCGGGCGGAGACCCTGGCTCGTGCTGGGCTCGCCGGGAAGCGAGCGGATCACCTCCGCGATCCTGCAGGTCTTCCTCCGCCTGCTCGAGGGACGCCCCCTCCAGGCCGTGGCGTCTCCGCGCCTGCATTGCTCCGCCTCCGGCCGGGTCACGCTCGAGGGGGCGTGGATGCGCGACGACATCCCGCCGGAGCTGGCTTACCGCGGCTTCAAGGTCCGCCTGATCGAGCCCTTCTCCTTCTACCTGGGATGCGTCCAGCTCGTGGTGCGCCGGGGCAAGACGCTGGTGGGCGTCGCGGACCCGCGTCGCGACGGCGAAGCGAAAGGCTGCGGTGCCGTGCGATGACCAGGGGCGCGGGGCAAGGCACAGGTCACGGGGGGGCATGGGTCATGGGTCATTGGTAGAAGTGTGCAGCGGTTCGTAGTGAGCCACGAAACGCGTGGAGTGGCGCAGCTGCGCAAGCCGGGGTGCTTGCGGCACTGGGATTTGGGATTTTTTCTAGATCCCTGTCACCATGGCCCTCCCCCCTCACTTCTCCCGCCCGAGATGCAGCATCAGGTGCATGTGCTGGAAGAATTCCGCGGGAAAGAAGAGGAGGGCCTGGACGTACCGCGCGAAGACGATGCTGGTCTTCTTGGTGAGCAGATACGGCTCGCCCGGAAGCAGGATGTGCCCCTCGGCGGCGGTCCCGAACCGGGAGTTGGCGTCGGTGATGGAGAGCTCGCCGGAAGCGGGGTCCTTCTTGAAGAAGGCGTGGAGCTTGGAGATGACGCCGTGGGGGACGACGATGTCGTTGGCGGCCGCGCGCCCCAGCGTCACCGCTTTTTGCATGGGATTGCGCTTCGACTTCACCAGGGGCGCCACGGCGACCTGGTTGAGCTTCTCGTCGTGGCCGGGCGTGAACTGGGTGAGCGCGTTGGAGGGGGGCGCGGGCGAGTCGGGCAGCTCCTTCGGCGGCGTCTCGAGCCCCTCGAAATCGACCACCAGGATGGGCGTCGGGAATCTCGCGATGAACGCTTCCTTGGAAAGCTTCGCAAATTGGTCCCCGAATTCACGAAACGTCAGGTGATGTTCCATGGCGCAACTCACAGAACCCGATGGATCCGGCTTCCGCCCGTCGCCGGGCCGGACGCTTTCGTCAAACGATAGTCGAATCGCCCCCGGGATGCAATGTTCAGGAGGGCTCCTCCCAAAACGCGTTCCCGCCCGCCAGGAAGCCCGTGACCGCGCCGTTGATCACCGAGAAGACCACCAGCCACACGGTGAGCACCGCCGTGTACGGCGCCCCGAAGTAGGCGAAGAGAAGGGGCAACAGGAAGATCTTGATCGCCCGGTTGTAGAGGAACGCCGCCGTGAGGGCGGGTTTCATGCCGCATCGGCCCAGATCCCGCAGCACGGGGTACCAGAAGTAGATGGGTCCCGAGGAGAGGATGCCGGCCGCGATGGAAATCGCCCAGCCGGCCGCGCCCGACCCCGCCCCCAGCCAGCGCTTGATCTTTTTCGGCTGGACAAAGAGGTTCGTCAGGAACATCACGGCCAGGACCAGCCCCATCACGGGCGCCAGATGGACGAGGATCCGAAGGAAGGTCTTCCCGGTCTCCCGGGCGCCCTCGGGATGGACGAGCGCGGTCGCCCCCCAGGCCGCCAGCGCGCCGAGAAGGAAGAGACCGCTCAGGAGATGAAACCGGGAGATCTTCACCATCCCGCAAGATCCAGTGTCCAGACCGTGGCGAAGGCGACGAGAGGGCAACAGACGAGGCTCACCAGGAGCCGGGTGAGGGCGAACCGTTTTCCGAGCATGACGCTCTCGGCGGGAAGCTGGACCACCCCGATGGAGACCCAGGCCACCAGGAACGCGGTCACCGCCGCCAGCGTGACCCCGGCCTCCCGCAGCTCCCCGGCGATCACGTAGCTGGAGACGGGGTTCCCGGCCGCGAACGCCCCCGCCAGCGTCCCGAGAAGCGGGTCGAGAAGCGCGTGCCCGGTGAAGACGCGCTTGACGCTTTCCCGCGGGACCAGCGTGACCAGGAGGGAGACGAGAACGAGAACGCCGGCGAAGACGGGAAGCGCCGACCCGAATCCCTTGAGCGTCTTGCGTGCCGCCCTTCCGGCGCGGCCGCCCCGGCCCGGTTTCTTCGCCTCGTTCATCCCGATCCTCAACGCGTCTGGAGGCGCCCCCGGTACGTGCGGGAGCGGCGGCTCGAAACGAACCCGTGCTTGCGCAGCAACACCCCTTCCGCCTCCGGGGCGTAGCCGGACAGTTCAACGTACAGCCTTCGCCGGACCGTGTAAAGGGAAGCCCGCGCCGGGCCATTCGCGCTCCAAGCACCCCGGCTTGCGCGGTTGCGCCACTCCACGCGTTTCGTGGCTCACGACGAACGTCAGCCCGCGCCCCATCAAAACAGCCACAGCGCGAATGGATCCGGGGGATCGCGGGCTTCCAGCCCGCAGCACCGCAGCTCGCGCGCCACGCCGCGGCCTTTCTCTCGCCAGGACGCGAAGATCGCAACGATCCTTCCGGGGCAAAAACGTGGCGGATCTTGCGGAGACTTTCGTATATTCTTGTCCCTCGATTCGTTTTCCTCGGCGGAGGAGAGATGGCGATCGCATTCGCCGTGGTGGAGGGACCGGACGCCGGGACCAGCTTCGAGGTCCCCTTGATGGGCTCCTTCACCCTCGGACGCGGCAAGGGAGCCGACCAGCGCCTGACCGACGGCCAGGCCTCCCGCATCCACTGCCGGCTCGTCGCCGGGCCCGAGGGCTGCTCGGTGGAGGACATGGGCAGCCGGAACGGGACCTTCCTGAACGGGCGCAAGGTCGTGGCGGCCGAGTTCCTCCGCCCGGGAGACCGGCTCTGGATCGGGGAGTCGCTGATCGTCGCCGTGGCGCTTCAGGCGCCGGCCGAGCCCGCGAAGGAAAACGACGAGACGGCGGCCGGCGATCTCTTCTGCCTCTCCTGCGGGCACCGCATGACGGGGCGGTGCGGGCGCTGCGGGGGCCGGTTCCTGACGCCCCCCGGCGGCCTCGAGAAGTTCCAGATCGAGAAGCGGCTCGGCCGCGGCGGGATGGGGGCGGTCTTCAGGGCGGTCCAGGCGGGGTTCGGCCGGGTCGTCGCCTTGAAGGTCGCGGCCTTCTCCGACAAGCCCCGCAAGGACGGCGTCCAGCGTTTCCTGCGCGAGGCCAAGGTCCTCGCCCGCTGCGATCACGAAAACATCGTGCGGATCTTCGATACGGGCAAGGCCCGCGCCCTGCCTCCGGAAACGTGCCTGCTCCCCGGGGAGTCGGCGGGCGACATCGCCTTCATCGCCATGGAGTACGTGGAGGGGAGAACGCTGGACAGGGTGGTGGCGGAGGAGGATCCCGTGGACATCGGGCGCGCGGTCGGGATCGCCCGGGACGTGGCCTCCGCGCTCGCGTACGCCAACGAGCGGGGCATCGTGCACCGCGACATCAAGCCGGCGAACATCATCGTGACCGACGCCGGCGAGGTGAAGATCACCGACTTCGGGCTGGCGAAGAGCTTCGAGAACTCGGGACTGAGCGGCATCACCATGGCGGGCATGATGCTGGGCACCCCGGCCTACATGGCGCCCGAGCAGATCCGGGACGCCCTGCGGGCCGACCACCGCGCCGACCTGTACGCGCTCGGCGCCACGCTCTACTTCACGCTCGCCGGCCGGCCGCCCTTCGCCGGACGAGGGGTGACGGGGGTGCTGCGCGACGTGCTGAACCGGCTTCCGCCGCCCGTGGAGGACCGCCGCCCCGACACGCCGCTCGCCCTCCGGCGCGTCCTGGAAACCTGCATGGCGAAGGACCCCTCGAAGCGGTATCCCGACGCGGCCTCGCTGCTCGCGGACCTGGACGCGGTGCCGGGAAGCCCGTGACGCCGCGCGCGTCCGCCCGGGACACGCCATTCCCGCCGATCGGCGAGCCGCCCCGTCTTCGACCGGGCCACCTTGAGACGCATGAACAGCATCGGCTCCTTCATCGGTCCCTCCGCTTTTCGCCCCCTGTCCTGCCATACGCGCGCGCACGCGGCCAGCGTCATCCCCACCGATTCCCGGGCAGGCGGTGCTTGTGTCTCTCGAGCCATCCGAGGCGGAGATCCTCGTCCTTTTCCCGCCGGGGCACCTGGGGCTTGATGTCCAGAAGAGGCGTCCCGTCGACGACGTCGAGGCCGCGCACGTGGAGGATCCGGCCTTCCCGGCGCAAGAGGCGGACGGACGAGAGGCCGATCGCGTTGGGCCGCGCCGGCGCCCGCGTGGAGAACACCCCGCGGAGCCGGTCGTCGAAAAACGGCGTGACCTTGAGGGCGTACCCCGTCGAGAGGTGGAAGTGGAAGAGCAGGAAGAGGTGGCTGAACCCCTCGAGATCCTCAAGGCCCTGCTCGAACGTCTCGAAGACCTCCACGGAACCCTCCCGGTCGTCGTCGGCGAGGCGTTCGCGGGCGCTCTTCTTGTCCCGGAACGGGGAGCGGATCACGCCGATGGGGTGATAAACGATCGGCTCCACGGTGGACCTCCTTCCACCCTCCTTCACGGGTTCTTGCCGAAGGCCCCCTCCATCCGGTCGAAGGCCTTGTGGATCATCTCCTCGGGAACGCAGAAGGAAAGGCGCAGGTGCGCCTCGCCGGTGGGTCCGAAGGCCGCGCCGGGCGTGGCGGAGACCTTCATCTCGCGGAGGAGTTTCTTGCAGAAGGCGAACGAGTCCTTCCCCGCCTCGAGGCGGATGCGGGGGAACATGAGGTAGGAGCCGCCGGGTTTCCGGTACGCGAAGACGTGGGAAAGGCCGTCGAGCCTTCTGCACATCAGATCGCGCATTTCGCGGTAGTGTTCCCGGAAGTCGGCCACGCAGTCCTGGGGCCCCCGCATCGCGGCGAGGGCGGCGTGCTGCGAGACGACGGGGGCGCAGATCGCGAAGGGGATGTGGGCCTTGGTGATCTGGGGGATCCAGTCGCGGTGGGCGTGGAGGTAGCCGATCCTCCATCCGGTCATGGCGTAGGTCTTGGTGAAGGTGAAACAGCTGACGGCGTTTCGCTCCATCCCCGCCACGGCGCCGATGCTGAAGTGCTCGTTCCCGTCGAACACGAAGTACTCGTAGGCCTCGTCGGTGATCACGAGCAGGTCGTGTTCCAGGGCGATCTCCGCGAGGCCGCGGAGCGTCTCCTCCGAGAATACCGCGCCGGTGGGATTGGAGGGCGAGCAAAAGAGGATGGCGCGTGTCCGGGACGTGACGGCATCCCGCACGGCGTCGAGATCGAGGTCGAAATCCTTCTCTTCCAGCGTGGGCACGAAGACGGGGACGCCGGAGGCCAGCAGCACGTGCCGGATGTGGGTGGAATAGGTGGGCGTGGGCAGGATCACCTCGTCGCCGGGGTCGACGCACGCCATGACGGCGGCCGCGAGACCCTCGACGGCGCCCACGGTGATCATGACCTCCGCGGGATCGGCGTCGATCTTGTTGTCGCGCTTCAGTTTCGTTGCGACGGCCTCCCGCAGGGCGGGCAGGCCGGCGGTGGGGGAGTAGCCGCCCACGAGACCGTCGCGAATGGCGGCCATGGCGCCCTCCTTGACGTGTTCGGGCGTGTCCGTGGTCGGCTTGGCCCAGGAGAGGAAGGCCACGTCTTCGTACTGCATGGAGAGCCGCGTCATCTCGTGAATGGCGGACGTGGGGATGTCGAGGACCCGCTTGGAGGCGGGCGGGGAAGTCTCCTTCATGGTCGTTTTCCTTTCCTTCCGGCTTGAAACATGAGCGATCCCGCCATCATAGACCGGACAGCGCATCCGTCAATCGGAGGTCGCGGGGGCGCGCCGGGAAAAAAGAAAAGGCGAGAAACCCCATGGGTTTCCTTTGGTTGATCCAAGCGGGGGCGGGGCCTGGAGTTCCTCGAACCGTGCCGGGAGGAGAGGCGCTGGGGCGGGGCCGTGCGGGAGCGGAAAAATTTCATGCCGCGCCGGCGCCTCCGCGATGTATCGATCGATTTGACGCCGCAACGGGTGCTCGGCCTTGCATCCGTCCGGAAAACCCAGAACAATCTACGGGCGCCCGGCGCGTGCCGGGCGACAAGCCTCTGGTTCGAGAAAGGAGACGGACATGCAGACGATTTCGAGAACGGCGGCCCTGGCCGTCGCCGTGGCGTGCATCCTGCCGGGCCTGGTGCTCGCGCAGGGAGAAACGGCGGAGGAGAGGGCGGAAGCGTTTCTCCTGGACGCCGTGGGATTCAAGCCGGAGCTGCTCGGCGAGACCTGGCTGTCGATCACGGCAGGAGGGAAGAAGATCGGGTACAACCACGTCGTCGTGGAGGAAGCCGAGGACGCGCAGGGCAACCAGGCGTACCGCGTGATCCTGGACACGCACATCCAGACGGAAGAGGGCGACACGCATTCGCGGGAGGAGACGCTTCTCAACCCCGCTTTCCACCTCCTGACCCACAGCGAGAAGACCAAGACGCGCGTCCCGGGCTTCGAGGACACGAACAAGGCCCACGCCTACCGGTTCACCTGGACCGGCACGGGGGTCGACGTCGAGGCGACGGAAGGAGAGGGCCCGGCGAGCAAGACCATCACGTGCCCGGTGACCACGGTGGCGATGCCCCTGCTGTTCGGTCCTCTCCTGATCAACCGCGGCCCCGCGGAGTACGCCTTCCACATCCTCATGCCTTCCGAGAAGGACGTGGAGCTGGTCGACGCGTACGAGGTCGAGGTGAAGGACAAGGCCGACGTCACGCTGGGGGATTTCGAGGGCACGGCCTACGAGGTGCGCATGGGGAAGGAGAAGCACTTCTTCGGCCTGGACGGAGGCTACCTCGGCAGGAAGGACGGCCCCCTCGTCATGACGGCGTGTCCGGAAGCGGAAGCGCTTTCGGGCCTTACGACCTTCGACCCGGAGGTGGAGATCGACTGGGCCTCCCGCTCGACGCCGGAGGAGCTCTGGCGGGCGCTCATGTACGCCATGGCCAAGAAGGACCGGGACGTGGCGGAAACGTGTTTCCTGTGGGACGATCTCATCCGCAACCTCTTCGCGTCGCGGGGCCAGTCCATGCCGGAAGCCCAGCGCAAGCAGATGATCCCCATGATCAAGATGCAGATGCTCCAGAGCATGATGGACCAGGGCAACGTGGAGGTCTTCATGCTTCCGCTGGCGAGATACACCGCTTCCGTCGAGGAGAAAGGGGGAGGGGAAGCCCTCATCACGCCGTTCGGCGAGGGCGAGACCTTCCACGCCGTGAAGGTGGACGGGCAGTGGAAGATCGACAAGATCGGCTAGATCTTCTTGAAGAACCGCAGGCTCTGGATGTGCTCGTAGAGGCCCTCGGGGCTCAGGTAGAGGCTCCAGACGGCGTTTCCGAAGATGATGGACTGGCCGGTCTTCAACGGATGAGGCTTGTTCGGCGGGAGTTTGAGCCCGTCGAGCATCGTGCCGCAGGTGGACCCCGCGTCGGTCACGGACCAGCCCGCGCCGTCGGGACGGGCGCGGAAAAAGGCGTGGAGCTTCGAGACGGCGTGATGGTCCAGCACGACGTCGTTGTTCCCCGCGCGGCCGATGGAGATCATGTCCCGGAAGGCGTTCCGCTCGGACTTGACGAGCATCGCGAGGCGTTCCGGGGCGTCCCCCGGCCCCGCGGAAGTCGCTCCGTCGCCTTCTGCGGCGGGGGCGATGTTCACGCGCCCCGTCTGGAACGCACCGCCGCTTCCCTGGGAGACGCCCTGGACGAGGAGGAACGGGGCCGGGTACCGCCGCAGAAACGCCTCCAGGTCCATCTCGCCGATCCTGGACGCGAACGCTTTCAGGTCCCATTCGTTCTGAACGGCCATCGTTTCCTCTCGTTTCCCTTCCGGTCCCCCCCTGCCGCGCCCCGGGAGGCGTCCTCAGCCCTCCTCCCGGATACGGTCGCCAAAGAGTTTCCTGAGTTTCAGGACCTTCGGCGAGATCACCGTCTTGCAGTAGACCTTGTCGGGGTTGTTCCGGTAGTACGCCTGGTGGTAGTCCTCCGCCCGGAAGAAGGCCTCGAAGGGGACGATCTCGGTCACGAACGCGCCCTCCCAGATCCCCTCGGCTTCCAGCTCGGCCTTGACCTCTTCGGCGGTCTTTCGCTGTTCCTCGTCCAGGGTCAGGATGATGGATCGGTACTGGGGTCCCTTGTCGGGTCCCTGTTCGTTGAGGGTGGTGGGGTTGTGGACGTGGAAGAAGATCGTGAGGAGGTCGCGGTAGGCGATCACGTCGGGGTCGAAGCGGATGCGCACGACCTCGGCGTGTCCGGTATCGCCGGCGCAGACCTGCTGGTAGGTGGGATTCACGACGCCGCCGCCGGCGTAGCCCATCTCGACGGTGTCGACGCCCCGGAGTTCGGTGAAGACGGCCTCGATGCACCAGAAGCATCCGCCGCCGAAGACGGCGTCCTGGAGGTCGGTTGTTTCGCTTTCTTCCCTGCCGTTTTCCGTCATGTCTCGTTCTCTCCACCGCGTCGCGGGAAGGCGGCGCGCGCCGCACACGGTCCTCTACGGTACCGCAGAAAATCACGAAGCGCACGCGGATTTCCTGGGCGCGACGACCGGGAGATCACGATCGATCGCCCCTTGGAGCGCTCGCCGCATGGCGTCATTGATTTCCGGAAAGTTCATTCAGTAAAATACATTTTCCGTGGCGATCCGAATCGGATCATTCCCGAACGCGTGCCTGTTTCGATGCGGCGATGACCCTTCTCTTCCGCGTGCTCGAGGGTGAAACCCAGGGAGGCGCCTTCAAGGTGACGCCCGACAAGGGTTTCGTGATCGGGCGGTCGGCCGATGCCGACTATACCCTCCAGGACCAGTCCATCTCCCGGCGCCATTGCCGTGTCGTGTCCAGGGACGGGCGGTATTTCCTCGAGGATCTCGGGAGTCAAAACGGCACCGCCGTGAACGGGAAGCGGATCGAGAAGCCCCGGGAGATCCGGGAAGGTGACGTGATCGAGATCGGGGAGTCGTCCCTCCGCGTGGTTGGAGACCGCCCCCTCGTGGTCTCCGAGGACGAACCGGCCTCCGAGGAAGGGGCGGGGCCGGGAAAGCGCATCTGCCCCGCGTGCGGCACGGCGTTTTCGGGCCGGGCCTGCCCCGCGTGCAGGAAAACGGACCCCGCCGTGCGCGAAGTGATCCCGGGCTACCACCTGGAGGAGCGGATCGGCGAGGGCGCCATGGGGGAAATCTTCAAGGCGCGGCAGGTCTTCATGGACCGTCTGGTGGCTGTCAAGGTCCTGAAGTTCGCCGCCCAGCCCTCCGAGCAGAGCATCGGCAAGTTCCTCCGCGAGGCCAAGACGGAAGGGCGGATCAACCATCCCAACATCGTCCAGGTCCACGACGCGGGGCGCGCGGGCGATCTACACTACATCGTGATGGAATACGTGGACGGGGTCGACCTCAAGCGGCGGCTCGAGAAGGAGTCGCGCCTCTCCCTCTCCGAGAGCCTCCGCATCGCCGTCGAGGTGGCCAAGGCCCTCCAGGCCGCCTTCCGGGAAAAAGTGGTCCACCGCGACATCAAGCCGGGCAACATCCTTCTGAGCCGCACCGGCGCGGTGAAGCTCGCCGATTTCGGCCTTTCCAAAAGCCTCGATCGGGCGGGGTTGAGCGGATTCACTCGCCACGGCACGGGAATGGGCACGCCCAACTACATCCCTCCCGAGCAGGCCCAGAACGCCGTGTACGCCGATTTCCGCGCGGACATCTACGCGCTCGCCGCTACGACCTACCACATGGTCTCCGGGCGCCCCCCCTTCACGGGAAAAAGCCTCGGCGCCGTGATCAAGAGCGTGCTGAACGACGAGCCGCCTTCCTTGACCTCTCTCCGGAGCGAATGCCCGCCCGAACTCGAAACCGTCCTCGCCAGGGCTCTCGCCAAGGATCCCCAGGACCGGTTCCAGAACCCGAGCGAATTCCTGGCTTCTCTGCAGAAGATCACGATGGCCATGATGTGACAACCGGGACGGGAAGCATGAAATCGCCCCTTCAGGGAAAAACGGTCGGACGGTTCCGCCTGGGGTCGACCCTCGGGGAGGGGATCCTGACGGTGACGTTCGAGGCCCGGGACGCCGACTCGGGGGAGATCGTGGCCGTCAAGATCCTCAGGCCGTGGTGGGCCGAGAGACACAACGACATTCCCGTCCAGTTCCTCGACGGCGCCAGGCGCGCGTCCGCCCTACGGCACCCTGGAATCGTCCGCACGATCGAGGCCGGCCTGCAAGGCCCTCTCCATTACATCGCCCAGGAAAGAATCAAGGGACGGACGCTGACCGCCCTGATCCAGGAGTCCCCTCGCCGCGAGGAGGCCCGCACGCTCCGCCTCGCCCTGGAGGTCGCCGAAGCCCTGGCGTTCGCCCATGGCAAGGGCGTCGTCCACGGCGACCTCAACCCACGGAATCTCTTCGTCCTCGAGGACGAAAACGTCGTGACGGCCGACTTCGGCCTCTTCGTCCCGCCACATCTCCACGCCTCCTTTTCCCCCTCCGAGATGTATCCAGGCAGGAACCTCTTCTCCCCTCCGGAGGCCGATGAACGACAGGCCCCCGCCCCCTCCGGCGACGTCTTCGGTTTCGGCCTCCTGCTTCACGTGCTGTTCACGGGCAAGTTTCCCTTTTCCGGACATAGCCTGGAGGACATCCATACCGCAAAACGAACCCAGGCTCCCGCCCTCTCCCCCGCCCTCGACGCCTCCATGACCGATTTCCTGCACAAGGTTCTTCGCCGGCATCCCGCGGACCGTCCGCCGGACGCCCGCCATCTCGTCGCCCCCCTGACCGCCCTGCTCGCGGACCGGGCCGCACCCCTCGGCCCGGGAACGCCGGACGGAATGGAAGACATTCCCACGCGGGCCATCCCTCCCGGAGAAAAGAGGGGGAACGACGGGGCGCCGGAGAGCGACGGCCCCGTCCCTTTCGACGAGGACGAAACCCTCCATGCCTTTCCCGAGAAGCCCGAACCGGCACGGGACGCTTCCGAACCCGCGAAAACCCTCGACGACGTGGGCGAAGATTTCGTCGTCCTGGTGGACACCTTTTCCGAGTTCGAGATCCCCAAGGACGAGGACCTCCTCGGGGAAACGGCGCCTCCCGCCGCCGCGGAGGCGAAACCGGAAGAGGACACGACGGAAGCCACCGTCGAGTCCTTCGAGGCCACGGTGGATCATTTCTCCGGGCAAGAGACGGCCCAGGCGTTCGTGCTTCCCCCGGAAAAGCGACGGGCCCTTCCCCTCCTTCTCGTCGTCATCCTCCTCATCGCCCTGGCGGTCGTCGGCGTCACCTTCCTGCCGAAGTGGCTCGGCGACACGGAACCATCCCCGCCGCCTTCCGACGCCGGGGTTGCGGACGATGCGACCGGCGCCGGGCTGCACGCGAAGCCCGACACGCCGCCGCCGCCTCCCCTCCACCTCGAGATCCGAAAGCCCGTCCGGAACAAGGTCCTGTCCACTTCCGAGGTGGTCCTGGAAGGGACGGTGGAAGCCGGCGCGACCCTCGAGGTGAACGGCACGGCGGTCAAGACGGCGGAGGGCGCCTTCGCCGTGCCGGTCCCCCTCGAAGAGGGGGAAAGGGAGATCCGCGTGTCCGCCGTCCTCGGCGACCGGAAACGGGATCTCGTCATTCCGGTCGTGGTGGACCGGACGCCGCCGCGCTTCGTATTCGCCGCGCCCTCGCCGCTCTTCACGAACCGCGCCGAGGCGGTCGTGGAAGGCAGGGTGGAGGATCCGACGCTCGATCTCTCCTGCGTCCGCCTGGACGACCGCGCGATCCTCGTCTCCGAATCCGGGGACTTCTCGCAGACCGTCCGCCTGCGCCGCGAGGGCTCGCGGCGGATCCGTTTCCGGGCGACGGACCGGGCGGGCAACGAGGGCGAGGCCGTCCTGGAGGTGATCCGGGACACGACGGCGCCGAAAATCGTCCTCGATGTGCGGAGCCCGGTCCTCACGAACGGGCGGCGCTTCGGTCTCGAAGGTAGGATCGAAGACGAATACCCCGCTCCGGCGTCTCTCACGGTGAACGGGTCGGAAGCGGGCGCCTCCGGGAAGTCCTTCGCCCTGACCCTTCCGCTGGACGAGGAAGGGGCCAACGGTTTCCACCTGAAGGTCCGGGACCGCGCGGGCAACGTGGGGACGGCTGGCCTGACGGTACTGCGGGATACGACCGAGCCTGCGGTCACCTTTTTCCCGAAGAACGTGCACATCGAAAACGGCAGGGCGACGGTCCCCCTGGTCTTCTCGGAAGCCGTGACGCGGGCGTCTCTCGGGAGCCTGGAGACGGAGCCTCCGACCGCGTCCGCCGAAGTCACATTCGTCCTGGAGCGTCCCGCCCCGGGGAAGCGGACGTTCGCGGTCCGGGCCCGGGACGCGGCGGGGAACGAGGGCCGGCAGGAGATCACGATGCGTCTGGTGGACGCGGCGACGCTGGTGGACGAGGCGCTGCAGGACCTTCGGTGGAAGTGCCGCTTCGTCTCTTCCATCGCGAAAGCCCAGGCGCTCTGCGGGGAGGCGCTGGAGCACCCTCCCTTCGCGGATATCGGTCAATCCCTGTGGGAAGCCGGGGTCGAAAGAGAAAAGGCCCTGTGGGACGAGATCGCGGCGCGGCGGACTTTCAAGGTGATCGGCAAAAACGAAGCGGTCTTCGAGATCCAGAACGGAACCGGCAAGGCGATCCTCGAGACGAGGATAACGAGGATGGTGCGTGTTCCGGGCGGCCCGTTCCGCCTGGGCCCCCCGGGAGAGGAGGGCCGGAAGGCGGAAAACGTTGCGTCCTTCTGGATGGACAAGACGGAGGTGACGTGGGGCCAGTACCGCCTTTTCTACGCCACGGCCGATCTGGAGATGTTCTGCCATCCGCTCGAGCCCGCCTCGAGGGTGAAAAATCCGAGGGACCGCCTTCCGAGCATGGGAGTGAACGGCGGTTTCGATGTGAGCACCCACGAATCGTGGAACGGCAATGACCAGCCGGTTGTCGGCCTCACGTGGTGGGATGCCTTCGCCTTCGCCAAGTGGGCCGGCAAGTCCTTGCCCACGGAAGCGCAATGGGAGAAGGCCGCGGGCTGGTCGAAAGGCAAGGAGAAGAGGACCTATCCCTGGGGAAACGACATCCCCGGGCTTTTCCCCTCCGACCGGTCCGGCATGGGGGCGAAACACCCTGGAAAAGCCGGCACGTGGAAACTGGACGAGAGTCCATGCGGGGCGCTGGACATGGCGGGAAACGTCGCGGAGTGGTGCCTCGATTATGACGCCGGGAACGGCGGGAGATTGACGGAAAATGAACTCCTTGCGAGGCACGACCTCTTGCAGGATACGGACTTCCGGCATCCGGTCCGTGGAGGGCACTTCTCGATGGACAAGCCGTACCGGAAGGTCTGGGAGGGAAACGCCGCTTTCCCGGGCGACCGACGGCTTTACCGGGGTTTCCGGTGCGTCCATGCACCCGGTGCCAAAGAGGAGTGAATCGCCGCGCGGGTCAGAGTCTCACCCCGAGGGAGAATTCCACCCCCCACTCGCCGAGGAACCGAAACCTCAACCCGGCCACGCCTTCTCCCACCTCGGCGTCCACGCCCACGATCAGGAAGAAGGCGAGCGCCTCGCGGTAACGCAGGTGCCAGGATCCGGCGGTGGCGCTGGAGCCGGCGGGCAGTTTCTCGTGCAGTTCCATGTTCACGAAGGAGAGCAGCCCGCCCACCCCGAGATAGGGCGTGAGGAAGCGGAAGCGGGTTCCCACGGAGCCCGTGAATCGGTGCGCGAGGAAGGTGTAGTCCCCGGCGACGCTGGTCTGGAAGAAGCGCTGGTCGTCCAGCGCGGCCCGGCCCCAGTCGAGGAAGTAACCGATGCGGAATCGGAAGGTCTCCAGCGGATAGATCCCCTCGGCGCCGATGCCGAGGAGGAATCCCGGCTCGAGGCGCGCCGTCTCGGCCTGCTCGTTCGGATCCCCCGGGGCGACGAAGACGCTGTCCGCCCACCACTCGGCGGAGAGCCAGGAGGCGAGGTAGCCGGCGCGGCCGGTGACGCGGAAATAGGGGTGGAGCTCCAGGGAGAGGTCCAGCGGGACGGCGAGAGAGGAAAAGGTGTACTCGGCCTCGTGCCGGGCTTCCGTCCGGTCCACGGGCGTCTTGGTGCCGCTGGCGTGGACGGGCTCGATCCCCGTTTCCGAGAAGACGAGACCCAGGTCGGCGCGCAGGTTGACGCCGGG
>CAZDSO010000052.1:0-25335 GCA_964508045.1 uncultured Planctomycetia bacterium | reverse complement strand
GCCTTGGAGGGCGAGGGTCCTCCCGAGCCGAAAAGTCTTGTAAATCCCTCCGTTCCTCAATCCCATTCCCTAGAATCCCCTTTCCCCTTCACCTCTTCCGCCCCGTCATCCGCACGAATCCGAGGTACCTCCCCCCGTCCGCTTCCAGCGTTTCCGCTTCGCTGGGAAACCCCGTCGAGCCGCGTCCCTGCCGGGCCTTCTCCCAGCGGAGCCACAGCTCCCACCCGCCGGGAAGCCGCTCCGCCCGTTCGACGTCGATCAACCCCGTCACCTCCCAGTGGCGCTTCCACCACGAGGCCGTGTGGAAGCTGAAACACTCCTTCGGGTCCCAGAACACGCTTCCGTTTTCCTGACGGCGGGTCAGGTGTCCGGGGACGGGACCCTCGAAGTCCTTCGCGAGGCCCGGCACCACGATGCCGACCTGCGCTCCTTCCTTGAGGAAGCCTGCAAAGTACTTCAGGTAGAGGTCGTCGGTCCCGAAGTAGTGGTACGCGTCCATCGAGAGGGCCGCGTCGAAATACGACCTGGCGAAGGGGAGGCTGTGGGCCTCGACCTGGATGGGGAAGACGCGGTCCGAAAGTCCCGCCTTTTCGAAACGTACGAAATTGTCCGTGGGCGAGATCCAGAGATCCGCCGCGAAGACCTGGACGCCGAACTCCTTCGCGAGGAAGACGGAGCTCATCCCCCGACCGCACCCGAGATCCAGAACGCGCATGCCGGGCTTCAGGTCCATCACCCCGGCCAGCGCCTCGGTGAGCCAGAGCACGTTCGGCCCCATCTCGTTGCCGAGCACCCACGCGGGGTCGTACTTCGCGGAACGGGGGTACGCGTCCCACGCGAGAAGGGATCGCGTCTCCTCGGAGATCGGCGCCTCCTTCCCCGTGTCCGGCGGTTCCGGCACATTCATCTCTTCCTCCTTGACGGACAAACAGCCCAAAACGGCGAGTCTTCAACACAGAGGGCGCAGAGAACACAGAGAGCACAGAGGCTTTTGGGGGGGCGTCCCCTCTAGCATCTATGAGGCCTCTGATTCCTCTTCCCCGCTCCCAGCGCCCGCTTCACACGCTCCGGCGTCAGCGGGATCTCCTCCGCCCTCACGCCCGTGGCGTCGTGGAACGCGTTGAGGATGGCGGGAATGGTCGGCATGATCCCCCCCTCGCCCACCTCCTTCGCGCCGAAAGGACCGTTGGGCTCCAGGCTCTCCACGATGAGGCAGCGCATCTCGGGAGAATCCGCGGCCGTGGCCAGCTTGTACTCGGCGAAGTTCGGGTTGGTTACCCGACCGGCCTCGTCGAACTTCACCTCCTCGAGCAGCGCCTCCCCGATCCCCATCGACATGTTTCCCTGCATCTGCCCCTCGACCTGCGTGCGGTTGATGGCGAACCCGCAGTCGTGGGCGCCCGTGATGCGGTGCAGCGTGACCTGCCCCGTCTCCTCGTCCACGGAGAGCTCCGCGACCTGGGCCGAGCACCCGTACGCCGGCGACGTGCCCACCGCCGCGCCCTTGTAGGACCCGCCGAGCGGGGGCGGCTTGTACTTGCCGCGCCCGACGATCGCCCCCTTTTCGAGGAAGGCGATCCGCGAGGCTTCCTTGAACGTCAGCCCTTCGCCGTCCGGCAGATCCGTGAAGCCGCGATGTTCCCGGGCGTAGGTCTCCCGGAGCGGCGAGAAGTCCACCCCGCCGGCCGGCGCGCGGACCCGGCCGTCCTCGAGCACCAGCACTCCGGCATCGACGCCGAGCCGCTCCGCGACGGCTTCCAGCAGCTGGCGTTTCACGTCTTCCGCCGCCTCCTTCGTCGCGTGTCCCGTCATGAGCGTCGTCCGCGAGGAGTAGGCGCCGAAGTCCAGCGCGAGGTCCGTGTCGCCCGAGAGCACCTTGACGTCCGACAGCGGCACGCCCAGCACCTCGGCCGCGATCATGCCCATCACGGTGTCGCACCCCTGGCCGATGTCCGCAGCGCCCGAGAGGACGTGGACGGCGCCCCCCACCTCGGGGATCTTCACCAGCACGGTGCAGTGCGGCGTGTCCGAGCGGTAGATGGGATAGCCCGCCCCCGAGACGAAGAAGCCCGAGGCGGCACCGATGCCTTGCCGGCGCCCGGCGTCCCCGCGTTTCGTTTCCCAGCCCGATCCGTCCCGCACCGCCTCCAGGCATTCGCGCATGCCCAGGCTGCTCATGTTCAGCTCGTTGCAGGTGACCTCGCCCGCTTCCATCACGTTCTTGAGCCTCAGCGAGATCGGGTCCATCCCGAGCGCGTCGGCGAGATCGTCCATCAGGGACTCGAACAGCGCTCTCGCCACGACGCCCCCGTGGCCTCGCTGGGCCCCGCACGCCGGCTTGTTCGTCACCGTGCGGTACCCGTCGTAGGTCATGCACGGAAGGCGGTACGGGCCGCCCAGAAGCGATCCCGCGTAGTAGACCGTCGCGATGCCGAAACTCGTGTAGGCGCCCCCGTCCATGATGTTGTCGTGATCGAGGTAGACGAGCGTCCCGTCGCGCTTCGCACCCAGTTCCATCTCGTGCAGGAAGCGGTGGCGCCCCCGCGCGTGGAGAAACGCCTGCTCCCGCGTCAGCCGCACCTTCACGGGACGTCCCGTCCGCATCGCGAGAAGGCACGCTGCGATCTCGTGCGTCCCGCAGGAGGCCTTCGGGCCGAAACCGCCTCCCACCGCGGGTTTCACCACCCGGACCTTTCCCACCGGCACCTTCAGGACCATGGACAGGATCCGCTGGACGTAGTGCGGGACCTGGGTCGAACTCCACAGCGTCAGGAATCCCCGCTCGTCGAACCGCGCCATGCAGCATTGCGTTTCCAGGAACCCGCCGTTCTGCATCTGGTTGGAGAGCTTGCCCGAGACGGTGACCTCGGCCTCCTTTCTCGCCTTCTCCACGTCCCCGAACGCCTGGTGGACCTCGGCCGCGATATTCCGCGCATACTTCTCGTGGAGCTGCGGCGCGCCATCCTTCATCGCCTCCACCGGATCGAGGACGGCGGGAAGTTCCTCGTAGTCCACCTCGATCCGGGAAAGGGCTTCCAGCGCGGTCCGCTCGTCCTCGGCCGCGACGGCCGCGATCTCGTCCCCGACGTAGCGGACCTTCCCGGAGGCGAACACGGTCTCGTCGTAGCGGGCGGGGCTCACCCCGAAGGGGATCGCGCCGGCCTCCTTCGCCGTGACCACGTCGGCCACGCCGGGCAGGGCCGCGGCCTTCGACGCGTCGAGGCGCAGGATCTTCGCGTGGGCGTGGGGCGACTGGAGGATCGCGGCGTGGAGCATTCCCGGCATCTTCATGTCGTCGGTGTAGATCGCGCGCCCGCAGGCCTTGTCGGCGGCGTCCAGGCGCCGTGCCCGGGTGTTGAGTACGCGGTAGGGATTCATGGAAGCCTCGAAGGGTTCGCGTCGGGGAGGTATAATGAAAAGGAAGAAGATGTCCCTTCCGAGGGAAGGAGCATGGACAAAAAGGACATCTCGCACGATCGAAACCAGGAAACCAGCCTGGAAAAGGCCCGCTGGTTCGCGGCCCTCACCATGGAACGCCGCATCGAAGTGTTCTGCGAATTCGTCAACATGATTCTCGCCGTGAATCCGCATCTCGCCGATCGGAAAGATGCTCGACAAGCTTCAGCCCGTATTCAGATCCTTGAACGCCCATGACGTCCGCTACCTCGTCATCGGGGGGATCGCGGCGGCGTTGCACGGCGTGCCGCGAGCCACGTTCGACCTCGATCTCCTCATCGAACCGACGCCGGACAACGCCGAGCGGCTCCTGAAGGCCCTGCGGGAAGCCGGCATCGTGACCGCGGAACTCACCGATCCCGATTCCCTGCTCGAGCATGAAATCAGCGTCTTCAAGGACATCCTCAGAATCGACGTCCAGATCCAAACACCCGGGATCCGCTTCGAGGACGCCTGGAAAAACAAGGTGGAAGTCCCGTACGAGGGCGAGACGATCCTTCTCGTCTCGAAGGAAGATCTCATACGGTCGAAAAAAGCGGCCGGACGAAAGGTGGACCTCGAGGACGTCGCCATTCTGGAAAACCTCCGCTGAAATCTGCCCGCCGTCGCGCCTTGCACAGGAAAATGTAATGGGGGGTCTGCGAATATCTACAATCCCTTTGCCCGCGATCCTAGATCCACAACGACTCAACGACTCAACGGCCCTCCCCCTCGCATCGCCTTCGCCGCCGCAAGCACCGCCTCCACGATCTTCTGGTAGCCCGTGCAGCGGCACAGGTTCCCCGAGATCGCGCGGCGAACCTCTTCTTCCGTGGGATCGGGATGGTCGGCCAGGAAATGCTTCGCCGTCAGGATCATGCCCGGCGTGCAGAATCCGCACTGGATCGCCCCGCCCTCGATGAAGGCCTCCTGCACGGGGTGGAGCCGGTTGCCCTCGGCCACGCCCTCGATCGTCTCGATCTCGGAGCCGGCCGCCTGCACTGCCAGGATCAGGCAGGCGTTCTGCGGCTTGCCGTCCACCAGCACGGTGCAGCTTCCGCATTCTCCCAGGCCGCATCCCTCCTTGGCGCCGGTCAGGCCGAGATCGTCCCGCAGGACCTCCAGAAGCGTCCGGTTGGGGAAGACGGCCGCTTCACGCTCCCGCCCGTTCACATGCAACCGTATCAGTCTTTTTTCCAATGCGCGCCATTCCATGAACTTGTGAACCTATGCACATATGGCCATATGTGCATATGGCCATAGGGTCATTGGGTCATGCGTTCCCTTGTCTGTTCCGGGGTTCCACTCTCCTGCGATCGCCTCCAGGCTTTAAGCAGGGCACGGAACGCTAGTACTTCCGCCATCTCTTTCCGGTACGCCGCCGATCCGCGGAAGTCGTCGATCGGGCGCGCTTCTCCTGCGGCCCGCTGCGCCGCTCGACGCAGAACGGAATCCTCGAGCGTCTTGCCTTCCAGGAAGCCGGACGCTTCCGTCGCGAGAAGGGGAACCGGCGCCACCGATCCCAGCACGATGCGCGCCTTCTCGATTCGCCCCTTGGAGAGCCAGAGCGCGGCCGCGGCGGAGACGAGCGTGATCTCGTAGGCCTTTCTCGTTCCCAGCTTGACGTACGCGCTTCCAACGGGGTGCTCGGGCGCGCGAAAGCGGACCGCCGTCAGGATTTCCCCCGGCTCCAGCACCGTGCTTCCCGGCCCCGTGAAGAAGGATTCCGCCTTCACCGCCCGGCGTTTTCCCGAGGCGGATTCGAGTTCCAGAACCCCTTCCAGGGCGACGGTCGCCGGCGCCGTGTCCGCGCAGGGGCGCGCGTTGCAGAGGTTGCCGCCGAAGGTCGCCCGGTTGCGGACCTGCGGGGATCCCACGGAACCGGCGCCGTCGGACAGGGCCCCGAGAAACCCCTCGATCTCCGGGGACGCGGACAGTTCCGCCATCGTGACCAGGGGTCCGAAGACGGCGTTTCCATCGGGCGAGACCTCGCAGGTCCCGAGGCCGGGAATTCGCGCGAGGGAGACCAGGATCTCCGGAAAAGGCCCGGGACGAAAGGCGGGGCCCGAGGGGAAGCGGTTCCGGCGATCGTATTCCCGCTTCAGATCGGGAAGGAGGTCGGTCCCCCCGGCGAGGATCCGCGTTCCGGGCTCTTGACCGCGGAGGATCTCGTGAAGCGCGTCGAGCGTTTCCGGTTCCAGGATCTCGAAAGAGGGCAAAAGCATCAAATCACCCTACTCCTTCGGCTTCGAGCCGTCAATCCGCCCGGCGCATTCGTGGTAGACTCGTAGCGTGTTGCGCATGATTTCATGGATCAGGGTTGAGGATTTCAGAATGCTCCAGGATTGTTTCGCCGTCGTGACCTCGATCCTCCGCGGCGTCGAGGTGCGTCTCGCAGCATCGAAGAGCCCCCGCTGGAAGGGGAAGCGGCTGTCCGTGTGGATCGCCCTGCTGGGCCTGGCAGGATTGCTTGCCCTCCCGGAGGGGCGGGAAGCCCGCGCGGAGCCCGGCCGAAAGAGCGATGAGAGCGCGGCTGGGGAAGCGGCGCAGGCGTCGATCGTCGAAGGGGACCTCTACGGCGTGTTGATCGGGCGTTTTCCTCGGACCGTCGGCGAGGGGGGCGAAAGGGACCGGATGCCGCGCGACGAGGCCTTGAGAGAGCATCCCGCCTGGAAACGGCTGGATGCAGCCTGGTCGGAAGCGGCGCGCTTGACCTCGGATCGCTACGTCCGGTGGCCCTTCACCACGAAGGAGAAAAGCGATCTCGTTCAGAGACTGCGAGCCGGGGGGGGATTTCTGTACGAACTGGAGAAGGCGGGTCTGTTGACCCCCGCGGAGGCCGGATACCTTCTCGAGGAGCTGGACGATCTGGTCACGAGAAGCTGGTACTTACGCGTGTCGGATCGGGTGAATCCCAGCGTCAACCCGGCGCCCGCCCCTGAGCATCCCTGGGATCCGAGCGTGGAGTACTTCCAGGAGCGGCTCCACCTCCTGCAGAAGCTCGCGGGCCAGGGCGCCGTCAACGCGGAAGCCCTCGGCAAGATCCTCGGATGCGTCAAGAAGGCGATGAAACCGCTGCTCAAGGCGAGAGAGAAGGAGGCGGTCACGTTCCGGGAGAGGATCGAGGTCCTGCTCGACAGGATCGAAGCCGCCTCGAAGGCCCCCGACGGCGCGCGTCCCCGCTCGCTGGCCGGCCACCCCGCCTGGCAGAGCGTGGACCTCGCGTTGAGGCGGGTGCAGGGCCTGCGTGGGCGGTACGGAGGGTGGCATCGACCGACGACCGAAGAAAAAATCCGCCTGCTCGAGCGCCTGGTCCGGGCCCGCCGGGGTCTCGACACCTTGGTCGCAGAGAAGAGGATCACGGAAGCGGAGGCCGGGCTGGTGGCCTTCGAGATCCGGGCGTGGGAGAGATGGGTCCCGCACCTTCCCGAGAAGGACCGGGAGCTTCCCTACGACGCCGCCCCCTCGAGGCCGCGTCCCGTGAACGCCGTGCTGGTGGGGATGAAGGCGCTGGTGGACTGCCTCCCGTTCCTGGAAGAAGCCGCGGCGCAGGACCGCGTCACGCCGGAGGTGTGGGACGTCGTGAAGTCGCGTATCCGGCATGCACTCGAGAACCTCTCCCACCCCGAAGCCCTGGCGGCTCTCCTCCCGGGACGACAGAGACAGGCCTCGAGACTGCGCGAGAAGGTCGGAGGGTTGGTCGAGACCCTGAAGGTCCGGCTTCGATGACTCCTTCCCCGGAAGACGGAAGCGCGAGGCCTCTCGGGGATACATCCCGCGCCCGCGCCCGCGACCCATGACCCATGACTAATGACCAATACCCCTCACCGCCCCCGCTTCGCCCGCATCGCCTTGTAGAGGAACCACCGGGCGTGCGTTCGCCGGAGGCGCTTGAAATCGACCTTCGCGAACGCTTTCTCCCGCGCCTTCTTCCCGTCCCAGCTCTCGGCGAAGGCGTTGAGGTAGGCCTGCAGGTGATCCTTGCGCTTCTGGCCGGGGCCGCGCTCGAAGAAGACCACCCAGCTGACCGCATGGATCTTGTCGCCCTCTTCCAGGCGCTCCCGCTCGAAGAGGTCCGAAGGCGCCGGCGCCTCCCGGGACGTCAGCGCTTCCTCGATGCCCAGCGCCGCCTCCCATTCCACGCGACCGTCGGAAAAATCCAGCGCGGGACCCAGACCCAGACCGAAGTAGAGCGCCGCGCCTTCCGTGAACCAGGCCTCCGGCAACGCCCCCGTTCCCTGGAGGATGAACTGGCGGAACACGCAACGCGTCGTCTCCAGGATGTCGATCTCCGCGCGGCTGAAGCGGCGCGACTGCTTGCCGAACGGAAGCACCCCGAACACCACCGCCCTCGCCTCCTCGAAGAACACCGCCGGAAGGGACGCCGAAACGTTGCTCTCCTTCTTGAACGCCGAGAAACTCTCCGCGTCGCCGAAAAAACGGGCAACGTAGCGGTACGACGGACGACCCGCTTCCGGGAACACGCGCCTCATCTCCTTCAGCGAAGCCTCCAGGAGATTCCCCGCTTCCTCGGAAACCTCGGGCTCGGCGTTCGTCGCGATCTCGAAGCTCTCCGTGGTCTCCACGCGCCACCCCTCCGGATGGGGGAGGCCCCGCGGTGACGACGCTGTCGTCTGCAGACTCCCGATCATCGCCTCCACCGTGCCCGTGTAGGCCTCCCGGTCCGACGGCGCATAACGAAACGTCAACACCAGAACCTGGCGAAAACGCCTCAGGTAGAGCTCCACATCGCAATGCGCCTCCGAATGCAGGTCGAGACGAACCCCCTCGTCGAAACCGCCGCCCTCGAAGGCGCTCTTCTCGATGGGTACGGGGCTTTCCTCCCCGCTTCCGGACAGGCGGCGGCGCACGATCGCCTTCAGATCCCCCAGCGTGGGATAGGACTCGATCTTCACGTGGACCGGATCCGCTTCCTCCACGCAAAAGAAGAAGGCCAGCATCGCGCTTCCGAAGACATCGAGCCGCTTCGCAGTCCCCGGATCGATGCCCTCGGGAACACGGAAAGACAGCGAGAGAAGCTCGTCCGTCCGGGCAGGGCCGAGAACCGGCGCCGTCGCCTCGTCTTCCCCGAAAAGCGGACCGGAGCCCCCGAAAAGAAGGGCCGCAAGGAAAATGCCCAGGATGGGAAGACGAGCACTTGTCATGCGACGATTGTATCAGGCGTTCCGGACGGATGCATCCGTGGCGCCCGGCCGGCGGCCGCGCGCCCTTCGCCTTGCGGCAATAAAGTAAAGTTGTACAATAGACATTAAATGAGACGCGTCGAAAGGAGCCGGAAAACCGGCATCCAGAATCCGGTTGACCTCTCGATGGAGGGTGCTACAATCGCGCCTTCTTTTCGGGGGATGCGATCGAAAAGAGCTGGGTGCGGCATCCACCAGCACAGGAGAGAACGGTGCAGATCTCGATATCCCGGACCCGCTTGAACGACCCCCGTCGCGCCAAGGTGGAGGAGATCTCCGGGCAGGACCTGAACGCCTGCTACCAGTGCGGCAAGTGTTCCGCCGGTTGCCCTTCCGCGTTCATCATGGATCTCCTCCCTCACCGGATCATCCGCGATCTGCAGATGGGGCTGGTCGACGAAGCCCTTTCCTCCGACACCCCTTGGGTTTGCGCCTCTTGCGAAATCTGCTCCGTACGGTGTCCTCGCGGGATCGAGGTGGCCCGTGTCATGGAGGGGATCCGGCAGATCGCGCTTCGGGCCCGCGAGGACCGCATCGAGATCGAGGCGCTTCCGGCCAAGACGCTCAAGGATGCCCCGCCCATCGCCCTCGTCGCGAGCTTCAAGAAAACGACATCCTGACCATCACTCGGGAGGGACACGCGAGGTGGCGCAGAAAAAGAGTTATACCTACTACCCCGGATGTTCCCTGAAGCGTTTCGGAGAACCCTTCGAGCGGTCCACCTTCGCCGTCGCCGAAGCCCTGGAGATCGAACTGAAGGAGATGGAGCTCTGGAACTGCTGCGGAACCGTTCACGGCCTCTCCCAGGACGGGCTGATCCACAAGGTCGCGCCTTTGCGGAATCTTCTTCGCGCCCGCGAGCAGGGCGCCCAATCCGTCGTGACGCTCTGCGCCATCTGCTACAACACGCTCAAGCGGACCAACCTGTTTCTCCAGGAGGACGAGGGGGCGCGACGCCGCCTCAACGAGTTCCTGGACGACTACGAGCCCTATGCGGGGGATCTCCCCGTCCGCCATTTTCTGGAAGTCCTCCGGGACGATGTGGGATTCGACGAGATCCACAAAGCCGTGACGAGGCCCTTGCAAGGGCTGGCCGTGAGTCCCTACTACGGCTGCACGCTGGTGCGGCCCGGCGAACTCGGTCTGGACGACATGGAGAGGCCCACCGTCCTCTCGGATCTCTTGAAGGCGATCGGCGCCGAGGCCGTGGAATCTCCCTGCGCCACGGAATGCTGCGGCGCCTATCACGCCGTGGGGGATCCCGACATCGCGTCCGTCTACTCGGGACGCGTTCTCGGGACGGCCCACCGCCGGGGCGCCCGCATGCTGGCGGCCAGCTGTCCCCTTTGCGTCTACAACCTGGATACGCGCCAGGAGGCATCCAGGCGGATCGAACCGTCCCTCCCCCGGATGCCGGTCCTCTATTTCACCCAGCTGCTCGGATGGGCGCTGGGCGCGCCGCCCGCATCCCTGGGACTGGAGGCCATGGCGGTGGACCCGCGGCCTGTTCTGCAGGAAGCGGGCTTCGATGTGGAAACCGATTCCGAAACCCTCGTGGAAGCATGAGCCGGGCCCGTGACGGAATGGCCGGCGCCTTCCCGGACCGGGCCCGCCGGATGATTCACCGGTACTGTGGATAGGAACATGTCTAGATTCGGGGTGTTCATCTGCCAGTGCGACGCCCGGCCAACGACCCCGCCGGATCCGGAGGCCCTGGCCTCGGAAGCCGCGAAGGACGGCCGCGTGGCTTTCGCCGAGATCGTGGAAGATCTCTGCGCAAGGCCTTTCGCGGGCGTGATTCGCGACGCCATCGGGGGCCGGGACATCGACGGGGCCGTTCTCGCCGCCTGCGAACCCGCCGTCCATGAATCCACCTTCCGCTCCCTTCTCTCCTTCCAGGGCGTTCCGCCTCACAAGGTCGCCGTGGTGGACACGGGCGCGGAGGGTGAGCTCGCCGGAATCCTGCAGGAAACCCTCGACCGGCTCGCCGGCGCGACGGAAAAGCCGTCCGGGGACGTGGTGCCGCGGGCCCTGGTCATCGGGGGGGGCGTCGCGGGGATCCAGGCCTCGCTCGACATCGCCTACGGCGGATGCGAGGTCTTCCTGGTCGAGAAGGACACCAGCATCGGCGGCCACATGCTTCAGCTCTCCGAGGTCTTCCCCACGCTCGACTGCCCCCAGTGCATCATGACGCCCAAGATGGTCGAGGTGGCCCAGCACCCCAACGTGAAGCTCCGCGCGTACTGCGAGGTCGATTCCATCGAAGGGGAGGCGGGACGTTTCAAGGTCCGGATCCGGCACAAGACCCCCTACATCGACTGGGACAAGTGCACGGGATGCGGCGAGTGCGCCAAGGCCTGCCCCGTGGATCTCTATTCCGACTGGGATCGCGGGGTCGCCACCCAGAACGCGGCGTATCGCCCCTTCGCCCAGGCCGTGCCCAACAAGTTCGCCATCGAAAAGCGCGGCCTCTCCCCCTGCCGGGCCGCCTGCCCCGCCGGTCTGAACGCCCACGCCTACGTCTCGCTCATCAAGGCCGGCAAGTTCGAGCGCGCGCTCGAGATCGCCCGCGAGGGCGTGCTTTTTCCCGGCATCCTCGGCCGCGTCTGCCCGCACCCTTGCGAGACCGCCTGCCTGCGGGGAACGGTGGACGAGCCCGTCCGCATCTGCGCCCTCAAGCGGTTCATCGCGGACCGCGACGAGGGACCGGTTCCCGTTCCCGAGCGGGCCCCCGATACGGGGAAGAAGGTGGCCGTCGTGGGATCCGGACCGGCGGGCCTCGCGGCCGCCCACGACCTCCGGTGCTGCGGGCACGCCGTGACCGTGTTCGAGGCCAACGATCGGATCGGCGGCATGATGGCCTTCGGCATTCCGGACTACCGACTGCCGCGCGACGTGCTCGAAAAGGAGACCCGGGATCTTCTCGAGGCGATGGGCGTCACGTTCCGGTTGAACACGCGGATCGGAAAGGACGTCGCCTTCGACGACCTGCGATCCGGACACGACGCCGTGCTGCTGGCGGTGGGGGCGTGGAAGGGCGTTCCGCTTCGGGTCCCGGGCGAGGACCTCGGGGGCGTCATGCTCGGGGTGGATTTTCTCGTCGCGGTGAACCGGGGCGGGAAACCGGACATCGGCAACCGGGTCGCCGTCATCGGCGGAGGCAACACGGCCATCGACGCGGCCCGGTGCGCGCTCCGCCTCGGCGCCGAGGAGGTCACACTCGTGTACCGCCGGTCGCGGGCCGAGATGCCCGCGAGCCCCGAGGAGATCGAAGCGGCCGAGGAGGAAGGCGTGCGCATCCGCCTTCTGGCCAGCCCCGTCTCGGTGAAGGGGGAGGGAAGCCGCGTGACGGGTCTGGAGATCCAGAAGAACCGGCTGGGAGAGCCCGATGCCTCGGGCCGGAGACGGCCCGTCCCCGTGCCGGGATCCGAGGAGGTCCTTTCCGTCGATACGGTTCTTCCCGCCGTCAGCCAGGGGCCCGATCTGCGCGGGCTGGAGGCGGACGGCGAGACCGCCGTGACGCGCTGGTCCACCCTGGAGGCGGACGAGACCACGCTGGCCACGTCGCTGGAGGGCGTGTTCGCGGCCGGGGACGCGGTGACCGGTCCGGACACGGTGGTCGGGGCCGTCGCGGGCGGACGCCGGGCCGCCGAATCGATCCGGCGGCTTCTGGAGGGACGCGACCTGGCCGAGGACCGGGACCCGCCCAGGCCCCCCGTCGTCGAGACGCCGGACACGCGGCACGCGCGTTTGGGCCGGCGCCCGCCCTTGCCGGCGCGTCCGGCCGTGGAACGACGGCGCACCTTCGAGGAGGTGGAGGGGGGGCTGGACGAGGAGGCGGCCGTGGCCGAGGCCTCCCGTTGCCTGTCCTGCGGCGGGTGCTGCGAGTGCATGGAATGCGTGAAGGCGTGCGAGGCCCAGGCCGTGAACCACGATCTACGCGACCGGATCGAGGAGGTGGAGGTGGGGGCGGTGGTGATGGCCACAGGGTACGAGCTGTACGATCCCCTCCGCATCCAGGAATACGATCCCGATCCCGACATCATCGACGGGATGCAGTTCGAGCGGATCCTGTGCCCCTCCGGTCCCACGGACGGCCAGGTGTTCCGCCCCTCCGACGGACGGGTGCCCAAGGAGGTCGTCCTTCTCACGTGCGTGGGATCCCGGGACCCGGCGCAGCACAAGGCGTACTGCTCGCGGGTCTGCTGCATGTACCAGATCAAGATGGGCATGCTGTACCGGCACGCGGTCCACGACGGGCAGGCCCATATGTTCTACATGGACATCCGGTGCGACGGGAAGCTCTACGAGGAGTTCTACCAGCGGGGCCAGGAAGAGGAAGGGATCCATTTCATCCGTGGACGCGTCTCCCGCATCTACCGTGACGGGGATCAGCTGGTCGTCAAGGGGGTGGACACGCTGGCGGACCGCGCGGTGGAGATCCGGGCGGATCTCGTGGTCCTGGCCACGGCGATGATTCCCCGGCCGGAAGGCGTCCGGGACGCGAAGCGGTTCGGCGTGGAGACCGACGCCGACGGTTTCATGCGGGAGCTCCACGGCAAGATGATGCCCCTCGATTCCTCCCGCGAGGGCCTTTTCCTCGCCGGAACGTGCCAGGGGCCGAAGGACATCCCCGAGTGCGTGGCCCACGCCTCCGGAACGGCGGGGCGGGTGCTGGCGCTTCTCGGCAAGGGGCGCAGGAAACGCGAGCCGGAACCGGCGGCCCAAACGGTGAGTTCTGGAAAACCATGAAGCGCATAGGCGTTTTCGTCTGTCATTGCGGGAAGAACATCGCCGCGTCCGTGGACGTGAAGAAGGTGGTGCAGGAGATCCGCACGTACCCCGGCGTCGTCCACGCCGAGGATTACATGTACATGTGTTCGGACCCGGGGCAGGAGATCGTCCGCAAGGCCATCCACGAGAAGCATCTCGATGCCGTCGTGATGTCCAACTGCTCGCCGAGCCTTCACCAGAACACGTTCCGCCGGCTCGTGGCCAAGGAGGGCCTGAATCCCTACATGTGCGAGGTGGCCAACATCCGCGAGCAGTGTTCCTGGCCCCATCCCGGCCAGATGGAGACCGCCACGCGGAAAGCCCTGAACATCATCCGCGGCATCGTGGAGAAGGTCCGGCGCAACGAGGAACTCACCCCCTCCGTGGTGCCGCTCACCAAGCGCGTCCTGGTCATCGGCGCCGGCGTGGCCGGCATGCAGGCCGCGCTCGACATCGCCGACGCCGGGTTTCCGGTCGTGCTGGTCGAGCGCGAGCCCTCGCTGGGCGGGCACGCCATGCAACTGGGGCTCACCTTTCCCCACTTCCAGCGGCCCGCCTGCTTCCTGGCCCCCTGGTTCGACCGCATCGCGCGGCACCGGGACATCCGGCTCTACACCTACGCCGGGATCGAGGACGTGGACGGATTCGTGGGCAACTTCGAGGCCCGCATCCGCCGCAAGGCGACCTCCGTCGACCCGGAGGCCTGCGACGGTTGCATGAAGTGCGCGGACGCCTGTCCCGTCTCCCTCCCCTCGGCCTTCGACCGCGGGCTTTCCGAGCGCAAGGCGATCTACCGGAACCACGCCCGCGCCTTTCCCGCGCGGCCCGTCATCGACCGGCAAGCCTGCCTCCGCTTCACGGGGGAGGCGTGTTCCGCCTGCGCGGACGCCTGCCCGAAGAACGCCATTCGCTTCGACGGCGAGGACGAGATCGTCGAGGAGGACGTCGGCGCCATCGTGGTGGCGAGCGGCTTCGACCTCATGGACAAGAACGAACTGGGGGAGGTGGAACCGGATCCGGACGTCCTCGATTCCCTGCAGTTCGAGCGCCTCCTCGACCCCGAGGGGCCGACCGGCGGGCGCGTGCTCCGGCCCTCGGACGGCGGGGAGGCCCGCACCGTCGTCTTCGTCCAGTGCGCCGGATCGCGCAACCCCCAGCACCGGAAACCCTACTGCTCGAAGATCTGCTGCATGTACACCGCCAAGCAGGCGCGGCTCTTCCGGCAGAAGGTCCCGGGCTCGACGGCGATCGTCAGCTACATCGACGTGCGCGCCACGGCGAAGGGGTACGAGGAGTTCTACCAGGCCGCCACGGAAGAGGACGGCGTCACCTACGTCCGCGGGAGGATCGGGCGCGTCTTTCGCGACGGAAAGACGCTGAAGGTGACGGGCGTGGACACCCTCTCCGGCAAGGCCCTCGAGATCGAGCCGGACATCGTGGTGCTGGCGATGGCCGTGGTGGCGCATCCCACGGCAAGAACCCTGGCGCGGACCCTCAACATCATCGTGGACGGGCACGGCTTCGCCTCCGAGGCCCACATGAAGCTCGGACCCGTGGAGACCCTCACCGCCGGCATCACCATCGCCGGAACCTGCCAGATGCCCAAGGACATCTCCCACGCCGTCTACTCGGCCTCCGGCGCGGCGAGCAAGGTGATCTCCCAGTTTTCCCGGGAGGAACTGCTCCACGATCCCGTCATCGCCGAGGTGGACCCGGAGGTCTGCTCGGCCTGCGGGAAGTGCGTGGACGTCTGCGCCTACGGCGCGCCCTTCATCGACGAGAAGAAACGCGTGGCCTGCGTGAACGTGGCCATCTGCGAGGGGTGCGGAGCCTGCGCCGCAGCCTGCCCCTCGGGCGCCATGCGACACAGGAACTTCACCGCGCGGCAGTTCATGGAAATGGTCGACAACGCCGTCAAGACGTACTGATCCGGGATTTCGAAAGGTTGATGTGGCAATGGCTGACGTTCGTAGTGAACCACGAAACGGAGTGGAGGGGTGGAGCACTGCTTCGCTGACGCGCGCGGTTTGCAGCACTCCGCCATCGCTACGTGTCTCACTACGAACCGTTGCCGGAATCTTGCATGGAAAGCCGGCTTCCAGCCGGCGATACAGAACGAGGCTTTCTTGACCGAAGCGAACCCGACAACCGCGGATCGGAAGACGCCGGCCCCCGCCGGACGCTCCGTCCTCGTCGTCGGCGCCGGCGTGGCCGGCATCAAGGCCTCCCTCGACCTCGCCGAGGCCGGCGTGCACGTCTACCTGCTCGACATCCGACACCACGCCGGGGGCACCCTCGCCCAGCTGGAAAAGCAGTTCCCCACCAACCACTGCGGCATGTGCCGGGCCCTCCCCTCCCTCGGCGGAAGGCCCACCCAGGGGTTCTGCCTCCGGCGGGAGATCTATCACGAGAACGTCACCCTCCTGCCCGGCACCGCGTTGACCGGGCTCTCCGGCGAGGCCGGGAACTTCGAGGCCGTCCTGGAGACCCGCCCCTCCGGCGTGGACGCCGCGCTCTGCATCGCCTGCCGGCGATGCCTCGACGTCTGCCCCGTCGAGGTCCCCGACGAGTTCAACGAGGGGCTCTCGACCCGGAAGGCGATCTACATCCGCTATCCGCTGGCCGTGCCCAACATCTACGCCGTCGATTTCGATGCCTGCACGCGTTGCGGCAAGTGCGTGGAGGCCTGCCCGACGAACGCCGTCAACCTCGAGGTGAAGCCGGAGAAGAAGACGCTTGCCGTCGGCGCCGCCATCCTCACCGCGGGCTTCGAGGAGTTCACCGCCTCGTCCCTCGGACAGTACGGCCACGGCCGCTGGAAGAACGTCGTCACCGGCATCGAGTTCGAGCGCCTCCTCAGCGAGGTGAATCCGGAAGGCGGCGCCCTGCGCCGGCCCTCCGACGGGAAGAAGCCCCGGCGCATCGCCTTTCTCCAGTGCGTCGGGTCCCGGGATACCGAGCGCCCCTATTGCTCCGGCGCTTGCTGCATGTTCGCCCTCAAGGAAAGCCTCATGGCGCTGGAGGCGGACGATGATGTCGAGGTCCACGTCTTCGCCATGGACGTCCGCGCCTTCGGCAAGGGATACCATCGCTACCTCGAAGGGGCCAAACGCAGAGGCGTCCGCATCCGGCGGGGGCGCATCCCCGCCCTCCGGGAGACCCCCGGGACGGGCAACCTGGAGTTGACGGTGGCCGACGAGGAGGGACGGCCCCGGCCGGAGGTCTTCGACATGGCCGTCCTCTCGGTGGGGTTCCGGCCGCCGCCGGGAGCGAAGGACCTGATGACGGCCGCGGGACTCGAACCCGGCCCGCACGGGTTCTGTCCCACGGCGCCCCTCGCCCCCGTGGACACGGAGCGCGAGGGCGTGTTCGTCGCCGGCCCGCTGAGCGAGCCCAAGGACATCCCCGAGACCATCGCCCAGGCCTCCGCCACGGCGGCACGGGTCCTGGCCCTCGTCGCCCCGGAGCCGGAGCCGGCCCCGGCGGAAGGGGACGCGCAAGCCGAGGACGCGGAAGGCGCCGGGAAGCCGGCGGAGGAGCGGGAAGCGCGCGCGGCCGTCGTCCTCTGCGCGTGCGCCGGCGAGATCGGAGACGCGCTCGACCTCGAGGCCCTCGGCGAGGCGATGAAGGCGCATCCTTCCGTGGCGCACGTGGAGATCTCCCGCGTCCTGTGCGCGGCCCAAGCGCCGGAAGAAGCCGCCCGGCGGGCGGTCGAGGCGGGAGCGGACCGCATCCTCTTCGGGGCCTGCGTTCCCTACCGGTTTGCCGCCCTGTTCCGGAAGGCGGCCGTCGAGGCGGGACTGGGCCCCGAGATGGTGGAGACGGTGAACCTGAAGGAGGGCGTGGTCTGGGTCCACGAGGGGACGGAGGCCTTCGAGAAGGCGAAGGTGCTCCTTCGGATGGCGCTCGGCCGGCTCCTTTTGCAGCGGCCGGAGACGACCCAATCGTTTTCCGTACGCCGCGAGGTCCTGGTGGCGGGCGGGGGACCCGCCGGGCTCACGGCGGCCGTGGCCCTCGCGGAATCGGGGTTCCCCGTGCACCTCGTCGAGAAGACGGACAGCCTCGGCGGGCATCTGCGCGAACCGCCGCCCACCTTCGAGAGAGGCGACGCGAAGGCGTTTGTCGAGGACCTGATCGCGAAGGCGGAAGCCGCCCCGAACGTCACCATCCACCTCCAGAGCGAATGGGCTTCCCTTGCGGGTTCCGCCGGGAACTTCCAGAGCCGGATCCGCGGCCCCGCGGGGAACGAGGAGATCCGCCACGGCGCGGGCATCGTCGCGGTGGGGGGGACGCGGGTCGACCCCGGCGCCTACCTGTGCGGGGAACACCCGCGCTCGATGACGCAGCTGGACTTCGCGCGCCGGATCGCGTCGGGGGAGATCGACCCCGCGTCGGTGGAGACGGTCGCGGCGATCCTCTGCGCGGGGCTTCGGTCCGACCCGCGCCCCTGGTGCGGCCGCGCCTGCTGCGTGGAAACGCTCGCAGCGCTGGAAACGGTGCTCGACGCGAACCCGAAGGCGAAAGTGTACGTGTTCCACCGGGACGTGATGACCTACGGGTTCTTCGAGGAGGACTACCTCCGGCTGCGGGAGAAGGGCGCCCTCTTCATCCGCATCGATCCTCTTGGAGAGGAAGGGCCGCCTTCCCGCCCCGGCGTGAGAGCCGAAGGGGAAGGGCTTTCGGTGGAGGGCTACGATCCCGCGGCCGGCGCTTCGCTCCGGATCCGGCCGGACTACCTGGTCGTCTCCTCGGGATGGGGCCCGCCGGAGACCTTCGTCCTGGCGGACACGCTCGGCGTGGAACTGGACGAGGACGGGTTTTTCCACGAGACGGACGTGAAGTGGCGTCCGGTCGATTTCGTCAAGGACGGGTTGTTCCTGGCCGGCCACGCCCATTCGCCGCGCACGACGCGGGAGGCGGTCTGGACGGCGCTCGCGGCGGCCGGCAGGGTCCTGTCGCTGTTGTCGAAGGGATCCGTCACGCAGAGGGTGCCGGTCGTTTCCGAGGTGGACGCCCGGCGGTGCTCGGGGTGCGGGGCGTGCGTGGAGGCCTGCCCCTTCGAGGCGAGATTCCTCGACGAGACGTCGGGGGTGGCGGTCGTCCGCGAGGCCCTGTGCCAGGGTTGCGGCGCGTGCCAGACCGCGTGTCCCAACGACGCCGCGAAGATCCTCGGCTTCAAGCATCGGCAGGTCTCGGCGATGATCGACGCGGCGCTGGAGATAGGAACGTAAATCTGAAATCTGGAATCCCTTGTTTTTTTGACCTCGGTGTCCTCTGAGCCTCTGAGGCTTTCTTTCGAGGCGACCATGGCTGAATTCGAACCGAAGATCGTCGGGTTCTTCTGCAACTGGTGTACGGCCACCGCCGCGGACCTCGCCGGCACGAGCCGGATGAAGTACCCGCCGAACGTGCGGCCCATCCGGACCATGTGTTCCGGTTCCGTGGACCCCGTCTACATCCTGATGGCGCTTCTGCGAGGCGCCGACATGGTCATGATCGGCGGATGCCATCCCGGGGAGTGCCACTACGTCAGCGGCAACTACAAGGCCCGGCGTCGCGTGGCGGCCCTCCACGAGATCCTCAAGACGCTGGATCTGGAGGAGGACCGCGTCTGGCTGAGATGGATCAGCGCCTCCGAGGGGAGGAAGTTCGCCGTGACCGCCGACGAGGTCACCGAGAGGGGCCGCGCGCTGGGCAAGAACCCCCTGGGAGACGAGTGGGAGCTCTGAAAGGAGACGCTTTCGTGAGCCTGACGGTGAAGATTCCGGAGACGGGACGCGTCGAGGCGGGCCGCCGCCTCGCCCGGGACCTGCTGGGCAAGGCGGGGTTCCAGGCGGTCCTGGTCCCGAAACGCGTCAAGAGCGGAGCGGGGGAACCCCCGGCGCTCATCACCTCCGAGAAACGGATGGATGAGGTGAACCCCTTCGTCGGCGTGATGCCCGTCAACACCGCCGCGGAGGTCGCCCGCATGACCAAGGTGACCCCCTTTCCCGGCAAGACGGCCCTGATCCTGAGGCCCTGCGAGATGCGGGCGCTGGTGGAGCTGGAGAAGCTGAAACAGGCGAAGCTCGACCATGCCGTGCGGATCGCCGTCGACTGCCCGGGCACCTACCCCGTGAAGGAGTTCAAGGACCGCGCCGGCGACGATCCGGAGAAGGACCTCGAGAAGAGGCTGTCGGGGGACGCCGAGGGCCTTCGGGACGCGTGCCGGGCCTGCGTCCACCCCGCCGCCCCCTGGGCGGACTTGAGACTCGCCCTCTTCGGAACGGGCGGGCCGGTCCTCGTGGAAGCCCTCACGCCCGCGGGCGAAGAGGTCGTGTCCGCTCTCGGCTACGAGGAGACCGAGGCCCCGGAACGGGACGCGGCGCTCGATCAGGAACGGGCGAAGCGCGACGCGTTCCGCGAGACCTTCCAGACGGACTTCCTCGCGTCCGTGAAGGGGCGGGAGGCGTTTCTGGACTACCTGTCCACGTGCCTGAGGTGCCAGAACTGCCGCACCGTCTGCCCGCTGTGCTACTGCAAGGAATGCTTCTTCGATTCGCCGACCTTCGAGCTGGAGGCGGAGAAATATCTCGGATGGGCGGGGCCCCGCGGTGCGCTGCGCATTCCCGCCGACACGCTCCTGTTCCACCTCACGAGACTCAACCACATGGTCCACTCCTGCGTCGCCTGCGGCATGTGCACCCAGGCCTGCCCGGCGGGCATCGACGTGGGCGCGCTATTCTCCTCGGTGGGGCGGAACGTCCAGAAGGTGTTCGCGTACGAGCCCGGCAAGAGCCCGGACGACGAGCTCCCGCTGTCCACCTTCCGGGAGGAGGAACTGGAAGTCTTCGGAGGCAAGTAGATTGAAATCGGTTCCGAGGAATCTTGGAACATTCGAAACAAGGACCGCCTTGGAGGGCGAGCCTCCCGGCGAGCCACATCGCTTGGCTCGGGAGGACCCTCGCCCTCCAAGATTGCGAAAAGGATCGAGATCAGAGCGGATTGGAGGGCGAGCCTCTCCTCCTTCGCTTGCCGGTGGTTGCGAGAGCTACGGAGGACCCTACGTAGCCCTTGCAAGAGCCGATCGGCGTAGTACGGGCCGGCGAGCCATAAAAAAGAATAAGGAGTGCAAAATCGTGTCGACACCGGGATTTTTTTCGACACTGAAAACGCTGAAATGTACTGAAGACGCTGATGGATTTCTAGGGTTAAAAAATATTTCGTCAGCGTATTCAGCTTTCATCAGCGTTCTCAGTGTCGAAAGAACACGGTGCTTCGGTCCTTCCTGTTCTGCACTCAGTAGTACGTTGCTGGATTTCGGATACCTTGCATGACCGGACCGCTGACAGTCAGGATCGGGGACCGGGAAGCCCCGTCGAGGCCGGGCTTCTCCGCCGAGATGGAGAGGCGGTGCGGCGTGCGCTTCGACCGGTGCTACCAGTGCATGACCTGCACGCTGGGATGCCCGGTGGCCGCCTACATGGATCATCCCCCGCACCGGCTGGTGCGGATGGTGCAGCTGGGGCTCGAGGAGGAGGTCCTGAGCGCCCGGACGCTCGGGATCTGCGTCTCCTGCGAGACCTGCACGGCGCGCTGCCCCAACGGCATCCATATCGACGAGCTGATCGATACCCTGCGGCACAGGGCGGCCGAGAAGGGCGTGGCGCCGCCGGTCCCGGAGGTGGGGGCCTTCCACCGCGCGTTCCTGGCCGGCATCCGGTCGCGGGGCAAGGTCTTCGAGCTCGGCATGGTGATGCGATTGAAACTCGCCACGTTGAACCTGTTCCAGGACGCCTTCAAGGGGATGAAGATGTTCCTCAAGGGGAAGCTCGGCCTGATCCCGCCTGGTATCGAGAAGCGCGACGAGGTCCGGCGCATCTTCGAGGAGACGATCGACAAGAAAACAAAGGAAGGATAGGGGATGGCGGAGATGAGAAGTCGTTCATCGTCCATGGTTCATTGGAAAGGGGAGGCGCCATTTCGGCCCCTGCCGCCGGCAGCGGGTGTAGGGACCGGCGCTAGCCGGTCCGCGGTGTTGCCGGCAGCGGGTGTAGGGACCGGCGCTAGCCGGTCCGCACTTGCGCGGTCTTGCAGGTGCCGCGGAAAACGAGAAGGTCCTGCGGACGGGCTGGCGCCCGTCCCTACGCAATGGCGTCTGGAAACGGCTCCGGGGAGATTTGGCTCTTTTGTTTTGGATGGGCGTTCATGAAACTCGGCTACTATCCCGGCTGTTCCCTGGAAGCCACCGCGGTGGAGTTCGGGGAATCCACGGTGGCCCTGGCCGAGGCCCTCGGCGTCGACCTCGTCGAGATCGAGGACTGGAACTGCTGCGGGGCCTCCTCGGGGCACACGACGGACCCCGATCTCGGGGTCGCCCTCCCGGCGCGCGTCGTGGCCCTGGCCGGCGAGCAGGGCTTCGAGGAGGTGATCGTACCCTGCGTGGGCTGCTTCAAGATGCTCAAGCAGGCCCAGTACCAGCTCGGCCGGGACCCGGAGAAGCGCAAGCGGATCGAGGGGATGCTGGGCAAGACGTTTCCCGAGACGATCCGCATCCTCCACATCCCGGAGTTTCTGGCCCGGACGGAGATCCTGGAGAAGATCCGCGCCGGCGTGACATCCCCTCCCGAAGGGAAACGGTTCGTCTGCTACTACGGTTGCGTCGGATTTCCGACCGAGATCATGGAGATCCCGGACCACGAGAATCCGTGGTGGATGGACCGGGTGGTGGAAGCGGCGGGGGGCACGGCGGTGGACTGGCCCGGCAAGGTGGAATGCTGCGGGGGCAGCCTCTCGCTGACGCGGGCGGACATCGTGGAGAACCTGGTGGGGCGGCTGAACCGCTGGGCGCGGGAGGCGGGGGCCGACGCCTTCGTGACGGCCTGCCCGCTCTGCGGGGCCAACCTCGACATGCGGCAGACGGAAGACCCCTTGCCGGTGCTCTACGTGACGGAGCTGGTGGGCAAGGCGCTGGGGGTGGACCAGGCGCCGAAGTGGATGAAACGGCACCTGCTCAGCCCCGCGGGGATCTGGAAGGGATGAGGAGGGGGAACAGGAAGTGGGAAATGGGGAATGGAAAATGGGAGAAAAAGAGCAAGGATGTGGGAGGCGCCGCGAAGGGGCGGGCAAGGCAAGGCGGCGACCTTCTTCGTCGGCAAATTCATCGATTTGAGAAGAGGTGGACATGGCTGACGCGAAGGAAACACCGGAACCAAAGGCCGGGCAAGCGGCGCCCCAGGTGCCCGTCTACATCATGGGCAAGCGGTACCTGGTCCCGGACTCCCTGACCATCCAGAAGGCGATGGAATACGCCGGCTACCAGCTGATCCGCGGTTGCGGTTGCCGGGGCGGCATCTGCGGCGCCTGCGCCACGGTCTACCGGTTCCCGGGCTCGCACAAGCTCCAGGTGGGCCTGGCCTGCCAGACGGTCGTCGAGCCCGACATGTACATCGCCCAGATTCCCTTCTTCCCGGGAAACCGCGCCGTCTACGACGTGAAGAAGGAGAAGGCGGACGGCGAGACGGTGGCCCGTCTCTACCCGGAGCTCTTCCGGTGCGTGGCCTGCAACGCGTGCACCAAGGCCTGCCCCATGGACATCCAGGTCATGGACTACGTGAACGCCGCGATCCGCGGCGACATCGAGCAGGCCGCGCGGCTCTCCTTCGACTGCGTCATGTGCGGGCTGTGCGCCTCGCGCTGCATGGCGGAGATCGTCCAGTACAACGTCGGGATCCTCTGCCGCCGGCTCTACGGCGCGCATATCGCGCCCCGGGCCGGGCACCTGCAGAAGCGTCTCGAGGAGATCGAGAAGGGGAAATACGACGAGCCCCTGAAGACGCTCGAAACGACCGGAACGGACGATCTCAAGAAGCTCTATTCCGACCGGGAAGTGGAGCCCCAGGGGTCGCCCGAGGACTGGATGCCCCAGGAGACGACGTACCTTTGACGGCGCTTTGTGGAGAGATTGGAGAAACCCGAATCGATGACCGCCTTGGAGGGCGAGGGTCCTCCCGAGCCACGACGTAGCCGGCTCGCCAGGAGGCTCGCCCTCCAATTCCAGGCGATACGCTTGTATCTGGATTCTGAGATCAAAGGATTTTGCAAGGAAGCGAGCAGACCATGCCCTACACGCCCGAGTTGAAGAAGTTGATCGAGGTCGTCGAGAAGACGCGGTCCGAAAGGCTGGAGCGCAAGAAGAAGGGGGAGGAATTCCCCTTCCTGAGCCTCGACGAGCGCCAGAAGCGGCTCGAGTTCCACCCCGACTACAAGGAGGCGTCTCGCCGCGAGATCCGCGTCGGACCCAGCAAGGGCTACGCCATCTCTCCGGAGATCGTGGACCTTCTCGAGAGCTACAGCCGCGTCTCCCCCGAGGCCGTGGACCTCGAGCATCCGGACTACGAGACGGACGTTCTGGTGATCGGCGGGGGCGGGGCCGGGACCTCGGCCGCCTTGCTGGCGTCCGAGACCGGCGCCGACGTGATCATCGCCACGAAGCTGCGCCACGGCGACGCCAACACCATGATGGCCGAGGGGGGGATCCAGGCCTCCACCAAGGAGAAGGACTCCCCCTACTACCACTGGCTGGACGTGATGGGCGGCGGCCATTTCGCCAACGTTCCCGAACTCGTCTCGACGCTCGTCACCGAGGCGCCCAGGGTGATCGCCTGGCTCGAGGAGATGGGCGCCATGCTCACCAAGTTTCCCGACGGCCGCCTCCAGACCATGCACGGCGGCGGCACCAGCCGCAAGCGCATGCATTTCGCCGCCGACATCACCGGCGCCGAGATCATGCGCACGCTCCGGGACGAGTCCCGCAACCGCCCCGACACGATCCGCGTCCTGGAGTTCTCGGCGGCCGTCGAACTGGTCCTCAACGACAAGGGGCACGCCGCAGGCGCCGTGCTCTACAACATGGAGACCGAGGCGTACTTCGTCGTCAAGGCCAAGGCCGTGGTCATGGCCACCGGCGGCTCGGGGCGCCTCCACATGCAGGACTTCATGACCACCAACCACTACGGCGCCACGGGCGACGGGCTGATCCTCAGCTACCGCGCCGGCATTCCGCTCTGCTTCCTCCACACCGTCCAGTACCACCCCACGGGCGCCGTCTTCCCCGAGCAGGCCGAGGGCCTCCTCATCACCGAGAAGTTCCGCGGCGCCGGGGCCAACGTGGTCAACGTCGAGGGCAACCAGTTCGTCTTCGAGCGCGAGCCCCGCGACGTCGAGGCAGCGTCCTTCATCCGGGAGTGCTCGGTCATCGGCAAGGGCGTGCCCACGCCGACGGGCAAGATGGGCGTCTGGCTGGACTCCCCCATGCTGGATTTGCTCCACGGCGAGGGCTACGTGAAGCGCGAGTTCCCCGGGAAGTGGATCCTCTTCAACCGCTACGGCATCGACATCTCCAAAGAGCCCATGCTGGTCTATCCCACGCTCCACTACCAGAACGGGGGCATGGAATACCAGACCGACGGATCCACGAGGATTCCGGGTCTCTTCGGCGCGGGCGAGGTCACGGGCGGCGTGCACGGCGAGAACCGCCTCATGGGCAACTCCCTGCTCGACGTCACCGTCTTCGGCCGCATCGCCGGGCGCTCCGCCTCCGCCTACGCGCGAGAGAAGGCCGAAAAGGGGGCGCTCTCCCTCGACCACGTGACGGCCTACAACCAGGAAGTGGAAGGAATCGGGATCGACAAGGATCGCGTCGCCCCCATGCTCCTGCCCGACTACTCCAACCCCGAGGTCCGGCAACGACAGCTCACGACCCGGTACGTCGGCACCGTGCGGTGATCCGACGGGGCGCGGGCGCGGATCGCGGACGGCGCCCGCATCCTGTTTGCCGTCATTGGAGTCAGCCACGAGCATTCGTCTTTCCCGGAAACCATGAAAACGTGGAGGGCGAGCCTCTCCTCCTTCGCTTGCCGGTGGTTGCGAGAGCTACGGAGGA
>CAZDSO010000051.1:0-25435 GCA_964508045.1 uncultured Planctomycetia bacterium | reverse complement strand
GATGTGGAAAAATCCCCTCGCGCAGGGAACCAGGGATTTTTTCACAGCCTCTCAGTCCTCGAAGCGAAGCGTGTCGAGCACCTGGTCGAAGGCCGCGCGGACGGCCGGGGAGCCGGTGGAGGCCTCGATCGTGTAGACGGTGTCGTGCCCGCGCACGTAGCAGACGCGGGAGCAGAACCCGCCGGACAGGTTTGCGACCACGGCGGGAAAGCCCCCCACGGTCCGGCGCTCGACGCCGCTCAGGCGGAAGGTGTTCCTCACGCGGTCCAGGACGTCGTCGAGCGTGTTTCCGTAGTCGACCGAGGAGATGCGGAAGAGCACGCGATCCTTACGCTTCCCCTTGATCGCGATGACGCCGTAGTCGATGCCCTTCAGGTGTTGCTGGAACTTGAAGGCGGGGGGCCTGGTGAACGAGAAGCCGTAGAGGGCGTGGCTGTACGCGTTCCCCCGGATCCGGTGGACCTCGGACCCCGGGCCGTCGTCCGCCTCGATCGTCTTCCCCTTCAGCCGGTACTGCCGGACCTCCACCGCCGTCGGCGTTTGCCGGTTCTGCAACAGCCCGCAGAGCGCGAACAGCGGGGCGTCCGCCGAATCCCGGTTGAGGTCGGAGGCCGTGAAACGGATGCGGGAGGCGTCGGCCGCGGTCTTCTGGGTCGCGTCGAGCGGGATCCACGAGCCGACCCACGCTTCCGTCCAGACGTGCGTGTAGGCGCCGCTTCCCACCGCGAGGCCGCCGGCCACGCGCGCGGGAATCCCCACCGCGCGGCACAGGGCCGCGAGAAGCACCGCGTGCCCCACCGGGCTTCCCGCCTTCGTTGCGAGAACCGTGGACGCGCACGCCATGGCGGAATTCATCCCCAGCTTCTCCAGGTTCTCGTAGACCCACGCCCGCAACGCCTCGGCGACGCGGGCCGCGTCCGTCCCGCCCCCGGCCACTCGACGGGCCACCGCCTCCACCTCGCCCTGGTCGTAGTCCAGGAAGTAGCTGGCCTGGAGCAAGGACTTCTTCGACTCGTCGGCGACGGGAAGCCTCGCCGGGGAGGCGGGGGCCTCCTGCAGGCGCACGTCGATCCGGTATCCCCCCCCCGCCCGGCCGACCCTCTGCCCGGGCCCCTTGAGGAAGAACTTGTTCAGGGCCTCGGGGCCCGTCAGGTGGAAAACGCAGGCGGTCGTGGAACGGGGGTGGAGAATCGCACCCGAGATCTTGCAGGCGTTGCCGAGGAAGAACTTGGAGACGACGCCGCGGGCCGGCGCCTTGGCGAGATCCTCCCCGCAGACCTCCTCCCAGCGACCGCCGAAGCAGGGGTCCCACTCCATCTGGAAATCGCCGCGATCGTCGACCCAGCGCTTCCGCCCGATCGGCTTCCCCTGCCCGTCGACGAGGTCCTCGCCCGCGACCTTCAGCAGATGGAGCTGCCTCTTGCGGCCCGCCACGCGGACCGCCTCGCGCCGGACCGCCTCCACCGAGACCTTCACCGGCCTGGATACCGCGAAACTGTACGTCGTGTAGTCGTACGACGTCCCCGGCGCCGTCCCCTTGCTTCGCATCAGCCTCTCCACCGCCCGCGGGCCGATCACCCCCGCGGGCCAGTCGATCTCCATCTGGCGCGGGGATCCGCCGGGATCCTTCACCACGTAGACGATCTTGCCCTCCGCGATCTCCCCCAGCACCGTTTTCTTGCCCGCGTCCGATTGCCCCGTGTAGGAGATCTCGACCAGGGAACCGTCCTCCGCTTCCAGAAACGTCTCCTGCGAGGAGAAACGGACGTTCTTGCCCTGGAAATAGTTGTAGACCTTGACCACGTCGGTGCGATAAAGGGTGCGGCCCTCTCGCGTCGTCTTCTCCCGCGAGATCCGGACCCGCCCCACCTTCAGCGCACCGTAGCGGATGCGCCGCCAGGCATCCCCGGAGTCCGCAAGGGCCGCTTCCGACAGCAGAAGGACCCACAACAGCCACCACGCGCGCTTTCCTGCAAGCATCTTCCTTCTCCTCTTTCGACCTTCGCCCCTCTCTGCGATCTCCACGATCCCTGCGCGGGATCCTACCCGGCCCGCTCCCGCACCGCGCGGGCCGCATGCGCCGCCATCGCCTCGAGGAAGGGATCCCCCTCCTCCGCCGCCACCGCCTCCACGGCGCCCGCCGCATCCTCCGTTCCGCATCGCCCCAGCGCCCACAACACCGCCCATCGCGCCACCGGATGGCGCTCGTTCCTGAGCAGGGCGAGCAGCGTCGCCGTCTTGCGGAAGGGAGCCAGATCCTCGCGCGTCGCCGTGAGGACCGCCGAACGGGCCCGGACCTTGAAAGAAGGCGAACCGAGCCCCTCGACGAGCAGACGCCCGGAGGGCAACGCGCGCTCGGGCCATTGCGACGGCGCGCCGCCGAGGACCTCGGCGTGGAAGTCGCCCAGGGCGTCCACCCGCATGGCCGTCGCGGCGTCGCCTTCCTTCCAGGCCTTCCGCGCGCCCCGCCGGTACGCCTCGCGAAGCGCGGCAAGGACACGGCGGGGGGTCTTCCTCCCCTCCAGGCCGTCCAGCAGGATCGACAGCGCGTCCCGGACCCCCCCGAATCGGAGATGAAGCGCGGCCAGCCGGCAACGAACCTCGTGATCGCCCGTGTTCTGCTCGAGAATCTCCCGCAACGACTGCGCTTCCCGGATCGCCTCCACCTCCTCCGCGCCCACCGTCAGCCGGCGTTCGACACGCCCGCCCTTCCCGTCGGGGACGGCCGCCACCAGATCGAAGGGCCCCGGCCCCCGGTCCGCGAGCGACACGACGAAGACGCCCGGACCCGCCCGCTCGGGTTTCAGCGACCGGCCGTTGACCAGGACCTCGGGGACCACGTCCGCCAGCGGATCGGTCTCGCGGCGCGTCTCCGTCCGCCACGGCGTCTCGATCACCGAGCCCACGGGCCCGAACCGCACGCGGAACAGGGAGGGAAAACGGGCGTTGACGAAGGGGTTCGTCACCTCGCCGAGAAGCTCCCACCAGACCCAGAGGGCATTGAGGTCGGATCCCTCGAGGAGCAGCGCGGCGGGATCCCGGGCGGCGTCGTCGACGTCCTCGGCCAGCCGGAGGCAGTACGGATCCAGGCCGGGGGGAACGTCCGACGGGGCGGAAGCCGGCAGGCCCCTCCCGATCCCGCCGTCCAGGTCGTCGAACGTCCAGTACTTGTAGACCAGGACGAACCCGATGCCGATGTAGACGGGCAGCGCGGCGTACTCCGTGACCTTCGCCAGGGGATTGAAGGGGATGAAATACCCGTACTCCCGGTGGAGGGTTCTCGTCTCCACCTCGACGTCCCGCGCGGAGACGGGACGCACCTCCACCGCGTCGCGCAGCGCGCCCGGCCGGTACGCCAGGTCCAGATCCCGCGTCTCGCTTCGCACGCGCCTCTCCCGCGTCTCCTGCCCGATCTTTCGCACCGGCCCCCGGTAGACCACGTTGGCGCACCCCCCGGCGGCCGCGAGCGCAGCCGCCAGGAAAATCGCCATCCCCCCTCTCCGCTTCCCCTCACGCATGCTTTCCTCCCGGCAAAGGCGGCGCCATGAACATGTCCTTGAAGACCTTGCCCACCGCCGACAAATCCCGCTTCCGGCGCCAGGTGAACTTCGCGAATCCCTGCAGGGACGCCTTCGAACGCGCGTAGAACCCGAGATGGGCGTAGACCAGCATCATCTGGAGGGCGAAACGGCTCATCTTCCTCGGCTGGAAGACGGCGTGATACCCGTCGTAATGGGCCCAGTTCCAGGACGTGATGCGGTCCTTCACCTGGTCGAAGAGAACCGTCCCCGGATAGGGGGTCAGGATCGTGAACTGGGCCGTGCTCGTTCGGATCTCTCTCGCGCGCCGAACCGTATAGCGGATGTCGGCGAGCGTCTCGTCGGGGTAGCCGATGATGTAGGACCCCAGAACGTCGATCCCGTGGGCGCGGAACAGATCCACCGCCTTCGGGGTCGCGTCGGGAGAAAAGCCCTTGTTCACGGATTTCAGATGAACGGGGTTCAGCGTCTCGATCCCGATGAAGGCCGAGGTCACCCCCGCCTTCGCCATCTTCGCCACCGTCTCGGGATGGCGAAGCGCCGTGTCCACCCGGCAGAAGAGCCAGATCTTCACGTCGATGTTCCGCGCGAGGATCAAGTCGCAGATCCTGTCCGTCCGCGCCGGATCGAGCGTGGAATTGTCGTCGCTGAACGCCACCGCCGGATACCCCCAGCGCTTCTGCACCTCCTCGATCTCGTCCACCACCGATTCCGCGCTCCGCGGGCGCCACTTCGGGCCGTTCATGTGGGACGAGGCGCAGAAGGTGCAGCGGAACGGGCACCCCCGGCTGGTGATCACCGGCGTCAGGGGCCAGGTCCCGATCTTCGCCGAACGGTACCGGTCCATCGGCAAAAGGTCCCGCGCCGGGCCGGGCAGGGCGTCCAGATCCTCCCGGAACGGCCGCGCCGGCGTCCGGTGGATGCGGCCCCGCCGGCGGTACGTCAGCCCGGGGACGTCCTCCACGGAACGGCCGCGCGACAGGGCCTCCGCAAGCTCCACGAGCGTCGCCTCCCCCTCCCCCCGCACGACGTAATCCACCGCGTCGCGCTGGAAGGGGGCGTCGTCCACCACCGTGGGATGGGGGCCCCCCATGACCACCGTCCGGCCCGCCTTCTTGGCCCTCTCCGCGAGCTCCATCGCCGTCTTGAACCGCGTGGTGTCGGTCCCGATGCCGACGAGATCGTAGTCCTCGAAAGAGGGAATCTCCTCGGGCCGGGCCACCGCCAGGTCGAGAATGTCCACCTCCCCGCCCCGCTCGCGAAAGGACGAGGCGAGGTACGCCAGCCCCAGGGGCGGGATCCGCACCCCGAAAAGGTAGAACCACCCGTGGTACGCCGGATTGACGAGAAGGATCTTCATGAGGCTCCGAAACGCGGGAGGACTCCCATGCCGGTTTCCGTATTGTAGGCGTACGCGGGGACGGGAGCAACCGCGGAGGACAGGGACATCCTGTCCGCAGCACCTCGGCCCGCGTTGCTGCGCCACTCCGACTTCGTCTACGTGGCTCACTACGAACGTCGGCCCGCGCCCCGGACCGCCGGCTTCCAGTTTTCTCGAAACACTTCAGGGGGGGGCTGGGGGGGACGGCGTCCCCCCCAGAGGTAGAGGATGTGGAAAAATCCGCTCGCGCAGGGAAACAGGGATTTTTTCACAGCCTCTCAGTGGAAGAAGCAGGCGTCGCCGTAGCTGTAGAAGCGGTAGCCCTCCCGGATCGCTTCCCGGTAGGCCTCGCGCACCCGGGCCAGCCCGGCGAAGGCCCCCACCAGGGCGAGCAGCGTGCTTCGCGGCAGGTGGAAGTTGGTGAGCAGGGCGTCGACGGCGCGGAACGCGAAGGGGGGCCGGATGAAGAGGTCCGTGGGGCCCTCGAAGGGCGCCGCTTCTCCCTTCGAGGCCGCGGATTCCAGGGCGCGTACGGTCGTCGTGCCCACGGCCACGACGCGCCCCCCGGCCTTGCGGGTCTCCCGGACCGTCCGGGCGGTCTCGGCCGTCACGGAACACCATTCGGCCTCCATCTCGTGCTCGTCCACCTCGTCCGCGCGGACGGGCCGGAAGGTGCCGGGCCCGACGTGGAGCGTGACGGAAGCCGTCCGGACGCCCCGGCGGCCGATCCGCTCCAGGAGGTCCGCCGTCAGGTGGAGGCCGGCGGTGGGCGCGGCGACGGAGCCCGGGCGCCGGGCGAAGACGGTCTGGTAGCGGTCCCGGTCGTTCTCCCGCTGGGGATCGTCGCCGAAGGGTCTTCGGATGTAGGGCGGGAGGGGGGGGCGCCCGGCGGCGCGGAGCAGGTCGTCCCAGGAGGCGCCGGGCGCGGGCTCGATCTCCGCGAGGCCCCGGGGCGAGCGGCGGGTGACGGTGATCGCGCCGGTTTTTTCGACGGTCGTGAGCGTTTCGCCGGGTTTGAGGCGCCCGGAGCTCTTGACCATGGCGCGGACGGGTCCTTCTTCCGGGAGATCGAGAAGGAGGATCTTGACCTTGCCGCCGGTCTTCCGGACGGCGTGGATGCGCGCGGGAAAGACGCGCGTGTCGTTGAGGACGACGAGGTCCCTCGCCTGAAGGAGCGCGGGGAAGTCGGTCACGCCGAGGTGCCGGGTCGCGCCGGAGTTCCGATCGACGGCGAGGAGCTTCGCGTCCCCGCGTCGCCCGGCAGGGGTCTGGGCGATGCGATCGGGGGGGAGGTCGTAGTCGAGGTCCTCGGTCTTCATGCGGGAATGGTAAGAAAGGAATCCCACGAAGGATACACGAAGAAAACGATTGTAGATTTCAGATTGTGGATTGTAGCATTCCCTCAGAACAATCCCGGATCCGGTCCGGTTGTATAGGCGAGCACATGAGGCCGCCGGTTGGTTGGATCCGGGTTGTCTGGTACCGGTAACCCGTAACCTGTTTCATGCCGTGGGCTGCTACTACTCCATGGCAAAGCACGGCCACACAGGTTACAGGTTACCGGTTACAGACACCGCCATGCAGCGAGCGCCCGCAGCATCGCCGTGGTCCCGGGCCGAAAGCCGCGTGGCCCGGGACACACGCCTCCCACAAACGGCAAACGCGGGCAGGATGGCCGAAAAGCTTGTCTGCGGTGGGGGGGGTTGCTACAACAGGGTCGCGCGTGGATGGCCCCAAGTGCCATGAAGGCGAAGCGGTTACGCGCGCGGGGGCCCTCTTTTCGCCCGGCGTTCCGCGTCACGTTGGAACAGGCTCATGGCGTCGAAATCCGAGAACTTGTTCGGCCGCATCGCGCTGAAGAACAATCTCGTCAACCCCAAGCAGCTGATCGAGTGCCTGGCGATCAAGGACAAGCTGCTCCGCCAGGGCCGCAAGATGATGCTGGGCCAGATCCTCATCGAGAAGGGCTATCTCACCAAGGAAGAGGTCCTCTACGTCCTGCGCATGCAGAAGAAGGCCGTCCTCGAGTGCCCGGTGTGCAAGACCCGCTACAACGTGGAGGGATTCCAGCCCGGCATCAAGGTGAAGTGCCGGATGTGCCGGACCGTTCTGGAGGTCCCCCGCGAGCCGGACACGATCGTGGTCGACCGGACCATCTACGACTCGAAGACGCAGGTCCGGGATCCCATGCTGGGCAAGGTCATGGACGACTACCGCATCGAGTCGAAGCTGGGGGAGGGCGGGATGAGCTCGGTCTATCTCGCCCGTCACATCGGCCTGGACAAGCTGGTCGCCCTGAAGCTCCTGACCGTCTCCGCCAAGACGACCGAGGCGATGAAGAAGCGGTTCATCCGGGAAGCGCGCATCGTGGCCCGCCTCGCCCATCCGAACATCGTGCAGGTCTTCGACGTGGGCGAGGAGAAGGGCTATCTCTTCCTGGCCATGGAATACGTGGACGGGGAGACGATGGAAAACGTCATGACCGAGCGGAAGGTGATCCCCCCGGCGGAAGCGACCGACATCGCGTTCCGCGTGACCCGGGCGCTGGAGGCCGCCCATGCCGAGACCATCGTGCACCGCGACATCAAGCCCGACAACATCATGGTGGGCAAGAAGGGGTTCGTGAAGGTCACGGACTTCGGCCTGGCGAAAAGCCAGGAACGGGGGAAGAAGATCACGCGCGTGGGCCTCATCCTCGGCACGCCCTACTACATCTCCCCCGACCAGGTCCAGGGGCGCGAGCTGGACATCCGCTCCGACATCTACTCGCTGGGCGCCAGCTTCTACTTCTTCGTCACCGGCCACCGCCCCTTCGAGGAGGGGACGCCGGCCGAGATCATGCTCCAGCACGTGGAAGACGTGCCCGTCCCGCCCGACTACGTCAACCCCAAGGTCCCCCGCCAGATCAACGACATCATCATGAAGATGCTGATGAAGTCCCCCGAGGAGCGGTTCCAGACCCCGGAGGAACTCATCGAGGCGCTGGAACCCCTGCCCCGCGAGAAGACCACGCTCGATCACCTGCCGGAAACGAAGAAGGAGGATAAGGAGGGAGAGGAGGGGGATTAGGGGAGGGGCGATGGGCGATGGGGGGGCGCGCGGTCCGCGTTGACCGGAGTTTCTTGCATTGACGCCGATCCGAGCCAGCGTCATCCTGGTCGAAGTGGCCGGTTTCTCCTGCCGGCTGGAATCTCGAATCCAGAGCCGGCTCCTTCGCGCGCCAGCCCGAGACGCACCCCTTGCTGTTCGTGGCCGGCCCACGGCCTTTCTCCGCTTCCGGAAGGTCAGCGGATCCGGATGCGCCGGTGCAGGTGGAACAGCACCACCGGGATCGCAAGGCCGTGCTTCTCGACGGCCCGGCTCACCCGCTCCTCCAGATCGGCGTGCGTGTACCTCGAGGAGACGTGGAAGAGGCCGAGCCCCTTCACCCCGGCGTCGCGCGCCGTGGCCAGCACCTCCGGAAGCGTCGGATGAATTTTCGCCTTGCGCTCCTTTTCGTCCAGGAAGGTGGACTCGTGGAGCAGGACCTCGGCGCCGCGGACCGTGTCGGGTTCCAGGGCCAGGGAATCGCCCGAGTAGGCCATCAGGATGTGGTCGTAGGTCTCCGACACCGCCTCGCGGCCCTTTTCGCGGGCGAGCCTCGCGATCTCCGCCTCCGGCTTGCCTTCCAGCGCGGGCTTGAGGCGTTTCCGCTTTTCGACGAGGTTGTAGCCCAGCGTCAGGCTGGAGCGGCCGTGGCGCGTGGCGAAGGGCCGCACGGTCCACGATTCCCCCGCGGTGGACAAGGGGACGTCCTCCCCCGGCTGCAGGGGCGTCCACGTCAGCGCGTAGTCGAGGTTCCGGGCCAGGACCGCGACGTACTCGCGCTCCAGCTGGACCATGGCGTCCCCGGCGGGGTGATGGACGACCAGCGGCTTGGTGCGCTCGCCCATGGCGGCATTCCGGGCCAGGACGAGCCCGGGCAGGCCGCCCACGTGGTCGTAGTGCCCGTGGCTCAGGAACACCTTCTCCACCCCGAAGACGAAGTTGCCGAGCTGCGCCGCGATCCCCTCCCCCGCGTCGAACAACAGGTGCGACGGGCGGTGGAAGAACCACGTGGAGTACATGGCCCGGGAATATCCCCGGAGGTTCTTGAGGATGTCCTCGGCAAGCGCCATGCGTCCTCACCTCTCCTGCTTTCCAGCGCCGCGTTTCATGCTCTGGACCAGCACGCGCCCCGGCCCCGTGAGCTCGGTCATGAAGAAACCCTCCCCGCCCGTGATCTTGCGCAGGCAACCGCGGACGGAACGGATGCGGTAGTCGCACTCGCTGGAGAAGGCCGCCAGGTTCCCCGAAGAGACGACGATCGTCTCGCCCGACTCGAGCTGCGTGTCGACCAGGTCGCCCTTGGTCGAGAGGAACACCGTGCCCGTCCCCGAGATGCGCTGGAGCAGAAGACCCGCCCCCCCGAAGAACATGGCCCCCACCCGCCGGGCCCGCGTGACCCGGATGTCGATCTCGCCGTACGCGCCCAGAAACGCACCGCTCAGCGCCGTGACGTCCCCCTGCTCCTGCAGGTCCCAGCGGACCACCCGCCCGGGCTGGCGGGACGCGAAGTTGATGGTGCCCGCCTCCCGCGCCAGGCAGTGGACCAGCATGATGGATTCCCCGCTCAGCACCCGCGACACCGCCTTTCCCACCCCCCCCAGCGGCTTCACGCTCCAGTCGATCGTCTCGTCGTAGGAGACGAGGTTCCCCTTCCCCGCCCAGAACCTCTCGTCCCTGGCGAGCCGCACCGAAAGCGTCTGGTTGATCACCCCCTTGATCTCGTACTCCATCAGGCGAACGCCTCCAGGATCTGGAGAAGCTTCAGGATCGGCTTCTCGCTCCGCTTCGCGCTCTGGGTCAACGCCAGCCCCGGACCGCCGAGACGCGTCATCACCGCCCCCTCGCCGCCGAAGACGATCTTCCGGCACCCGCCCGTGAGACGGACGTCGAAATCGATCTCCCGGGAGAACGCCGCCAGGTTCCCCGTGGCGACCCGGATGGCCGCCTCCTCCTCCAGCCGGTACTCGGTGACGTCCCCCTTCACGGCCACGAAGACCGTCCCCGTCCCGTAGACCGTCTGGAGCAAGAACCCCGCCCCCCCCAGAAACGCCGCCAGGGGCTTGCGCGCCACACCGACCTCGATGCGCACGTCCCCCTGGGCCGCCAGGAAGTTGCCCCGAAGCGTGGTGACCGGCCCCTCGGCGAGGTCCCAGGCGTAGATGACGGAGGGCTCCAGCGACGCGACGTTCACACGCCCCCCGGTTTCCGCAAGGAGATCCAAAAGGAAGAACGACTCCCCCGACAAAAACCGCATCACCATCCCCCCCACCCTCCCGGGCACCCGGGGCGTCCACCGGATCCCCGGCGAATAGGAGACCAGCCCCTGCTTCTGCACCCAGACGGATTCCCCGGGATCGAGGTCCATCTCCAAGACCTGGTTCAGCACGCCCCTGACGCGGTACTCCATCATCCCCCTCCGGGAACACGGCGGTCCAGCCCCCCAGCGTAGCGGCCCGGGCCGGAAAACGGAATACGCGAGGGGAAAAACCGGGCGTTTTCCAACAGATCCCGCCGGTTTCCGTACAGATACACTACCATCGACCATTCGAGGAGATACCCATGAGGAAAACCCTGTCCGGCTTCATCCTCGCCGTTGCGCTCTTCGCGGCAACGGCGCCCCCAGCCCACGCGCGCGAACTCTCCGACAGCGGGAAGAAGGCGCTGAAGTTCCTGGAAGCCGTGAGAAAGGGCCTGAGAAACTACCATATCGAAGGCGACAAGCACGAGCCCGAGGCGTTCGTGAAAGCGGCCTGGGAAGCCATCGTCCGGGTCCTGGAAACCCAGCCGGGAAAGAAGATCGACGAGGCCAAGGGGAAGGTCCTCGTCAAGGCGCTGCGCCGGGCCGAGATGAAGAACCTGCGGAGACTGGTGGAACTGCTGGACCGGTTCGCCCGGCGCGTGGGCGGCGTGGACGTGGAGAAACTGGCGGAGGTCGGCGCCCACGGCATGCTCCTGCCCCTCCAGGATCCGTTCAGCCGCCTGATGGACCAGGAACTCTTCCAGAAACTCATGAAGGCGATGACCGCGGCGGAGGACCCGAGCCTCGGCGTCGGCCCCACCCGGACCAAGGAAGGCGTCTGGAAGATCGCCCACGTCCGCGGCGGATACCCCGCAGAAGAGGCGGGGCTCTGCATCGACGACGAGATCCTGGCCATCGACGGCAAGCCCGTCGGCGAGATCCCGCCGACGATGATCGCCGAGATGCTCAAGGCCAAGGAGGGCGAGTCGGTCCGCCTCACGGTGAAACGGGAAGGGTGGCTCCAGCCTCACACCGTGGTCCTGAAGCAGGGGTCGACCCAGCGCAAGAACGTGAGCCACCGGATGCTGCCCGGAAGGATCGGATACGTCCGCGCCCTCATCTTCAACCTGACGCTCGGGCGCGAGGTCGAAAAGGCCCTGAAGGCGCTCGAGAAGGAACAGATGCGCGGGCTGATCCTCGATCTCCGGGGGAACCCCGGCGGGGCGCTTCCCGCCTGCGTGGCGGTGGCCAACAAGTTCCTCGGAGGGAAGCGCGTCATCGCGACCATGGAAAGCAAGCACCCCTTCATGCGCGGCAAGCAGACCTTCCGGACCCAGGAGAAGGGGACCCATCCGGACATCCCCCTGGTGGTGCTCGTCAACCGCGCGAGCGCCAGCGCGTCCGAGATGCTCTCGGGCTCGCTGAAGAGCCACGACCGGGCGGTCCTCGTGGGCGAGACCACCTTCGGCAAGGGCGTGGGGCAGAGCGTCGTGCCGCTGAGCGCCCGCCTCTCGCACCACAAGACCCCCCTTCTCCTCTACGTCACCCTCATGCAGTACTACCTCCCCGACGGCACCATCGTGCAGCACCACGGCGTCGAGCCCGACGTGGAAATCCGCCCCCTCAGGCCCGCCGGAGAGGCGCTGGAGGAACTCTGGCGCCTGCGCGAGGCGGACGTCTTCCGGCGCTACGCCGATCAGGCCGTGCAGGGCCACCCCGTCTTCTTCCGGAAGGCCGTCGGTTTCTCCCCGGGGAACCTGGGGGCGTTTCCGGGGCTGGTGGAAGCGTTCCGCGATCTCGACACGGACCTCGACGGGAAGATCCTGAAAAAGGAGATCTACCGCGCCGTGCGCAAGGCCCTGGAATCTCGAGGCGAGAAGCGGCTGGTCCGGCCGCACGAGGACCGCGTCCTCTGCCGCGGCATCTACGAGATCTGCCGGAAACTGGACATCGGCCCGCAATCGATCCCGGCGTACCGGTTCATCTTCCGCGCGTTCGGGCGCTGAGAGGCGCGGACCGCATCGGGATTTCAGATTTCAGCCAGAGGAGCGGGGACGCGTAGGGATTGCAGATTGTGGATTGTAGCATCCCCTGATCACCCTGAGAGGCTGTGAAAAAATCCCTTTATCCCTGCACGAGCGGATTTTTCCACATGCTCTGAGGTGCTGCCGGCTGGACCCGCCGTCGCCGCCTTGCACAGGCAAGGGCTATGGCGGGGAACAGCCGGCGGTCCTTGTGCGCGATCTGCTTCATGGCTTCGTGCATCATTTTGACGGTTGCAGGGCGGATCGCGGGCTTCCAGCCCGCAGCACGGAAACGGGTTCGGGCGGGAGAAAGGGGAGAGAGGCCCACGAATCGCCGACAGCGCGAAAGCCTCTTTCCGCCCAACACATTGACAGCGGGAAAGCTCTGGAGTACAGTTCGGGGCGTGTTTCAGACGGGGTCGGGGGACACAACAAGACGGCGATTTCTTGGAGCCGGGCCGAACCATGGCGGAAGATGACCGACGGCAATTTCCCCGCATCGTCTCCGTGAACCTGGTCTCCTGCAAGGAGGCGGACAGCCCCGACGGCGAGGAGAGCATGGGGAGGACCCGCAATCTGAGCCAGGGGGGGATCCTTCTCGAGGTTCACAAGTACTATCCCCTGTCCTCCGTGCTGGACATCCAGATCGCCCTGGGCGAGAAGATCATCCAGCCGGCGGGCCGGGTCGTCCGGCTCCAGGAGCTGGAGAGCGACAAGGTGGAGATGGGGATCAAGTTCACCGAGCTCTCCGAGGAAGACCGCGAGGCCCTGGACGGGTACATCGAGTCCCTCTAACGCCGCCCGGGCTGCGCCCTTCGCGCGGTGGCTGTTTTCCGGGGCGCGGGCTGACGTTCGTAGTGAGCCACGTAGCGGTTGCGGAGTGGCGCAGCCGCGCTGGAGATTTCAGCCGCGGTATGCCTCTCGCAACGCTTAGGCCCCCTGCTCCTCGGGCGTGTCGTCCCGGACCTGGAAGCGCTCGATCTCGAGCGCCTTTCCCGTCTCGGCATCGATCTTCAACCTGACGCCCGACATCCGCTCGTCTCCCCGGGCCACGTCGAAACGCCGGTACATGTGGGTCAGGAACCGGAAGAGGACGGCGTCCACCCTCCGGCCGATGACGGAATGATGCGGGCCCGTCATGCCGACGTCGGTGATGAAGGCCGTTCCGCGGGGGAGGATGCGCTCGTCGGCGGTCTGGACGTGCGTGTGGGTCCCGAAGACGGCGGAGACCTTCCCGTTCAGAAACCACCCGAGGGCCTGCTTCTCGGAGGTGGCCTCGGCGTGCACGTCCACGATGACCACCTTGGCGCGGTCGCCGAGGGCCTCGAGGGCGCGCTCGCAGGCCTGGAAGGGGCAATCGATGGTGGGGTGCATGTAGAGCCGGCCCATGACGTTGAGCACGGCCACGGGCACGCCCACGTCGGTCTCGAACACGCCGAACCCCGAACCCGCGGCCCGCGTGGAGAAGTTGTGGGGGCGGAGCACGCGCGGCTCCTTGTCCAGGAGGGGGGCGATCTCCTGGCGCTTCCAGATGTGGTCGCCCGAGGTGAGGACGTCCGCGCCCGCGTTCAGCAGCTTGGTGACGAGCTTCTCGGTGAGGCCCGAGCCCCCCGCCACGTTCTCGCCGTTGACCACGCAGAAATGGATGTCCCAGGCCTTGCGCAGCTCCGGCAGCTTCTTCTGCAGGATCAGGCGGCCCGGCTTCCCCACCACGTCCCCGATCGCCAGTACGTTGATTTCCTTCACTGGATCCACCCTGAAATCCCAGTCGCTACCGGTAGCCGAGAAGGGCGGCTAGTGCGCCACCTCCACCACCCGCGTCTCCCGGATCAGCGTCACCTTCACCTCGCCCGGGTAGTTGAGTTCCGATTCGATCTTCTGCGCGATGTTCCTGCAGAGCATGAAGGAGTCCTTGTCGTCCACCTGCTTCGCGTCCACCAGCACGCGCACTTCCCGCCCCGCCTGGATGGCGAACGCGTTGCTCACACCCTTGAAGGAACCCGCCACGTCCTCCAGCCGCTCCAGACGCTTGATGTACTTCTCGAAACTCTCCCGCCGCGCCCCCGGACGGGACGCCGAGATCGCGTCCGCCGACGCCACCAGCACCGTGTAGACCGTCTCCCCGATGTCGTCCTCGTGGTGCTTCCGGATGGCGTCCACCACCTCCCGCGACTCGTCGCTGCGCTTGGCCACGTCGGCCCCGATCTCCGGGTGCCCCCCCTCCAGCTCGTGGTCCAGCGCCTTGCCGATGTCGTGCAGAAGGCCGCAACGCCGCGCCAGCGTCTCGTCCAGCTTCAGCTCCGAGGCCAGCACCCCCGCGATGCGCGACACCTCGATGGAATGCTGCAGGACGTTCTGCCCGTAGGACGTCCGGTACTTGAGACGCCCCAGAAGATCCACCAGGCGCGGATGGACCTTGTGCAGACCCAGGTCGTAACACGTCTGCTTCCCCGTCTTGCGCAGCTCCTCCTCCACCTCCTTCTTCGTCGACGCCACCAGCTCCTCGATGCGCGCCGGGTGGATCCGGCCGTCCAGGATCAACTTCTCCATCGAACGCCGGGCGATCTCCCGCCGGATGCCGTCGAACGCAGAGACCACGATCACCCCGGGCGTGTCGTCCACGATCACGTCCACCCCCGTCGCCTTCTCGAAGGCCCGGATGTTCCGCCCCTCCCGGCCGATGATCCGACCCTTCATCTCGTCGTTGGGAATGTCCACCGTGGACGTCACCGTGCTCGCCGTCGTCTCCGCAGCGCAACGGTGGATGGCGTTGATGATGACCTTCCGCGCCTCCTCCTCCCCGTGCTCATCGGCCTCCTCCACCGCCTTCTTGATCCGCGACGTGATCTCACGCGAAAGCGTCTCCTCCAGACGCCGGAACAACTCCTCCCGGGCCTCCTCCTTCGTGTAACCCGCCACCTCCCGGATCTTCTCCTCCTCCTCCTCGACCAGCTTCTGGAGATGCTCGTCCTTCTCACGAACCTCCTTCTGCTTCGACGCGATGGCCTTCTCCGCACCCTCGATGAAACGCTCCTTGCGCGTCACCAGCTCCACCTTCCGGTCGATCCCCTCCTCCTTCTTCGAAAGACGCCTCTCCAGATCCTTCAACTCGCCCCGCTCCGCCTGGATCTCCCGCTCGAATTCCTCCTTCCGCTTGAAGATCTCCGACTGCGACTTGAGCTCTCCCTCCCGGATCACATGATCTGCCTTCGATCGCGCGTCATCCAGGATCTTCTCCGATTCCCGCTCGGCGCTCGTCACGGCCATCCGGCCGTAAACGTGCCTCGCCAACAATCCTGCAATGATCCCGCCCAGCGCGAACAACGTGTAGTACAGTGCATCCACGGCTCGCTCCTGTAGATCTATCTGCGCGGCGCTAACGCACGCGTTGACATGGAAGAAACCGGGGTGGGATGAAAGGAAGGGATCGGAGCCGGGAGTACGTCCCGGCACGCGGAAAGAACGTTTTCGCGCCAAACCGCTAGATCGAAAAACGTTCCCCCGGCATGGTTCCCTCTCGTATATGCACGCGACGCCCCAAAAGGCGATCGCTAGAGCTTCCGAACCGTTCCTTTGATGGCCCCCACCCGCGGGGTCAAATCTATGTGGAGCCTCTGGCTCCCACTGCTCGAAGCAGGTTGGAAAAAACCTCCAACATCTTGAGATCGTCTGCGAATTTCCGGCCTTCCATGCCAGATCATACAGCCCGCAAACAAAAACGGCAAGGAAAAAGTTCCGGTTCGGCAAACCCGTCCGGCCCGCCGGCGTCTTCTCGAGCCGGATTCACTGGATCGAAAGGACGGTGGACACGCAATGCTCACGGGGCGATCCTCTTCCCCTCGCGGTAAACCTCCCGGACACATAAGGTTGCGTCCGCGAGGAAAAAATCCCCCGCCTTTCCCGCCTCCAGGCTGCCGAGCCGGCTCTCCTCGCCCAGGATCCGCGCCGGATTCAAGGAAGCCAGCCGGGAAAGCGTCGGAAAATCAAGATCGTGCCATGTGAACAAATTCCGGGCGCCTTCCAGCACCGAGATGGCCGAACCCCCGAGCGCGCCCGTCGCCGTGTCCCGCACCACCCCCCGGCGCACCTGGACCTCCCGGTCCCAGAATAAAAGGGACCCGTCCTTCGCCTGGAACGCCGTCGCGTCGGAAATCAGGGCGATCCGTTCCGGACCCTTGCACCGGAAGAGCACCTCGATCATGGGGGGGTGAACATGTTTTCCGTCGCAGATCACGTCCACGGTCAGCCCGTCCAGGGTCAGCGCCGCCGCGACCGGACCCGGACGGCGGTGCGACAGGCGGCGCATGGCGTTGAAGCAGTGCGTCACGTGCGAAAGGCCCCGGCGCGCGGCCTCCTCCATCTCGGAGAAAGACGCCTCGGTGTGGCCCGCCGACATGACCACGCCCCGCTTCCGCCCCTCGGCGATCACCGCCCCCGCGCCGGGCAGCTCCGGAGAGAGGGTCATCATCCTCAGGCCTCCCCCGGCTTCCTCGACCAGGGAGCGGAATTCCCCGAGGTCGGGGGGGCGGAAGGCTTCCGTGGAGAGCGCCCCGCAGCGCTCGGGATTGAGGAAGGGCCCCTCGAGATGGAGGCCGAGGGGCGCGGCGCTTCCGTCGAAACCCGCGGGGGGCGCAAGGAGCTGCCGGACCTCTTCCCGCAGCCGGGCGGGGGGCATCGGGGGAAGGGTGGGCAAGAAGCGCGTGACGCCGTGGGAAGCGAGGGCCCGGGCGACGGTGCGAAGGCCGGCGACTCCCTGCTCGGGCATCACGGTCCCCCGGGCGCCGTGGATGTGGAGATCGATGAACCCCGGCCAGACGAACAGGCCCGAGGCGTCCAGTCGGGGGGCGTCCGGGAGGGCCGCGCCGGCGCCGGGCCCCACCGCCTCGATCCTCCCGTTCCGGACGGCGAGATCGGCGTTCGCCTGCATCCCCCGGGGGCCCACCACGGTTGCGTCGGCGACGACGAGGTCAGACATGGAGGAAAGTCGAACGTACGAATTCCTTGCGACCGACCCGCGAAAGGCATCGCGTCTTTCGCGGGTGGCTATCTTCTCGCGGCCACCTTGATCAGCGTCTGGGCCTGTCGCCGGCGCGCGACGTCCTCCTCGTGTCGGTCGACGTCCTTGAGGCCGGTGGCGCCGAGTTCTTCGAGATCGCGTCTCGCCTGTTCCGGGTCGATGCTCTCGGGGGGCAGGGCGCGTCCGACGAGGACCTGGACCTCGTCGCGGGCGACTTCGAGGAAGCCCGAGAAGAGGGCGTAGTATCGGACGGCGCCGGGGGTGTGGATGCGGGCCTCGCCCGGTCCGAGGCGCGCCAGGAGGGGGGCGTGTCCGGGGTGGATGCCGACCTCGCCGTCGAGGGCGGGCAGGACCACGAAGGAGGAGGTCCCTTCCCAGATGACGCCGTCCGGCGAGACCAGCCGGACGCGGAGGTTCTTGTCTTGGTCCGTCATGCTTTGGATGTCTCGTATCGATCGACGACTTCCTCGATGGAGCCGGCGTAGAGGAAGTGGTCCTCGGGGATGTGGTCGAAGTCGCCGTTCACCAGTCCCTGGAAGCTGCGGATGGTTTCATCGATGGTGACGTACTTGCCGGGGCGGAGGGTGAAGGCCTCGGCGACGTGGAAGGGCTGGGAGAAGAACTTTTCGAGGCGCCGGGCCCGGTTGACGACGACCTTGTCCTCTTCGCTGAGTTCCTCCATGCCGAGGATGGCGATGATGTCCTGGAGGTCCTTGTACCGCTGGAGGATGCGCTGCACTTCCTTGGCGACGGCGTAGTGTTCCTCGCCGACGATGTGGGGCTGGAGGATGCGGGAGGAGGACTGGAGCGGGTCGATGGCGGGGTAGATGCCCTTGGCCGCGATGCGTCTTTCCAGCACGGTGTTGGCGTCGAGGTGGGTGAAGGCGGTGGCGGGTGCGGGATCGGTGAGGTCGTCGGCGGGCACGTAGATGGCCTGGACGGAGGTGATGGATCCCTCGGTGGTGGTGCAGATGCGTTCCTGCAGGGCGCCCATTTCCGTGCTCAGGGTGGGCTGGTAGCCCACGGCGGAGGGCATGCGGCCCAGCAGGGCCGAGACCTCGGAGCCCGCCTGGGAGAACCGGAAGATGTTGTCGATGAAGAGCAGCACGTCGGCGCCCGTGTGATCGCGGAAGTACTCGGCCATGGTCAACGCGGACAGCCCCACCCGCAGGCGGGCGCCCGGCGGTTCGTTCATCTGGCCGAAGACCATGGTGGTGTGGGACAGGACGGGGGAGCCGTCCGAGAGCTTCGATTCCTGCATCTCGAGCCAGAGGTCGTTGCCCTCGCGCGTGCGCTCGCCCACGCCGGCGAAGACGGAGAAGCCGCCGTGCTTCTTGGCGACGTTGTTGATGAGCTCCTGGATCAGCACGGTCTTGCCCAGGCCCGCGCCCCCGAACAGCCCGGTCTTTCCGCCGCGCGTGTAGGGGGTGAGCAGGTCGACCACCTTGATCCCGGTCTCGAACACCTCGATGGCGGGATCGATCTTCTCGAAATCCGGGGGGGGCTGGTGGATGGGTCGCGTTTCCCGGGCCTTCACCTCCCCCCGCTCGTCGATCGTGTCGCCCAGAAGGTTGAACACGCGGCCCAGCGTCTCCTCGCCCACCGGCACCTCGATGGAGGAGCCCAGGTCGATCACTTCCTGGCCGCGGACCACGCCGTCCGTGGAGGCCAGGGCCACCGCCCGCACGCGGTTCCCCCCCAGGTGCTGCTGGACCTCGCAGACCAGCTTTCGCTTCTCCCCGCCCACGGACGCGATCTCCAGCGCGTTGTAGATCTCGGGGAGCTGGTCCTCGGCGAACTCCGCGTCCAGCGTCGCGCCGATCACCTGCACGACGCGCCCCTTGCCTCCCCGGGCCTTCCTCGTCGGCTTCTTCCCCGCCGGCGCCTTCCGGGAAGCCTTCTTGGGGGACGCCTTCGGGGAAGCCTTCTGGCTCGCGCTCTTCCGGCGCCCGGAGGCCTTCTTCGCGCTCTTCTGTCGCTTGGAAGACTTCTTCGCCGCGCTTCGGCCCGACTTCTTGCTGCCTTTCTTGGCCATGCATCCTCCTCCGGTCAGTGAATCGCCGCCGCCCCGCCCATGATGTCCGTGAGTTCCGTGGTGATCTGCGTCTGCCGGGCGCGGTTGTACCGTTGACGGAGCGTCTTCATCATCTCTTCCGCGTTGTCCGTGGCCAGCTTCATCGCGACCCGCCGGGCGATCTGTTCCGACGCGCCCGCCTCGAGAAACCGCGTGAACAGCGCCGTCTTGACCTCGAAGGGGACGAGCTCCTCCAGGATCGACGACGCCGACGGGAGGAAATCGTACGCCAGCCCCTCCCCCGCCCCCGCCGCCTCCTCCTTCGGCGCCGCCGGCTCCACCGGCAAGAGCCGGAAGGTCCGCGGGACCTGCCGGCTCGCCGACAGGTACCGGAATCCCACGACCCGGACCTCGTCCACCTCGCCCGAGAGGAAGCGGTCGATGTACGCCCCGGCGAGGGCGTCGATCTGCTCGTAGCGGACCTTGTCGTCGATGCCGGTGAGGGTCTTTTGCATCGTCCAGCCGAGAAAGCGGAAGTAGCTGATGCCTTTCTTGCCGCTCACGTGGAATTCGATCTCCCGTCCCTCTTTCTCGAGACGCCGGAATTCCTCCTTGCCCGCCTGGAACGCGTTCGCGTTGTAGCCCCCGCAAAGGCCCCGGTCGGCGGTCAGGAGAAGCAGGATCGTCTTTTTCGGCCGCGCGGGCCGGCGGAACAGCGGGTGCAGGACCTCGTCGCCCTCCTGGGCGGCCATGAGGCGTCCCGCCATGTCGGCCAGGTGCCGGTAGAACGGCAGGGCCCCCTTGAGCCGGTCCTGGGCGCGCTTGGACCGCACCGTCGCCACCATCTCCATGGTCCGGGTGATCTTCATGGTGCTGGCGACGCTCTTCAGCCGGTTCCGGATTTCTCTCGTCTTGGCCATTTAGGCTTCATTCCCGTCTTCGGATTCCTCTTCCCGCTTCTCCTCGCTCGACCGCGGGTCGGGCGTCTCGCCGCCGGCGTAGGCCTGGGCGAACTGGCCGATGACGCGGTCCAGCTGTTTCTTCACCTCCTCGGAGATCTCCTTCTTCTCGCGGATCCCTTCGATGACGTCGTAGTGGGACTCGTGCATGTAGTCGATCAGCCTGGTCTCGAAGTCGTCGACGCGATCCAGGGGCAGATCGTCCAGCACGCCCGAGGTGCCGGCGTAGATGATGAGGATCTGGTCCTCCACCGATTTCGGGACGCCCTGGCCCTGCTTGAGGATCTCCACCATCCGCTTGCCGCGGGTGATCTTGGCCTGGGCGCCGGGGTCGAGTTCCGTCCCCAGCTGGGAGAAGGCTTCCAGTTCCCAGTAGCTGGCGAGGTCGAGCCGCAGGGACCCGGCCACCTGTTTCATGGCCTTGATCTGGGCCTTGCCGCCCACGCGCGAGACGGAGATGCCCACGTTGATGGCGGGCCGGATGCCGCCGAAGAACAGGTCGGGCTCCAGGTAGATCTGCCCGTCGGTGATGGAGATCACGTTGGTCGGGATGTAGGCGGAGACCTCGCCTTCCTGGGTCTCGATCACGGGCAGGGCGGTCAGCGAGCCCCGCTTCTTCACGACGTTGCCCCGCTTGTCGGTGATGTCGCTCAGGCGGGCGGAGCGCTCGAGGAGGCGCGAGTGGAGGTAGAAGACGTCGCCGGGGTAGGCTTCCCGGCCGGGGGGGCGCCGCAGGAGGAGCGACAGCTGCCGGTACGCCTGGGCCTGCTTGGTGAGGTCGTCGTAGACGCAGAGCGTGTCGCGCCCCTCCTCGTACATGAAGTACTCGGCCATGGCGCAGCCGCCGTAGGGGGCGATGTACTGGAGGGGGGCGGGGTCCGCCGAGGTGGCCGAGACGACGATGGTGTGGTCCATGGCGCCCCTCTTGTGCAGCATGTCCACCACGGAGGCCACCGTGGAGGCCTTCTGCCCGATCGCCACGTAGACGCAGATGACGCCCGTGCCCTTCTGGTTGATGATCGTGTCCACCGCGATGGCCGTCTTGCCGGTCCCCCGGTCCCCGATGATCAGCTCGCGCTGGCCCCGGCCGATGGGGATCATGGAATCGATGGCCTTGAGGCCCGTCTGGAGCGGGACGTTCACGGGCTGGCGCTGGGCCACGCCGGGCGCGTTCGATTCCAGGGGCCAGCGGTTCTTCGTCTTGATCGGTCCCTTGTCGTCCAGGGGATGGCCCAGCGGGTTCACCACCCGGCCGATGAGCGCCTCGCCCACCGGCACGGACAGCACCTGTCCCGTGAGCTTCACCCCGTCCCCCTCCTTGATCGAGAGGTAGTCCCCGAGGATCACCACGCCGCAGCTGTTCTCCTCCAGGTTCAGGATCAGGCCGAAGACCCCGTTGTCGAACTGGACCATCTCCGAGGCCATGGCCTTCCTCAGCCCGTAGACCTGCGCGATCCCGTCTCCCACCTCGAGCACCGTGCCCACCTCGTCCATGCTGAGGTCCGCGCGGTACCCCTCGATCTCCTTTTTCAGGACCGAAACGATCTCATCGGTTCGAATCTGCATACAGCACCTCGGTTTCCATGTGCGCCCGCCTCATGCGCTCCCCCACGTCCTTCAGCGCGCTCTTCAGGCTGGCGTCGAACAGCGTGTCCTCGACCTTGATGACCAGCCCCCCCAGGATCGCCGGATCGACCCGGGCGTCGAGCTCGATCTTCTTCCCCGTGATCTTCTCGAGCGTCCCGCCCATCCGCTTCGTTTCCGCCTCCGCCAGCGGCACCGCCGTGCGGACGTGGGCCACCAACACCCCGATCTCCTCGTGGTAGAGATCCTGGAAGGCGTCCAGGATGTCGGCCAGCAGCATGGCGCGGTGGCGGTCCGTCATCAGACCCAGAAAATCCATCACCAGCGGGTCGATCCGCTTTCGACAAGCCTTGTCCAGCACCGCCTTCTTCTCCGCCGCGGCCACCTTCGGCGAGGCGAGGAAGAGGGCGAGCGGGGGGACGTCGGCGAGGAGCTGGCGCAGGAGCCTGGCCTGTCCGGCGACGGCCTCCAGGCGCTTCTTCTCCCGGGCCGCTTCGAGAAGGGCCTGGGCCCATACCCGTTCGATGTTCGATGCGCTCATGCGCCGTATCCCCTCGTCCGCGACCGGTCAGTCCCGCGCGGCCGCCTCGGCTTCCTTCAGGGCCTGATCGATGAGCTTCTTCTGGTCCTTCCGGCTCAGGTTCTTCTCGATGAGACGCGAGGCCACCTGGAGCGACAAGTCGACGGTCTTCTCCTGCAAGTCCGCCAGCGCCTTGTCCCGGGCCAGCTCGATCTCGTGCAGGGTGCGCCTCTTCAGCGTCTCCGCCTCCCGGTGCTGCTCGTCGAGGTACCGGCGCTTCATGGCCTCGGCGTCCGCCTTGCCCTCCTCGATGATCTTCTGGGCGTCCACCCGGGCCTCTTCCAGCTGCTTGTTGTACTTCTCCAGCTGCGCCTCGGACGCCCGCCTCTTCTCCTCGGCCTCCTGGATGGTCCCGGCGATCCGCTTCTCCCGCTCCTGCAGCGCCTCCAGGATCTTCGGCCACGCGTACACCGCCAGCACGGCCACCAGGATGCCGAAGATGATGGTCGTCCAGATCACGGACGACAGCGTGTTCTCGTCGAACAGGGGCGCGATCGCCCCGAGGAGCGAGCCCGCCTCCCCCGCGGCCGAAAGCCCGCTCGCGATCAGCGATGGTGCCATGTCTGCCCCGCTTGGAAAGACTCTGAAGCGTTTGTGCACGGGTTCACGGGTGCATGCGGGACGCCGATCCCCTCGGGCTTTCCCCAGGCACCGCGACACAAGGACCCCGCGCGGGTGAAATCACTTCAACCCGCCCGGCTCCGCCGGGGCCGAGGCGCTGGGCTTCTCGTGGGCCGTCTCGGCCGCGCCCGTCTGCGCCACCACCGGCTTGAGCGCGAGCAACAGGCAGATGACCAGCGCGAAGAATCCCAGCCCCTCGATCAGGGCCGCCGCGATGATCATGCTGATCCTCAAGTGCCCCGCCACTTCCGGTTGCCTCGCACCCCCGTCCAGGGCCGTCGCCCCCAGCCTCGAGATGCCGTAGGCCGCCCCGATGATCGTCAGGGCGGCGCCCAGTCCCCCGGCGATATGCGCCAGATCCGTCATGGTTGACTCCTCCTTCTGTATCCTCGATGCGGTACCGAAAAGCATCCAAACCGCGCCGTCGCGGGCACGTCGTCAGTGCTCCGGGTTCACCGCCATGCCCACGAACATGGAGCCCAGGAGCACGAAGATGTACGCCTGCAGGAACGCCACGAAGATCTCCAGCGCGGAGATCCCCACCGCCATCAGGATGGGGCCGGGCGCCACGAACACGCTCTTGAACATGAAGATCAGCATCACCAGCGCGCCGATCACGATGTGGCCGGCGATCATGTTGGCGAACAGCCGCATGGCCAGCGCCACGTGCTTGATCAGAAGACCCATCACCTCGATGGGGTAGAGGATGATCAGCACCGGCCACGGGATCCCGTGGGGCACCAGGTTCTTCAGGTAGGCCAGCGGCCCCTGGAGGACCATGCCGTCCACCACGCCCACCAGAAGGGTGATCGTGGCCAGCGTGGCCGTGACCCCGAGGTTGCCCGTGGCGGTGGCCGCCCCGGGAATCATCCCCAGCAGGTTGCAGAACAGGATGAAGTGGAAGAGCGTCAGGAAGAACGGAAGGAACCGCTCCTTCTGGGAGCCCAGGTTGGGGCCGATCACCTCGTCCCGCATGAAGACCACGAACGCCTCGAACAGGTTGGTGAACCAGCCCTGCGGACCTTCCCGCGGCCGGCGGGAAAGAAGCGCGGCCAGCGAAAGGAAGACCACCAGGCAGATCACGGCCGCCAGCACCATCATCAGCGCGTGCTTGGTGAACCAGAACGACCCCGCGACCCGCGCCAGCCGGCTGTCCATGATGTGGTGGATCAGATCGGATCCGCCCCCCCCGGAACAGAACGGACGGGGAATCCCTCCCCGGAAAAATCCCGCCGCGATGCCGAACACGAGGCCCGTCACCATGATCTCTCCCCCTGGCCCCCCGCCCACAAGAAACCGGCTTCCAGAACCAGCAACCCGAACACCGTGAACGCCATGCCCAGAAGAAGAGGCGCCGGCCGGCCCCACCCCGAGGCCGCCAGACCGAACGCCACTCCCAGAAGCGCAAGCCGCAAGAGGAATCCCGCGGCGTACGCACCCAGGAATCGGTTCGACGAACCGCCCAGGTTCGCGAGAAGGATCACGAACCCGGCCGACATCCCCCCCCACCCCAGCGCCGAACCGAAAATCGCGGACGCGCCCGCCTTCCCCCCCAGCGCCCAGGCCGCAAGGCCCCCCCCCGCCGCCGTCAAGGCCAGCGATCCGACGAGAAATCCCGCCGCCATCCTACCTTTCCTCATCCCCGCGGTCTTTCTCTTCCTGTTCCGCCTTCAGGACCGTGATGAAAAACGACGTGAAACCCACGGCCATGCCGACTGCCGCGCCGGCGATGAGCAGCCAGGGAAACGTCCCGAAATGTCCGTCCGCCACGTAGCCCAGAAGCAACCCGGCCAGAATCGTCGCCGGCAACTGCAGGCCGAGACCGAGATACTTCTGGTAGTCCCGCAATCCCCCTTTCCCCTGGCCCCTCAAGGCGGTGCGTCCTCAAAGACCCCGAACCCTATCCGCGCACGACAATGATGTCAATCCAAATCCACCCTCGAGCGAGCCGCCTTCCAACAACGGAGTGGATCAGGCAGGTCCGGCGGAACCGGCGGACTACCCCCGGGCTGACACCCGGGGCTAGCAACGGCGCCGCGGAACACAGACGGTATTCAAAAGGCCGGATCCGCAATTGTTCAATCGCCACACCCGCAGGATGCAATCCAACGCCGGCAGACATTCCTGCGGTCTGGGCGGCCGCAGTGGTGCCGGTAGCCAGGCAGGTTGATCAGCCACAGCGGGTCTCTCCGCCTGGCCGCCGCCGGCTTTGCTTTGCACGGGAGCCACGAAGGATCTCAGGCGGTCCTGTTGTTGCTCCCGGATTCTCCCATAAGCGGGATGATAGAAATTGGGAGAGATTCATGACTTGCTGACAGCGCGAATGCCTCTCCCCCGAGGTATTCGCGCTGTAGTCATTTTCGAGGTCCGCCGGCCTGCTCCGGGCTGCA
>CAZDSO010000050.1:0-25723 GCA_964508045.1 uncultured Planctomycetia bacterium | reverse complement strand
AGGACCTCACGGTCAGCCGAGGCGAATGAAACCGGCGAATTCTTTCACATGCTCTGAGGACCGCAGACCGGCGCAACGAGACGGGCCGCTCTGCAATCAAGTCGGAACCCGGACGTTTTTTCTCTCTTCTCATGGACAAGCCATTCACGTGCCCGCCCCTCTTCCGCCCGGCATTCCGTTTGCACCCGGCATTCCGTTGAAAAACGGGTTCCGGCCCCTGCTCTTCGTTCTGCTCGTCGAAAACCGAGAGGGTTGCGGCCGGACGCCGTAGCCTTCGGCTACGGTTTGCACCTGGAAAGCGCGCATGGAGGCCGCGATCCCGGAACCTTCTTCCGGCATGGAGATTGCGCATTCAAGGGCGGATCCGCCGCCACGAACCGGCGCGCGGAGTCGTCCCGGCGGGAGCGGCGGACCCGGACCGCGAGGGAGACGTCACGAGACACGAGAGGAGGATCATCATGAAGCTGATCAGTTCGGCCTTCCGGGACGGCGAGAGGATCCCGAAGGCCTACACCGGCGAGGGAAGGAACGTCTCGCCCCCCCTGGAATGGAACGACCCCCCTGACGACACCAGGAGCTTCGCGCTTCTGTGCGAGGATCCGGACGCGCCGCAGGAGGAGCCGTGGGTGCACTGGGTGGCGTACGGCATCCCCGCGGACGTGACCGCCGTCGTCGAGGGCGTGGAGGGACTGACCGAGGGGAAGAACAGCCGCGGCGCCATCGGCTACGACGGCCCCATGCCGCCCCCGGGCCACGGCCCGCACCACTACCATTTCAAGGCGTACGCTCTCGACGCGCCGATCGATCTCGAGCCGGGCGCCTCGAAGAAGAAGTTCCTCGAAGCCGTGGAGGGCCACGTGCTCGCCATCGCCGAGCTGGTGGGGATCTACGAGCGATGAGCCGGACCGCGATCCGCTCCCTGCGCCGCGTGACCCGCGCAACGCCCGCGTTCGAGGACCGCGCGGACGCCGGCCGGAAACTTTCGGTCTTCCTGGACCTCGAGCCCCGTCCCGGTTGCGCGGTCCTCGCCTTGCCGCGCGGCGGCGTCCCCGTGGCGGCCCCCCTGGCCCGGGCGCTTCGCGGCCCCCTCGCCCCGGTGTTCGTCCGGAAGCTCCCCCTGCCCGGCTCCCCGGAAATGGGGTTCGGCGCGGTCGCGCTGGACGGCAGCGTCCAGCTGAACGAGGCGGTGGTGCGCGCGTTCGGCGTCTCGCCAGGAACCGTCGAGTCGCAGACGGCCTCCGTGCTGCGTGAAGTGCGCCGGCGCGCGGAGGCCTACGGAGGCGGGGGGCCGTTGCCGGTGGCGGGGCGCCGCGTCTTCCTGGTGGACGACGGCCTGGCCACCGGCTACACGATGATGGCGGCGGCGCGCATGGTCCGCAACCGGGACCCCGAGTCCCTTCATCTGGCGGTCCCCGTCGCGCCGGCGCGCTCGGTGGACGCCGTGGCGGATCTCTTCGACGCGGTGAGCGTCCTCTACGTCCAGGAGGAGGGCTCCTTCGCGGTGGCCTCCTTCTACGAGCGGTTCCCCGATCTCGCCGACGCCGAAGTGCAGGCGATCCTCGAAACCGGCTGACCGAATCGTCTCCGACGCCGGGAAGGTCGAAGGGCGGGTCGGCACGCCGATTGCAAAATACTCCCGCATCGAAACCGGAGGAAAGTACCGATGAAACGAACGACGGCTTCATTCGCGGGGAATCGGAAGCACCGGCGCCCGTCGGAGCCATGAACATCGGCTATGCCCTCCCGGGCCGGCCGTAGCAGCGGGCTACGGACGGGAACATGGGAACCGACGAACTCGATTTGAAAGGAAGGTCATGGTCGTCAAGGACGTGATGACGGAAGGCATCGTGGCCGTGGATGCCGACGCCCCGCTTCTCGCCGCAAGCGAGAAGATGAAGAAGCACGACGTGGGAGCCCTGCCCGTGCTTCAGGACGGGAAGGTCAAGGGGCTGGTGACCGACCGCGACATCGTGGTGCGGGGCGTGGCCAAAGGCGTGGACGCCGAGAAGACGCCCGTCTCCGAGATGTCCACGCTCGGGCCCCTGTGGGTCGAGGACACCGCCTCCCTCGACGACGCCGCGAACCTGATGGCGGACAAGCAGGTCCGCCGCCTCATCGTGGTGAACGACCAGAGGAAGCCCGTGGGCATGGTTTCGGCGGGTGATCTCGCCGGCCGCATGGAAGGGCCCGAACTGGGCGGCAAGGTCCTGGCGGGAACGTCGAGGGCCGTTTCCTGAAGGTGAACGCGGAACGCAACGTCCGGAGCCGGAGGGGGTCGCCGGCTCCCTGGAACGTTTTTTTCTCTCTTTTTTTCGTAATGGAGGACACCATGAGAACGGGAACGAGGAACCAGGGGCTTCGGGTCGCATGGGGACGGCGGGTCGCCGTCGCCGCGATCCTCTTGATGGCGGGAGCCGCCCCGACCCTGGCGGCGCCCGTGGGCGACACCATCGAGGACCAGGACGTCACGGTCGCCCTGCAGACGGAGCTGCTCGTCGACGAAGCGGTGCCGTCCCACAAGATCGACGTGGAGACCCAGGACGGCGTGGTCATCCTTTCGGGGACGGTGGACAGCCTCCTCGCGAAGGACCGGGCGGTGAAGACCGCCGAGGCCATGAAGGGGGTCCGCTCGGTCGTGGACCAGATCGAGGTGATGGACACGGAACGCTCCGACCCGCAGATCCGCACGGACGTCGTGGAGGCGTTGGCCTCGGATCCCGCGGCGGATTCCTACGAGCTCGACGTGGATGTCGAGGACGGGCGCGTGACGCTCAGCGGGACCGTCGAGTCCTTCGAGGAGAAGGACCTGTCGTCCATCGTGGCGAAGGGCGTCAAGGGCGTGCAAGGCGTCTCGAACCTCGTCACCGTCGACTACGAGACCGACCGCCCCGATCACGAGATCGAATCCGAGATCGAGCGGCGCCTGGAGACGGACGTGAAGGTCGACGAGATGCTGATGGACGTGGAGGTCGACGAGGGCGTCGTCTCCCTGAGCGGCACGGTGGGTAGCGCCGCGGAAAAGACCCGCGCCGAGACGGACGCCTGGGTGGCCGGCGTGGATGACGTGAAGGTCGACGATCTCGACGTGAAGTGGTGGGCCCGCGATGATATGCGGCGGAAACGGAACGGAAGCATCTTGACGGACGCCGAGATCCACGACGCCGTGAAGGACGCCTTCCTCTACGACCCGCGCGTCGCGAGCTTCCAGCCCGAGATCGACGTGGACAACGGCATGGTGACGCTTACCGGCGATGTGACCAGCCTCAGCGCCAAGCGCGCAGCCGGCGACACCGCCCGCAACACCACGGGCGTGTGGCGCGTCCGCAATCTCTTGAGCGTGAGGCCCGAAGTGACGCCCGCGGACGCCGTGCTGGCCGAAAACGTGCGCGACGCCCTGCGCCGCGATCCCTACGTGGACCGCTTCGAGATCACCGTCATGGTGATCAACGGGAAGGTCTACCTCTACGGGGACGTGGATTCCGGCTTCGAGAAATCGTGGGCCGAAACCGTGGCCGGCCGCGTCGACGGCGTCTACGACGTGCAGAACAGCCTCGTCGTCAGCCGGCCTCCCCAGTGGATCGACGATCTGGAGCTCCGCCAGGAGGTCCAGGACCAGCTCTTCTGGGACCCCATCGTGAACAGCGAAAACGTGTCGGTCAGCGTCGAGGACGGCGTGGTGACCCTCACGGGCAAGGTCGCCACCTGGTACGAACGCCGCCGGGCCACCGAGAACGCCTGGGACGCCGGCGCCCATACCGTGGTGAACAAGCTCAAGGTGAACCACCTGAGCGACTTCGGCAGCTAGACGACCCCACCCTCCGGCGGGGCCCGGCCCTCGCGCCGGGCCCCGCTCGGCGGGCCCCTTCTCATGAGATGGAACTGGCTTCCCTGGAAAACGATCCTCCGCTTCGTCGCCTGGCGAGGCGGCTTCATCGATCCCCTGATGGTCTTCGCGAGGCTCCAGCGCTTCGCCCAGCCCTCCGAGGTCGCCGCCCCCCTCGAGCTCGTCCGCGCCGGCATCCTCTTCCACGCCCGCGGACTCGTCAACACACGCGCCATCCAGCAGAACCTCGACTGGGTCTGGCCCTTCTGGGCCGCCAGGCAGTTCGATCCCCGCGACCCCGCCTTCCTCCCCCGCGCCTTCTCCCTCACCCACGTGAACCTCACCCACCGCTCCTGGACCGCCTGCGGGCGACCCGGCCTCGCCTCCTACCCGATCGTGGACCCCCGCGGCGTCGTGACCCCCTTCTTCGATGGATGGTCCCTCGACGCCTGGGTCGTCGACGAGCAGGGAAACGCACTCGTTCCCGCCTGGCGCCCCCGCGCCGACCAGCGCGCCTTTCTCGAAGGCGAGCACCTCGTCGTGGACACCCGCCTCGAACACGACGGGCTCCGCCTGCAAAGCCGCGCCTTCGTGACCGGCCCCGACGAACGCCCCCTCTGCCGCCTCGAATACCTCGCCCGCGCCGACCGACCCGCCTGGCTGGCCCTCGCCCTCCGGCCCACCAATCCCGAGGGCGTGGCCTTCGTCCACCGCATCGAGGCCGACCGGAACCGGAACGCCTGGCGGGTGGACGGGGAACCCCTCGTCCGCTTCAAGGCGCCGCTCGAGCGGCACCGCGCCTCCCGCTACCGCGACGGAGACGTCCACCAGGACCTTCTCGACCGGCCCGCCGAGGACAAGACCTCCTGCGAGGTCGGCATGGCCACGGCGGCCGCCCTCTTCGCCCTGGATCCCGCCACCGACCGCGAGATCGCCCTCGAGGTGGACCTCTCCCGGGACCCCGCCTTCGCACGCCCCTCCCGCGGCGCCTCGCGGACCTGGCCCGCCGCCCTCGCCGGCGCGGCACGCCTCTCGATTCCCGACGAGCGGTTCCGGTCCCTCTGGGAAGCCTCGCTACGCACCCTCGTCCTCTTCTCACCCCGCGACGTCTACCCCGGCCCCTACACCTACAAGCGGTTCTGGTTCCGCGACGCGGCCATCATGCTCCACGCCCTGGCCTGCGCCGGCCTCGCGCGCCACGCCGAAGCCCCCCTGGCCTCCTTCGAGAAGCGCCAGACCCTCTCGGGCTACTTCCATTCCCAGTACGGGGAATGGGACGCCAACGGACAGGTCCTGTGGCTGATGGGACGATGGCGCGCGCTCACCGGCGCCCTCCCCCGCGCCCCTTCCCTCGCCTCCGTCCGCAAGGCCGCCTCCTGGATCGTCCGGAAGCGCCTGAAGGACGACCCCGACTCGCCCCAGGGCGGCCTCCTGCCCGCGGGCTTCAGCGCCGAGCACCTCGGACCCAACGACTACTACTTCTGGGACGACTTCTGGTCCGTGGCCGGCTTGCGGGCCGCCGCGGACCTGCTCGAGACCGAGCGCCCCGCCAAGGCGCGCCGCTTCCGCGAGGAGGCCGACGACCTCCTGCGCGCCGTGGAGCGCAGCCTGGAGGCGACCTTCCGCAAGGGGCCGCCCGTGATGCCGGCCTCGCCAACCCGGCGCCCCGACGCCGCGAGCGTGGGCTCCCTGGCCGCGGGCTACCCCCTCGCCCTCTTCGGCCCGGAGGATCCGCGCCTCGTCGCCACCGCCCGGCATCTCCGGGACCACCATTTCTTCGAGGGGGCCTTCTTCCACGACGTGCAGCACGCCGGCATCAATCCCTACCTCTCCCTCCACATCGCCCAGGTCCTCCTTGCGGCCGGCGATCCGTCCTGGGAGGGCATCGTCCGTCGCGTCGCCCGGCTTGCCTCGCCCACGGGGCAGTGGCCCGAGGCGATCCATCCCGCCACGGGCGGCGGATGCATGGGGGACGGCCAGCACGGGTGGGCTTCGGCGGAGTGGGTCATGATGATGCGCTTCCTCTTCGTGCTGGAGGCGGGCGGGCGCCTGGTGCTTGGCGCGGGACTGGTCCCGTCGTGGACGGGCGAGGGGTCGCGGCTTCGGTTCGGACCCGCCCCCACCCCGCAGGGCGACATCGAGGTGCGTGTGGAGGGAGGCGCGGACGAGGCCCGGGTCGGATGGAGCGGCGAGTGGCGGACGCCGCCCGTCGCCCTCGAGATCCGCCTTCCCGGATTCGCGCCCCTCGAGATCCCCGGCGCGCCCGAAGAGGGAGAGCGGACGGTTCGCCGGACGCCGGAGGCCTCCCTTCGCGGAGCGACGGGGGCGTTTCAAAGAAAGGAGCGCTGATCTTATGCGGATCGCCATGTTCTCCAACGCGTACCTGCCCCGCGTGGGCGGCGTGACCCGGTCGATCGTCCGGTTCCGCCGGGAATTCCAAGATCGGGGCCACCCCGTTATCGTGGTGGCGCCCCGTTACGAGACGGAAGGCCCCGCCGCGGCGGCGGAAGAAGACGTCCTCCGCGTGCCCGCCATCCAGAATTTCAACGGAAGCGACTTCTCCGTGGGCCTTCCCGCCCCCCGGCTCACCGACCCGGCCGTGGACCGTTTCCGCCCCGACGTCGTCCACGCCCACCAGCCCTTCCTCCTGGGCGACGCCGCCCTGCGCATCGCCCGCGCCCGGCGTCTTCCCCTGGTCTTCACCCATCACACCATGTACGAGCGCTACACGCATTACGTTCCCCTCGAGACGCCGCGCCTCAAGACCTTCGCGATCGAGCTGTCGCGCCGCTTCGCCGACGCCGCCGACCAGGTGTTCGCCCCCAGCGAAAGCGTGAAGGCCATCCTCGAAGAACGCGGCGTGTCCGCGCCCGTCGCCGTCGTCCCCACGGGCGTGGACACCGCGGACTTCCGCGAAGGCGACGGCTTGGCCTTCAGGAAGGCCCGCGGCATCCCCCCCGGCGATTTCCTCGTGGGACACCTCGGCCGCCTGAGGCCCGAGAAGAACCTGGACGTCCTCGGCCGCGCCGTCGCGTCCTTCTTGAAGGACCGCCCCGGGGCGCGGTTCCTCCTCGTCGGCGAGGGATCCGAGAAGGAGGGGGTGAAGAAGCGCATCGAGGAGGCGGGGGCGGGCGACCGCTTCCACGAGGCGGGCACCCTGGAAGGCCGCGAGATCGTGGACGCCTACCACGCCATGGACGTCTTCGCCTTCGCCTCCACCTCGGAAACCCAGGGGATGGTCCTCGTGGAAGCCATGGCGGCGGGGACGCCCGTGGCGGCCCTCGACGGCCCCGGCGTCCGCGAGGTGATGCAGGACGGGGAGACGGGCCGCCTCGTGCAAGAGCCGGATCCCTCCGCGCTGGCCCGCGCGCTCGACTGGCTGGCCGGGCGCTCCGACGCCCGGCGGAAGGAACTGGCCGCCGGAGCGCGGTCGCGCGCAGCGTCGTTCGACACGTCGGTGTGCGCGCAGAAGGCGCTCGACCTGTACGGGGAAGTGCTCGACCGCCGCGCGACCCCGCCCGACTTCGACGAGAAGGGCTGGGACCGCCTTCTCAGGACGCTGAAGAACGAGTGGGAACTCTGGTCCGGCCGGGCCGGGGCGGCGCTGGAGGCCGCGGCCCGGCCGGAACCGGACGAGGAACCCGGACTTTCTTGAGGGACGCCTTCCTTGCTGCCCTGGATGCGTGCCGCCTGGATGCGCTTTCGACGCGCCGTGAGCCGGAGCGAGTGGGCCGTCCGGCTGCTCGGCCTTCCGCGGACACCGGACGGGGCGCTCGCGCCCGGGCTGGTCCTCGTGCAGATCGATGGACTCTCCCGGGCCGAGCTGGAGAAGGCGCTGGCCCGCGGCCGCATGCCGCACTTGAGGAAGCGGATCCGGCGCCGCGGCGCCGTCCTCCACAGCCTCTATTCCGGCCTGCCCTCGACCACCTCGGCGATGCAGGCCGAGCTCTTCTACGGCGTGCGCACGGCCGTGCCCGCCGTCCAGTTCCGGGATCCCGAAACGGAGGAGATCACGGCGATGCTGGCGCCCGGCCCGACGGCCCGGCGCCAGGCGCGCATCGAAACGCTGCGCACCGAAACCGGACGCAAGTCCCTGCTCGAGGATGGGTCCGCCTTCGCGGACGTCTTCACGGGCGGCGCGGAAAACTGCACGTTCTGCTTCGCGAATCTCGGCCTCTCCTCGGTCCTCAAGGCGGCAAGACCTTCGGCGCTTCTCGCCGTCTTTTTCCTTCACGGGTTCGTGATCGTCCGGATGGCGGCCCTGGCCCTTCTCGAGACGTTCCTGGCGGTCGTGGACGTGGTGCGCGGCGTGGCGGCGCGCCGGAGCCTGGTCATGGAACTCCTCTTCGTGCCGAACCGCGTCGCCGTGGTCATCCTGCTCCGGGAACTCGCGGCGCTGGCCGCGCGCATCGACATCGCCCGCGGATCCCCCGTGATCCACGTGAACTTCCCCGGCTACGACGAGCAGGCGCACCGCCGGGGCCCCGACTCCTCCTTCGCCCACTGGACCCTCAAGGGCATCGACCGGGCGATCCGCTCCCTCCACCGGGCCGCGTCCCGGTCCGCGCACCGCGACTACGACGTGTGGGTCCACGCCGATCATGGCCAGGAAAAGGTCCTCCCCTACGAGCGCCTCACCGCGGAGCCCCTGGAAACCGCCGTGGCCCGGCTGCTGGACGAGCGCGACGTCCGGGGCGCCGGCACGGTGCTCGCCCTCGACCGCCTCCATCTCAAGCGCGTCCTCCTGCTGGGCGGCCGCCTGCTCCAGAAGATCTTCGGCCAGGCGAAAGCCGGAAACCGCCTGCTCCCCTTGAAGGTGGCCGATCACGGACCCGTGGCCCACGTCTACCTTCCCGATGCACTCGACGAAGAGACGGCGCGCGCGACGGCGCGGGATCTGGTCGAGAGGGCCGCCGTGCCGGCGGTCCTCGCGGCCGCGGATGACGGCACGGTTCGGGCCTGGACGCATGCGGGCGAACACGTCCTGCCCCGGGACGCCAGGGCCGTCGTGGGCGAGGACCACCCCTTCCTCGAGGCGGTCGGAGAGGATCTCGCCACGCTGGTCCGCCACCCGGACGCGGGCGATTTCGTCCTGCTCGGATGGAAGCCCCGGGGAACCCCGCTCTCCTTCGCCTTCGAGAACGGGGCCCACGGAGGCCCCGGGCGCCGGGAAACGCATGCCTTCGCCCTCCTCTCGCCCGACGCCCCGCTGGCGCCGCCGGACGCCGCGTTCCTGAGGCCCGAGGACCTCAGGGAGGCCGCCCTGCGCCGGATGCAGAGGGAGGAAGGTCTCTCGGAACCCCTTCCGACGCCGGCGGGAACGCTGCTCAAGCCCCTTCGCGTCATGACCTACAACATCCACCGCTGCAAGGGCATGGACGGCAAGTTCCATCCCGACAGGGTGGCGAGGGTCATCGCACGGCACGCCCCGGACCTCGTGGCGCTCCAGGAGCTGGACTGCAGGGCGCGGGGGTCGGGAAGCGTGGACCAGGCCCGCGAGATCGCCCTCTGCCTGACCATGGATCACCATTTCCACCCCTCCCTGGAGAGCGAGCCGGGAGGCAAGTACGGCAACGCGCTGCTCGCCCGCGAGCCGTTGCGGCTCGTCCGCGCCGACGCCTTGCCCCGGCTGGGGCGGGCCCAGAAGCGGGGCATCCTCTGGGTGGAGATGCCGTGGGAGGGAAAACGCCTCCAGATCCTCAACACGCACCTCGGACTCAGGCCGCGGGAGCGGCGCGTCCAGGCGAAGGCGATCCGGGAGACGTGGCTCGAGCCCGCCCGGCGCGAGGGACCCGTGGTCCTCTGCGGGGACTTCAACACGAGGCCGGGTTCCGCCGTGCACCGGCGCTTCTCGGACGCGTTCCGCGACGCCTTCTCGGTCCATCCCGACCGGGGCTTCGAGCGCACCTTCATGGGCTGGACGCGCCTCGACTACGTCTTCGTCTCCGACGAATTCCGCGTGATCCACGCCATCGTGCCGCGCGACGAGCTCGCCCGCCTGACCTCCGACCACTTCCCCCTGGTCGTGGACCTCGCGCTTCCCGTTCCGGAGAAGGAGGGGAGGTGAGAGGCTGTGAAAAAATCCCTGTATGCCTGCGCGAGCGGATTTTTCCACATCCTCTACTTTGAACCCTAGAAACCCATCAGCGTCTTCAGTAACTTTCAACGTTATCCGTGTCGAAAAAGCCTCGGTGTCGACCCTGTTTTGCATGAATGCGATCGCTCGGAATCGAGGAAACAGACTCTTGCGATCGCGACAGCGATCGATAGAGCAGGTGGAAGAATTCGCCCTTGCCGTTGAAATGGAATTCCCGATCGGCCGAAACGAATGAATCCGGCGAATTCTTTCACATGCTCTGAGTTGTGTGGTTGGGTGTTTGTGTGTATTCGTGAATTTCGAATCCAGTCAGCCATGAGCCTTCGGCTCTCCAGGAAACCATGAAAACTTGGAGGGCGAGCCCCTTCGACTTCGCTCAGGGTTGTGGTGAGCCTGTCGAACCACTCCTGGCGAGCCGGCTGTGTTTTGGGCTCGGGAGGACCCTCGCCCTCCAAGGCGGTCGTCGATCATGGTTTTCCCGAATTTTCGGAGCAGGAACTCAGGAAAGATGGGATTTTCATGTCAACCACCGATGCACGCCGATGCTGCGGGCGCCGCGGAACACAGATGATATTTCACGGCCAGCGTTCGCTGCATGGCGGTGTCTGTAACCTGTAACGCGTAACCTGTGTGGCTGTGGTTGGCCGGCAGCTGAACCCCAAAACCCGAATCGTCTGATGACCGCTCGCTGAGGGAGCCGCGGGCGCGAGCCCGCGAGCCCTGCAGGGACCGTTCGGCAATGCTCGGAACATCTGCCGGCGTCGTCCGGTCTGGAAACGAACAACGGCGCCGTGGAAAACGGACGATATTTCACGGCCAGCGATGGACGGCCAGCGCCGGTCTGTCCACAACGCGCAGCCCGCAGCCGGTAGCCGCGCGGCATCCCGCCCGTCATAGCCCTTGCGTGTTCAAAGCGCCTTCCGTCTCGGCTCGGGGAGGCTGGAGTGGACCACTTCGGAGAGGAGGTGACCCGACAGGACGCCCTGCCGGACCAGGGGCGCGAGGTCGTTCAGGGAGATCATGCCGACGGGGCGGTCGAAGGCGTCCATCACGAGGAGGCGGTGGATCTTCCTCTCGTGCATGATCGTGGCGGCAGTCTTCACGGAATCGTCGAACCTGCAGGCGATCGGCCCCACCGACGCGGCCGCCTCCACCGGCGTCGTCTTCGGATCCAGCCCCTCGCTCACGACCTTCCACACGATGTCGCGCGCCGTGACCATGCCCATGACCGATCGGTCATCGAACACGGGAAGCGATTCCACGCCGCTGTCGCGCATCCGCCGCGCCGCCTCCAGGATGGAGTCCCCCTGCTGGACCGCCACCAGATCGACCGACATCACTTCTTCGACGTTCATGAGAGCCTCGCAAAGATGTTCATGGATGCGTTGCGGCATATCCGTTGGCTACGATGGGGAGAGAGGCATGGCCCCCTGGCGGGAAAAGCCCGGCTCCCCGTGTCCGTTCCGCTCAAGGAGCAAAATCGATGCCGGGCGGGGCGCGGGCTGGCGATCCAGGCGGGCCGCGTTGAGGCGTCTGCTATCGGAAAATTTCACCCCATCATATCATCGCTCGGAAAAGAAGATGGCAACCGTTCGTCGTGAAACCCGAAGCCGAAGGCGGAGTGCTGTCAACACGTCTGCGACTCGGCAACGCTGCTCCGCCACTCCGCTTACGCTACGTGGCTCACGACGAACGTCAGCCCGCCCCCACGCTGAAAACGGCGACAGCGCGAATGGCTCCTCCCGGGCCCGCGGGAATCGCCGTGGGCCCGCGATTTGCAATGCATTGCGCAGGGAGGTCGATCGACGGCCATGAAGCAGCGAAGCCGCAAGACGAAGAAAAAACCACGGGCGAGAATCGGCACCTCCGGCTGGAACTACCCCCATTGGCGGGGCGTCTTCTATCCCCAGGACCTGTCCTCCTCGCAATGGTTCGGCCGGTACGCCGAGGTCTTCGACACCGTCGAGGTCAACAACACCTTCTACAACCTGCCGGAGCCCTCGGTCTTCGAGACCTGGCGCGACCAGGCGCCCGGCGGCTTCCTCTACGTCCTCAAGGCGAGCCGCTGGATCACGCACATGAAGAAGCTGAAGGAGCCCGAGCGGGCGCTGGAACGATTCTTCTCTCGCGCGCGCATCCTGGGTCCCCATCTCGGCCCGATCCTCTACCAGCTGCCGCCGCGATGGAAGGCGAACCCCGGGAGGCTGGCGTCCTTCCTGGACCGCCTGCCCGGCGAGATCCGCCACGTCTTCGAGTTCCGCGATCCCTCCTGGTTCGACCCGGAGATCCTCGACCTCCTGGACGGGAAAGGCGCGGCCTTCTGCGTCCACGACAAGGCGGAAGCCCCCTCGCCCCGGTGGGTCTCCGGCGGGTTCGTCTACTGCCGCTTCCACGGGCCGTCCGGCGACTACGGCGGACGGTACGGGCGCCGCCGACTGACCACCTGGTCGCACTGGCTCCGGGACAGGATGGAGGAGGGCCTCGAGGCATGGGCCTTCTTCAACAACGACGAGCAGGGGCACGCCCTCGAGGACGCCGGGGACCTCGAGGACAAGCTGCGAAAGGAGACGTGAGGCATGCCGGAACTTCCCGACGTCGAGCACTTCCGCCGGGTCCTCGCCTCGTCGGCCCTCGGCCGGACCGTCGCGAAGACCGAGGTGCGTCGAAAGGAAATCCTGGAGGACGTCTCGCCCGCGCACCTCGGCAAGGCCCTGAAAGGGAATCGTTTCGAGGCCGCCGACCGGCACGGAAAACACCTCTTCCTGCGCCTGGCGGATGGAGGATGGCTGCTCCTCCATTTCGGCATGACCGGCTACCCTCGCGTCTACGAGGATCCGGGGGAGGAGCCCGACCACGCCCGGTTCGTCGCACACTTCGAGGACGGCGGCTTTCTCGCCGTGTCCATGCAGCGCCTGCTCGGCCGGATCCGCCTTGTGGAGGAAAAAGAAGCCTACCTCGAGGAGCTCGGGCTCGGTCCCGACGCGGCGTCGGTCGACCTGCCCGCCTTCCGCGAGATCCTGAAACGCACGGGGGGCACCCTCAAGGGATTCCTGCTGAACCAGGGCCGGATCGCCGGCGTCGGCAACATCTACGGCGACGAGATCCTCTTCCAGGCGCGCATGCACCCGAAAGCCTCGCCCCGCGACCTCGACGCGGACGAGGCGAGGGATCTCCACCGGGCCCTGAAGCGCGTCCTCCGGAAGGCCGCGGACATCGGGGCCGATCCGGACCGGATGCCCCGGTCCTGGGTCATTCCCTCGCGGGAAGAGGGCGGGACCTGCCCGCGTTGCGGCGGCCCGCTCGAGCGCATCTCCGTGAGCGGACGCAACGGCTTCTGGTGCCCACGATGCCAGACCCGCGGCGCCCCGCATCCTGCGCGATGAGCTTGTAGGTAGCCCGCGCAGGGATTTCAGATTTCAGCTGCAGGAACGTCTGCGGTTGTTGGATTGCCTCCTGCGGGTGTGGGCGTCAGAAAAGAACCCCGGATCCGTGTCTGTTGTACAGGCGAGCAACGGATTGTTCGTAACCCGTAACCAGTAACCTGTTTGTGCTGTGGGCTGCTACGATCCGTTTGTAGCAAAGCACGGCCAGCACGGGTTACAGGTCACAGGTTACAGACACCGCCACGAAGGCACCAAGGCACGAAGAGCAGAGCAACCGCCTTGCTGCTTGTGGGAGGCGCCGGGGAAGGGCCTTGCAGAGCAAGGCGGCGACCTGGGATCGGACCTGGGACATTCCCGCAACCACCCAACCACCCATCCACACAACGACACAGCTATCCCCCCTCTCCCTCCTCTTCCCCTTGCCCCTGGCCCCATTCTCCGGCCCGCTCGAGTTCCCAGCGCGCGACGACGGGACCGGCGATCTCGAAGAGGATCGTGGTGGCGATGACCAGCGGCAGGACCTTCTCGCCCACCTCGGGCAGCTTCTCCTGGACCAGCAGGGCGAACCCCAGCGCCACCCCCGCCTGGGGGAGGATGCAGAACCCGATCCGTCTCTTCACCTCGCGAGACGCCCCGGCCAGCCGGCCGGACACCCAGCCGCCGGAAATCAGGCCGAGCGCCCGCGCGACCGCGTACGCCGCGCCGACCACCCCGAGGGCGACGAGGGCGTCCAGCTCGAACTCGATGCCCGCGAGAATGAAGAAGACCGCCATGAAGGGCTCCCGGATCTTTTCCAGGGCGTGGAAGGGACGCTTGTGAGGCGACCCGCGGGCCACCAGGGCGCCCATCACCATCGCCGAGAGCAGGTAGGAGACGTGGATCAGGGAGGCGACGCCGCTGCACAGGAAGACGAAGCCCGCCGCCTCGATGAGCGTGGGCTCGCCTTCCCGGACGCGCTTCGTGATCCAGATCATGGGCAGGGCCAACGCCGCGCCGAGCAGGCCGGCGCCAAGGACCTCCCAGAGCCCCTCTCCGAGGCTGGCGAGATCGGCCTCTCCGCCGGAGACGGTCTGGGCCGCGACCAGAAGGAGGCTGAAGAGGACGACGCCCCAGGCGTCGTCGATGGCCACCACGCCGAGCAGCGTGTCGGTCAGGGGACCCTTGGACCGTCCTTCGCGGACCGTCTCCAGGATGGCCGCGGGGGCGGAGGCGGGGGCGATGCCCGCCAGGACCAGGGCCAGCGGGAGGGAAGCGCCGGCGAGAAGCAGGGCGAAGAAGACGAAGACGGCCGCGAAGAGCGTCTCCCCCACGGTGATCCAGAGGACGACGGGTCCCTTTTCGCGGATGCCGTGACCGGCGAAACTGTCGCCGAGGAGGAAGCCCACCATGGCCAGGGCGAGGTGCGCGGCGAAGGGAAACCAGCGGGTGGTCCAGTCGGGCACGAGGTCGAGGGCGGTGGGCCCGGCCAGGGCGCCGGCGACCAGCAGGAGGGTGACGCGCGGTATGGAGAGGCGGGGTCCGGCCACGTGGGCCACGTAGCCGGCGAGCAGCATGATGCCGAGCAGGAGGACGAACTGTCCTTCGTTGGCTTCCATCCAAGGTGTCCGTTTTCGACCCTGAAAACGCAGAAGGCGGACTGAAAGCGCCGGCGGCGCGTCCTACTTGCAGGTATAGCCGCCGTCGATGACCACCTCGCTTCCCGTCATGAACTTCGACTCGTCGGACGCGAGGAAGACGATGCCCCAGGCGATGTCGTCCGGCTCTCCCGGATGCCCCACCGGGTGGAGCTGGCCGAGCTGTTCGCGGAAGGCCTCGGGATCCTGGCCCTTCTGCCTGGCGAAGCCCTCCACCATGGACGTCCAGACGAAGCCCGGGTGGACCGAGTTCACGCGGATGCCGTCCTTGGCGTAGAGCAGGGCGTCCGTCTTCGTCATGAGCCGGACCGCCCCCTTGGAGGCGTGATAGGGCGGGACGTCCGCGGCGCTGACCAGGCCGTAGATGGAGGACAGGTTGACGATGCTCCCGCCGCCCGTCTTGCGCATGCGGGGGACGGCGTGCTTGGTGCAGAAGAACACGCCCTTCACGTTCACCGCCATCACCTTGTCCCACTGTTCCTCGGTGAGTTCGTGCGTCGGCGCGTCCGTGCCGGCGATGCCCGCGTTGTTCACCAGCACGTCGAGCTGGCCCCACGCCGAGACGGTCTCGGCCACGGCCTCCTGCACGTTCTTCTCGTCCGCTACGTCCAGGGCGAAAAACTTCGCCTCGCCGCCCTTGTCGCGCACGGCGTCCACCACCGCCGTCCCCTGCTCTTCGTCGACGTCCGTGACCATGAGGCGTGCGCCCTCCTCCGCCAGGCGCATGCATGTCGCCTTGCCGATTCCGCTGGCTCCGCCGGTCACCATCGCGACCTTCCCCTCGACGCGTCCCATGAGACCTCCTTTCGGATTCATCCGTTACGGGCTTCGTGGATCGTCCAGTCCGGATCCGGACTTTCTCTCCTGTTCTGCAAATGACGGGCCAGCGCCCGCAGGTCGCCGCCTCGGGCGGACCGCCCCGTCGCGGCGCCTCCCACCAGCGGCGGTGCGCGCCGACCGTGTCCATCGGCTATGGTCGGCGCCGGAAAGCTACATTTCATGGAGAGTGGGTGGATGGCGAAGGGGGATTTTCGATACAGTTGATTCCCGGGATTTTTTTCTTTCCGCGCACCCGATGGAGGTCCGTCTTGAGTCCATTGAAGAAATCACTCCTCTTCAGGGGATCGGTCGAGGAGGCCCGATCGGTCGAACAGGCCCTCGAGAAGGCGGGGATCGAGCTGGACGTGACCCGCGTGGACGCCCTTCCCGCCCCCGGGAAAGCCGCGCACGAGATCGAGGACGAGGACGGCCTGCTCGGCGCGGTGGCGGACTACTTCTTCCGCATCGACCGGGCGTTCCACGTCCTGGACTGGAGTTCCGAGCTCGTCGCCGTCACCGGCCGGGATCCCTCGAAGGTCCTGGGCCGGGATCTCTCGGCCCTGTTCCCCGCCTTCCACGGATCCCGCCTGGAGGGGCTGTACCGGAAGGCCTTCGAGACGGGAGAGCCCCAGACGACCGGCATCAGCCTGGACACGACGCGGGGAAGGCGCAGCTTCGAGATCCAGGCCTATCCGGAAGCGGACCGCCTCACGGTGATGGGGTGGGACGTCACCGACCAGCGCGCGGCCGAGGAGGCCATGGAACTGACGGAAACGCGGTACCGGCTTCTCGCCGACAACGTGAGCGACGTGATCTGGACGGCGGACGCCCGCCTCCGGCTCACCTACGTGAGCCCCTCGGTCCACCGCGTCCTGGGCTACCCCGTGCGCGAGGCGCTCTCCCTGACGCTGGAGGACGTCCTTCCCGCCGGGTCCCTCGCGCGGGTGCGCGAGGCGGTGAGCGGGATGGAGGAGGCGGTGCGCAAGGGAACCCGGGATCCGCGGCAACCCTGGACCGAGGAGCTGGAGGCGATCCACCGCGACGGAAGCCGCGTGTCGACGGAGACCACCGCGGTGGTGCTGCGGGATCCGACGGGGAAGTTCCGGGAGGTCCTGGGGGTGACGCGGGACGTGACGGAGCGAAAGCGCATGCAGGCTCGGCTCCGCGAGGGGGAGAAGCTCGAGGCTGTGGGCAAGTTGGCGGGCGGCGTCGCCCACGACTTCAACAACATGCTCACCGCCATCCTGGGGCGGACGCGACGGCTTCTGAAGCGGCCCGAGGACGCCGCGCGGGTGAGGGCGGAGGGCGAGGAGATCCTGAAGGCGGCCGAGCTGGCCGCCTCGACGACGCGCCAGCTCCTGGCGTTTTCCCGGAAACAGGTCCTCCACCCCTCCAACGTGGACGTGGGCAACCTGGTGAAGGAACTCGGAGAGATGCTGGACCGCCTGACGGAGGACAGCGTGACGTTGCGGCTGGATCTCCAGCCCGCAACGGGGCGGTGCTTCGTGGACGCGGCCCAGCTCGAGCAGTCGCTGGTCAACCTCGTTCTCAACGCCCGCGAGGCCATGGAGGATGCCGGGGAGATGGAGATCGCCACGCGTCCCTTCCTTCTCGAGGAAGGGGAGGAGCCGCCGCACGGCGAGATGCCCCCCGGGGCCTACGTGGAGATCTCCGTCTCGGACACCGGCCGCGGCATGGATCCGGAGATCCTCGACCATATCTTCGAGCCCTTCTACACCACCAAGCCGCCGGGCAAGGGAACGGGCCTCGGCCTTTCCACCGTCTACGGCTTCGTGCGCCAGAGCGGCGGCTACCTCTCGGTGGAAAGCGTCCCGGGCGAGGGGACGCGCTTTCACGTCTACCTGCCCCAGATGGAAGCCGAAACCGAAACCGCGGACAGGGAGGAGGAGGAGGAGGGCCCGCGCGGCCGGGGGGAGACGATCCTGCTCGTGGAGGACGAGGATCTGGTGCGGAAACTGGCGGCGGAGGAGCTGCGCGACTCGGGCTACCGCGTCCAGGAATGCCCCACGGCCGAGGCGGCCCTGCGTTTCCTCGAATCCGCCGACCACCCCCCCGACCTCCTCCTCACCGACGTGATGCTGCCCTCCATGGACGGACGCTCGCTCTGGGAGACGCTCCGGGAACGGTGGAGCGGATTGAAGGCGCTGTTCATCTCCGGCCATACCGAGAAGCACATCGTCCGCGACGGCATGCTCGAGCCCGGCACCCCCTTCCTCCCCAAGCCCTTCACCACCGACCAGATGCTGGAAAAGGTCCGCGAGGTGCTGGAGGAGGGGGGGGGGTGTGTGTAATTGCGTCGTTGCGAATCCAGATTTCAGATTTCAGCGGCGGCAACCTCCCACCCCCTCACCCGAGAAACCACCCAACCACCCACCACCTCGATTTCCAGCCAACCAACCAGGCAAACAATCAACCACAGGATCCGGCACGCCGATTGCACTTGCTTTCCACCATTGCACCGCCGCGTGGAAGCGGGGGACGAAGAACGTCCGCGTTCCGCCGACGTAGGCGGATCCAAGGCGTTTCCGCGCGGGCGCAGCGCCGTCCGGCCGGTGTGCAAGCGTAGCGAACGGACAGACCCCGTCGCGCATTCGAACACGAATCCCATCGGGAGGAGACCATGGAGGTGCCGCTGGAGACCTCGTTCCGGGGTTTCGAGCCCGAGGATGCCGTCAAGGATCTGGTGCGCGAAAAAGCGGGCGAGCTCGACAAGCTTCACGACAACCTCATCCGTTGCCGGGTGGCCGTGGAGAAGGTGCAATCCGCGCAGGCGTTCGGAAACCCCTTCCGCGTGCGGATCGACGTGACCGTCCCCCGCCACGAGCTCGTGGTGAAGCGCGAACCCAGCCGGGGAAGACTTCACGACCCCCTCCACGCCGTGATCCGGGACGCCTTCGACTCCATGGGCCGGCAGCTGAAGGAGATGGAGGAGATCCAGCGGGGGAACGTGAAGGCCCATCCCGGCCAGTCCGCCAACGCCGTCGTGGAAAGCATCCTCCGCGACCACGGATACGGCTTCCTGCGCGACCTGGAGGGACGCGACGTCTACTTCCATCGAAACAGCGTCCTCCGCGGCGGCTTCGACGCGCTGCGCGAAGGCGACGCCGTCCGCTACGTGCGCGAAGAGGGCGAGAAGGGCCTCCAGGCGAGCACGGTGGAGGTCGTGGAGCGGCCCTCGTCGCCGGCCCCGCGGCCGGGGGAGCAGGAGCAGGAGCCCCCGGCCCGGGGGAAGGAACCGCCGAGGAAGGTCCTTTCCCCCCGAACGGGCCGCGCCAGGTGGAGGGGAAGATACCAGGACGGCGAGGGCGTGCTTTCCGGAGGCAGCGGCCGCTTCGAGGCGGCGTATTCCTTCCCGTCCCGGTTCCGGGAAGCTGCGGGGACCGGCCCCGAGGAGCTCCTCGGAGCCGCGCATGCCGGGTGCTTTTCCCAGGCGCTCGCCCTGGGTCTCGAGAAGGCGGGACACGATCCCGGGGAGATTGATACGCAGGCGGTGGTCCATCTCGAGCGGGCGGAGGACCGCTACGCCGTCACGCGCATCGACCTGGACACGACGGTGCGCGCCGCGGGCCTCGACGAGAAGACGCTCCAGGAAGAGGCCGCCCGCGCCAGGCTGGAATGCCCCCTCTCGCGCCTGATGAAAGGTGCGGAGATCACCGTCACGGCGCGACTCGGCTGAACCGCGCCCCGCGCAAGCCGTCCGGCACTCCGCTCTCCGCCGTCGCCTGTCTTGCCTGGGCAAGGGCTAGCCCGGATTGTTCATGAAAAGGGACTTCGGCCTACGTGCCTCAATCCCGGAATCCGTAATTCGCAACTCCGACAATCCACACCCACACAATCCCTCAACGACTCAACGACCCCGCCCTCCCCCTCCCCCGCTTTCCTGGAGCAGCAGCGAGACCGGGAAGCGCGCGAAGAGGTCCCGGGCCCTCAGCACCTTTCCCGCCGGCGTTTCCTGGGGCGCCAGCAACTCCCCCGTGAGTACGTTCCTGAACCCTCCGTTGCCCGGGCCTTCCGGAACCGGCACGACAGTGCTCCCCCACACCGCTTCTCCCAGCGGCAGGCCGGGCTCGCCTCCCAGAAGCCCGTGAAACCAGCGACCCGTTGCGCAGAATGCAACGCCCCCCGGGCCCGTGCGCGCGAGCGCCACGACGTGTCCGGCGCGCGGTCCCCGCGCCGCGAGGGCCAGGTGCTCCCCTTCCAGGAACAGGCGGCGGTGTCGCCGGCGCATGTCCAGGCCGCGCCAGAGAAGGAACATCTTGGCCCGCCCGTCCGGGAGGTCGTCGAGCGTCTCCCGGGCGAGACGGGGACGCCGGGCGGGGTCGTCCCACCGTCTGGCGAGATCGTCCAGCATGTCACGTCGCAGGGCGAAGTCGACGGGGCGTCGGTTGTCGGGATCGACCAGGCTGAAGTCCCAGACCTCCGAGCCCTGGTAGACGTCGGGAACGCCGGGGGAGGCGATCTTCAGGGCCGTCTGGGTGAGGCTGTTCAGGAAGCCGAAGGTCGCGAGGCGGCGGACGAAGGGGACGAAGTCGAGGAGGAAGGCGTTCTTCCCCGCGGGGGGGGCGATGAGGCGGGCGACGAAGTCGGCGACGGCTTCCTCGTAGGCCTCGTCCGGCTGCTTCCACGAGGAGTGCAGTCCCGCCTCGCGCAACGCCTTGATCATGTAGTCCCGGACGCGGCGGAGGAGATCCCCGCCGGCGGCTTCCGGAAGCCCCGGCGGCCACACGCCGGCGAGGATCTGGTAGAGGTGGTATTCTTCCTGTTTCGAGGGCACGCGCCGGTTTCCCAGCATGCGTCGTCGCCGGTGGTTGATCCGGCTCCAGCGCATGACGTGGATCCTCCATGCCTCCTCCATCTCCGTGAGGACGGCGAGGCGGGCGCGCACGTCCTCGGATCGCTTGGCGTCGTGGGTGGAGGTGGCGGAGAGGCTTCGCGGGTGGACGCGCCGTCGCCGGCGGCATTCCTCGTGGAAGTCCCCGGGGGCGACCCCGAACCGCCGCGGATCGTCGCCCACCTCGTTGAGCGAGAGCAGGCGGCCGTAGCGGTAGAAGGCGGTGTCCTCGACGGCCTTGGCGGCGACGGGCGCCGTGAACTGCTGGAACTTGCAGGCGAAGGCGAGGGTGGCGGGCGGCGTCTCGAGAAGCAGCGCGTCCCGCACGAAATCGAGGATCGGGGGCTCGATGCGCCGGTTCATCGCGCGCGCCCGTTCCACCGCCTCGCGGATCCGGAGGCGGTCCTCTTCCTCGACGCCGCGGGACGACACGTAGGTCCGGTAGACGGGAAAGCAGGCCGCGGTTTCCGCCAGCGCTTCCCTGAGGCCCAGCCAGGTGAAATCCCGCGTGTGACGGTCGGTGCCGGCCGCGCGGTGGAGGAGGGACGCGAGCCGGGAGAGCTCGCTGGCCAGCGTGGAGAGCGCAACCTCCTTCCTCGCCTCGTAGACGACCGCGTCGAAGGAGACGCCCTCGCCCGTGAAGCGCTTCGCGATGCGGTCGAAGGCGGCTTCCGCCCCGGGACGGACCAGCAGGCCATGGAGGAGGTTCATGAACTCGTAGCCGGTGGTGCCGTCCACCGGCCAGTCTTCGCGCAGGGTCTCCCCGGGGGCCAGGATCTTCTCGGCCACGATCCAGGGCCCGGCGATGCCCCGGGCGCGGGCGGCGTCGCGCAATGCGTGGAAGTAGGCGGAGGGGTCGAGGAGGCCGTCGGGATGGTCGACGCGGAGGCCGTCGACCAGACCCGCGGAGAGCAGTTCCAGGACCAGGGCGTGCGTGGCGCGGAAGACCTCGGGATTCTCCATGCGAAGCGCCGCGAGATCGTTGATGTTGAAGAACCGCCGGTAGTTGATCTCGTCCGAGGCCACCTGCCAGAAGGCGAGGCGCCAGGCCTGCCTCTCCAGCAGATCGTGGATCTCGTCGAAGCCGGCGGGATCTCCCGGCTTCCCGTTGAAGGCGCCGGCGGCTTCCCGGACGTGGCGGCGGATCTCCTCCCGCCGCGCGCAGAGGTCGCGGAGGCGGTCCCGGAGAATCTCCTTGTCGCGGTGCCGCGCCTCGCGCGCCGCGGGGTCGGCTTCCAGGCGGGACGGAAGCCGGTCGAAGCCCGCGATCACCGCGTACAGCTCGACCAGGCCGGGATCCTCCGGGCCCAGCCGCTCCTTCAAAGCGTCCAGGCCGCGTTCCAGCACGGCGGGGTAGGTCTTCGGGTCGAGGGGGAAGTCCAGATCGAAGTACCGCGCCCGGAGGGACCCCGTTTCCGGCTCGAAGGCCAGCCGGATCTCGCCCCGGTCGAGCGCGTCACCGTACCAGTCGCCGAGGAAGGGCAGGAGAAGCCGGCCCCGGCCGCCGGGGGTGGAGAGCGCCCACTCGACGTCGAAAAACGCCGCGAAGGGGGAGGCCGGCCCGTTCTCGAGCACGTCCATCCACCACGCGTTTTCCGGCGGTCCCACGAGCATGTGGTTGGCCACCAGGTCCACGAGAAGGCCCATGGACCGGGCCCGCGCGAAGGCGGCGAGTCGCTCCAGCGCTTCCATGCCCCCGAGCTCGGGATCGATCGCGCCGTGGTCGACGAGGTCGTAGCCGTGCGCGCTGCCCGGCCTCGCCTTCAAAATCGGCGACAGGTAGAGGTGCGAGATTCCGAGGGCGTCGAGATAGGGGAGGATCGCCTCGGCCGCGGGAAACGGGAAGCCGGCGCGCAGCTGGAGCCGGTAGGTGGCGACGGGGTCGTTTCCATTCATGACGTTTCCTCCCGGGACGTCGTCCACACCGCCGACCAGGCGGGCAGGCGCCCCCTGCGCGCGGCTCCGGCGGCCGGCTCGGGAACGGACGCGACGACCTCGCCGGACGGCGGGTCGAGCCCGGCGTCGCGGCCGGACAGGTTGGCGGCCAGCGACAGGATCGTTCCGGTGCCCAGTCGCCAGGCGACGGACACGACGCCGGTCGCGCGACGGCGGCCGGGGCGGGGAAGGGCGCGCGCCCCGGGGAGGCCGGGGACGACGATGCGCCGGCGCAGATCGAGAAGCCTCCGGATCAAACCGGCCCTCCGGGATCCTCCGGGCGTGTCCAGGGTCTCCCAGTCGAGGAGGCATCGGGTCCGGGTGCCGGGGGAGACGGGGTCGGGGATCGTCTCGCGGGCGCGGGGGTCGGCGAACGCGGGGAAATCGCGGAATTCACGCCGGCGCCCCTCGCGGACGCGGCGGGCGAGGCTCTCCTCGAAATCGCAGAAGTAGAGGAACGGCCGCAGGGTACCCCATTCCTGCCCCATGAAGAGGAGCGGCGGCGGGGGGGCGAGCAGGAGGACGGCGAGGGCGGCCTCGACGGCGGGGGCCGGGGCGAGGGCGTCGATGCGCTCGCCGAAGGCCCGGTTGCCGATCTGGTCGTGGTTCTGGAGAAAGGAGACGAAGGCGGACGGCGAAAGGTGGGCGCTCGGTTCGCCGCGGGGTCGTCCGTTCCGGAAAGGGGAGGGTTCCCCCTGGTAGGCGAAGCCTTCCCGGAGGCACCGTTCGAGCAAGGCGGCGGGGTCGGGGTGGTAGTCGCGGTAGTATCCCCGTTTCTCGCCGGTGAGGAGGACGTGGAGGGCGTGGTGGAGGTCGTCGTTCCACTGGGCGTCGAAGGCGCTCGGGGATCCCGTCTCGTCGCGGGCGAGGAAGCGGGCCTCGTTGGCGTCGTTCTCGAGGACGAGGTGGACGGACCGCTTCCCGTCTTCGATCCGCCGGGCGGCCGCGGCGGTCTCCTCGAGGATGTGCGGTGTGGAGCGGTCGAATACGGCGTGGGCGGCGTCGAAGCGCAGGCCGTCGAAGCGGTACTCTTCGAGCCAGAAGAGGGCGTTGTGCACGAAGAAGGAGCGGACCCAGCGGGCACGGGGCCCCTCGAAGTCGAGGGCGTCGCCCCAGGGTGTCTGGACGCGCGAGGTGAAGAAGTCCTTGGCGTAGAGGTGGAGGTAGTTTCCCTCGGGTCCGAAGTGGTTGTGGACGACGTCGAGGAAGACCATGAGGCCGCGGTGGTGGGCTTCCTGGACGAGGTGCTTGAGGTCGTCGGGGCGCCCGTAGCGCGCATCGGGGGCGAAGGGGTAGGCGCCGTCGTAGCCCCAGTTGCGGGCGCCGGGGAAATCGGAGACGGGCATGAGTTCGAGGGCGGTGACGCCGAGGCGCTCGAGGTGGTCGAGGCGGCGGGCGGCGGCGCGGAAGGTGCCTTCGGGGGTGAAGACGCCGACGTGGATCTCGTAGAAGACGGCCTCGTGGAAGGCGCGTCCGGGCCGGCGGTCGTCCCACGCGAAGGCGCGGGGGTCGATGATCTCGCTCGGCCCGTGGACGTCGCGCGGCTGGAAGCGGGAGGCGGGATCGGGCACGGGGATCGTCCCGCCGGGGCGGAACCGGTAGAGGTCGCCGGGCCGGGCGCGGGCGGTGGAGAGACGGAACCATCCCTCCCCGTCGTCCGTCATGGGCAGGGACCGTTCCCCGCCTTCGCGCTCGAGGAGCAATTCGACAGCGCTGGCGTCCGGCGCCCAGAGCGCGAAGCGCACGCTTCCGTCGTCCTCGATCTGGGCCCCGAAGGGCATGGGGTGTCTAGGGCTCATGGTCTTTCGGCGCATGGGGGGCGGCGGGTCTTTCGAGCAGGACGAGGGCGCGTCCCAGGACGGGGCGGAGCTTCCCGGGTTCCGCGTCGGGGTTTCCGGCGGGCGCGCCGCCGGGGCGCGCGGTGTCGATGCGCGTTCGCCAGGGTCCGCGTCCGAGTCTCTCGGGGACGAGGAACTCGACGGTCTCGTGGTGTGCGTTGAGAAGGAGGAGGAAATCGGAATCGACGATTTCGTGTCCGCGGGCGTCGGTCTCCTCCATGGCGCTTCCGCAGTAGAACACGCCGAGGGAGCGGGCGTAGTGGGTGTTCCATTCCTCGTCGGTCATCTCCTCGCCGTCGGGCGCGAGCCAGGCGATGTCCTTGACGCCGGTGCCGCGGATGCCGCGCCCCTGGAAGAAGGTGGAGCGGTGGAAGACGGGGTGCCGTTTTCGCAGGGCGATGAGGCGGCGGGCGAAGCGGAGCATGTCGCGGGCTTCCGGGGAGAGGGTCCAGTCGAGGTAGGAGATCTCGTTGTCCTGGCAGTAGGCGTTGTTGTTGCCGCGCTGGGTGCGCAGGATCTCGTCGCCGCCGAGGATCATGGGGACGCCCTGCGAGAGCAGCAGGGTGGCGAGGAAGTTCCTCCGTTGCCGCGCGCGGACCTCCCGGACGGCGGGATCGGAGGTCTCCCCTTCCGCGCCGTGGTTCCAGGAGAAGTTCTCGTCGGCGCCGTCGCGGTTGTCCTCACCGTTGTCCTCGTTGTGCTTGCGGTCGTGGCTGACGAGGTCGGCGAGGGTGAAGCCGTCGTGGGCGGTGACGAAGTTGACGCTGGCGTAGGGGAGCCGTCCGTGTTTCTGGTAGAGGTCGGAGGAGCCGGTCAGGCGGTAGGCGGTTTCCCCGATGACGCCGCCCTCCCCCTTCCAGTACATGCGGACGTTGTCGCGGTAGCGCCCGTTCCATTCGGCCCATCCCACGGGGAAGTTGCCGACCTGGTAGCCGCCCTCGCCGAGGTCCCAGGGTTCGGCGATGAGCTTGAGCTGGGAGAGGACGGGATCCTGGTGGATGATCTCGAAGAAGGCGTGCAGCCGGTCGACCTCGTGCAGGGAACGCGCGAGCGCGGAGGCGAGGTCGAAGCGGAACCCGTCCACGTGCATCTCGAGGGCCCAGTAGCGAAGGCTGTCCATGATGAGCTGGAGCACGCGCGGATGGCGCACGTTCAGCGTGTTACCCGTGCCGGTGTAATCCATGTAGTAGCGCGGGTTGTCGGGCATCAAGCGGTAGTAGGCCGCGTTATCGATGCCGCGGAAGGATAAAGTGGGACCCAGGTGGTTGCCTTCGGCCGTGTGGTTGTAGACGACGTCGAGGATCACCTCGATCCCGGCCGAGTGCAGCGCCTTCACCATGGT
>CAZDSO010000049.1:0-25809 GCA_964508045.1 uncultured Planctomycetia bacterium | reverse complement strand
TTGCATCCATGCGGTGGCGGCAAAGCACGGCCAACACGGGTCACAGGTGACGGGTACCAGACAACTCGAAATGCCGCAGCCGTCGCCGAACCTCCGGCTTCGCCGGAGGATTCGCCTCCCACAAATGACCTCAGGCTTCGTGCCCTCGTGGTGCAGGCCCTTTGGAACGGCTTATCAGCGTAGGCCCTTTCGATTCCTTGCAACGAAAGCGCTGCAAGGGTAGCGTTGCAGGTGCGAGCGAAACCCTCCTGGAGGCCGAACCATGGCGAGCGACGCCTTCCCCGACGTTATGGTCCTGCTCGGAAGCCCCCGCAAGGGCGGAAACGCCGACGCCCTCGCCGGGGCGTTCCTCGAACCCGCCGAAGACCGCGACCTTTCCATCGAAAGGGTCCGCATCGCCGATCTCGATTTCGAGCCGTGCCGGGGCTGTCACGCGTGCGAGGGCCGGGGCGAGTGCATCCAGAAGGACGCCATGCAGGATCTCTATCCGAAACTCCTGCACGCCCGGTGGATCCTCCTCGCCTCCCCCGTCTTCTTCTACAACGTCCCCGGCAAGACCAAGTCCTTCATCGACCGCGCCCAGGCCCTCTGGGCGCGCAAGTACACGCCCCCCGGGGGCGAGAAAGGCCCCGTGCCCATCTCCGAGCCCGGCCGCAAGGGCTTCGCCGTCGCGTGCGGCGCCACCCAGGGCAAGAACCTTTTCAAGGGCCTGGAGTGGACCGTCCGCTACTTCTTCGATGCGATCGACGTCTCCCACGAGGGGCTTTACGGCGTGCGGGGCCTCGAGGACAAGGGCGACGCCGCAAAAAAGCCCGGCGCCCTCGACGGCGCAAGGGAGGCGGGGAGGGCGTTCTTCATGGAGTGAGGAAGGGAGGATGGGTCACGGGTCACTGGACCCCTACGTCTTGAAATGCTGTTCTTGCGAGAACCTTTCCGGATCATCATGGCTTTCGACCTTGGACTTTCGACTTTCTATTTTCACCCCTCCGTGTTCCCTGCGTCCTCTGTCATGAAATGCTGAGACCATGAAGGCCCTCGTCCTGTTCTCCGGCGGTCTCGACTCGCTTCTCGCGCTTCGCCTCCTGAGCGACGCCGGGCTGGACGCCGGGGCGCTGAGCTTCTACTCCGCCTTCACCCCCGGCGCGGATTCCCTCGAAGCCTACCGCAAGCAGATGGAGGAAGCCGTCTCCCCCTTCGGCGTCCCCCTGACCGTCCTGGACCACTCGGAAGCCCTCCTGCAATCCGTGAAGGCCCCCGCGCACGGCTTCGGAAAGAACATGAATCCCTGCATCGACTGCCGGATCGCCATGCTGAAGACGGCCGCGGACCGCCTGAGCGAAGCGGGCGCGTCCTTCCTGGTCACCGGCGAGGTGGCGGGCCAGCGCCCCATGTCGCAAAGGAGGCAGGCGCTCTCGCTCATCGAACGGGAGGCCGGCGTGGAGGGCCTGGTCTTCCGCCCCCTGAGCGCCGGATGCCTTCCGGAGACGATCCCGGAAAAGAAGGGCTGGATCGACCGGAAGGATTTTCCGGCCTTCCAGGGCCGGTCCCGGAAGCCCCAGATGGCGCTGGCGGAACGACTGGGCATCAACGACTATCCCGGCCCCGCCGGCGGCTGCCTGCTCACCGTGCCGGAGTATGCCGTGCGAGTCGCCGACGCCGCCGCGCGCGGGGACCTGGACGTCCGCCACGCGGAGATTCTCCGCCTCGGCCGGCACTTCCGCTCGCCGTCGGGACGCAAGATCATCGTCGGCAAGGACGAGGAGGAGAACCGGGGTCTCGAATCCCGTGCGGGGGCGGGCGACGTGCTGGTGGAGCCCGCGGACCTGCCGGGCCCCACGGCGCTGGTCCTGGAGGGGGGATCGGCCGGGGACGTCTCGTTTGCGGCCTCGCTGTGCGGGCGCTACATGAAGGTCGCGCCGGGACAGGCGGTTCGCTTCCTTGCGGGCGGGAAGGGGAAGGCCCGGGGGGATCTGGAGGCGCCGGCGCTTTCCGCGGGGGAGGCGGCACGGCATCTGGCCAGGCGGGGAATGGCCGATTTTCGATCCTAGGCGGTCACAGAATCGTGGGCGTGCCTGGATTTCCGTTGACACCGCCGGGGGGCGGACCCTAGAATTTGCTTGTCGTAGTGTATTCTCGCGACTTGGATTAGGTTGAATCTGCAACGAGCCGGCGCAAGGCCGCCGGACAGGATCGAGGTGCAATCATGGCGCACAAGAAAGGCCAGGGCGCGTCCAGGAACGGGCGCGATTCGAATCCCAGCTACCGGGGGGTGAAGCGGTTCGGCGGGCAGACGGTGAAGGCGGGAGAGATCCTGGTGCGGCAGTGCGGGACGAAGTTCCACGCGGGCCGCAACGTGGGGCTGGGCCGGGACTTCACGCTGTTCGCCCTGCAGCCGGGCAAGGTGAAGTTCGACACGCGACGCCGCGTGTCGGTGCTTTCCGAGTAATTGCATGGCATGGATGGGATTTCAGATTTCAGCCAGAGCGCGAAGCCTCTTTGCGGCGTGCTGAAATCTCCAATCTGAAATCAAAACGTGGGACGATAGCCTTGAAGGGCTTCTCGGTGGTCGCCGCCCCCCCAGGCGGCGGAAGCGGAAAGGGGAAGGAACGATGCAGAAACGGCGCCTCTCCAGACTCGGGACCCTCGTCCTGGCCGGGTTCGCGGCCTGGGCGCTTCTCGGCTCCTGCGGTTTCCAGAAGTTCCCGGAGGACATGACGATCGACACGGTCCCGCCCGAGCCGCCGACGAACCTGACGGCCACGGGGTCCGACCAGACCCTGGACCTGAGCTGGGAGGCGAGCGTCAGCGGGGACGTGGAAGGCTATCTCTTCTACTACCGCGAGGATGCCTCCACCGAGTTCGAGGACCCCGTCTGGGTGGGCGATGCGACCTCGTATCAGTTGACGGGGTTGACCAATGGCATCCAGTACCGGATCCGGGTGCGCGCCCGCGACCAGTTCGGCAACCTCAGCGAACCGCCCGAGGCCGCCGAGATCACCGCCTCGACCATCCCCATGGCGCCCTCGAACCTGACCACGGACATCACGCACGACGGCACGGAACTGAAGATCGATCTCTCCTGGACCCCGCCGACGGAAAGCGACACCATCACGGGCTACTACGTGCGGGTGAGCGACGACGGGGGGAGCACGTGGTCCAACAACATCGACGCCGGCAACGAGGAAACCCTCATCCTCGACGCCTCGACCTACCAGACGCTGGAGTACAGCACGACCTACGACATCGACGTCCGCGCCTACGACGAGGAGAACAACCGGAGCCTCCCGCTCACCGGCCAGGTCACCACGCCTCCGGAACCGCCGGTCATCATCCCCGCCATCCCCGGCGACGCCACGGTCTACCTCTTCTGGAACTGGACGGGCACGGCCACGCTGGCCGGCTTCGATCTCTGGGTGTCGCCGCCCAACGACTCGAACTGGTACACGGCCACCGACGACGACGGCGACGTGACCGACCTCCAGGCCACCGTCACCACGTACGATCTCGCCGGCACGTCCACGAGCCTCGTGAACGGCGATCAATACCGCTTCCGCATCCGCGCCCGGGACGGCGCGGGGCGCCTGAGCATCCCGGCCGACGCCGCCGAGGTCTCGGTGACGCCCACGAACGTGCCGCCCGAGAAACCCGGGATCGTGCGAGACCTTTCGGCCGAGGGCGCGAACCGCGAGATCCTCGTCCAATGGCTTCCCCCCGCGGATCCGGGCTCCGGCGTGTCCCAGTACGAGCTCAGCTGGAACAACACGGGAAGCGAGACGAACTTCCCCAACACGGTGTACGTGCCCAACGTGGCCGCCTCGCCCCCCCCGCCCAACCCCGAAGGCTACATCCGTTATACGCTGGAAAACGGGGCGGCATACACGATCCAGAACGGCGTGGAATACACGATCCGCGTGCGGGCCGTCGGCCCCACGACCTCGGTCCTCTCCGACCCGGTCATCGTCCGCGCCACGCCGGGCGCCGACAACGTCATCGTCGACTTCAAGTACGAGGGCGGGGCCTACCGCTGGGTGGGCGTGGGCGACGAGAACGTGCCGAACGACCTGGTGCTCACCGGCAAGGTGGACAAGACCGTCCCCGACGGGACCAGCGGCTACGGCGTGATCTACTATACGGTGGACGAGTCGAACCCGGCGATCACCGCCTCGGCCGCGGACGGATCGGCCGTGACCCTGGACCCGTCCTCCACGGGCACCTTCTACCAGGCCAACACGGCCACGGGCATCGCGAACGCCATCGATCTCGAGCCGTTCGCGATCGCCGGCGAGGACTACGTCATCGTCAAGGCCCTCTTCGACCCCGACGGGACGGCCGGAACGACCACGCCGACCGGCGACGAGGGCGTCACCGTCTCCATGACCTATTTCATCCTCCAGGGATTCGCCCAGAACCGTTTCGCCCCCTTCGGCGGCATGCTCGAGTGGCGCCGCTTCCACTCCGCAAGCCTGGTCGAGGACGGCAATCAAAACGAGTTCGTGTTCGTGCACGGCGGCTACAACGCCGGCGCCGGGACGATCCAGCAGAACGCCGAGAACTTCCGGGAGAACATCGAGTTCTTCTACCGGAACGCCGCGGTGCCGGCGGTCCCCCGCATGGAGCACGTCGCCGTGACCCTGGACAGCGGAGAGGTTCTTCTCGTGGGGGGGCGCGAAGCCCTGAGCCCCTACCTTCAACCCTCGGACCTTTCGCTCCAGGCCGAGCGATACGATCCCACGACAGGGGGCTATACCCCCTTCGCAGGGCCCGACGTGTTTCTCCATGACGCGGTCCGTCTCTCGAGCCGGGACAACCAGACGGAGGACAACCTCGTCCTCGTGTGCGGCGGCTGGGGCAATCTCACCACTGTGGGCCCCGCACCTTCCGCCGCCATGGGCGAGTCCACCGCCTCGGAGGTTCATACGGCCGATATCGACGTAAGCCTGGTCAGCATCGGCGACGTGGTCGCCATCGTCGACGGCCTCGCCGCGGGCGAGACCGCCATGGTGGTCAACGCGACCGTGGACTCCACCACCGGCTACACCGTCATCCACCTCGACAAGCCCCTTTCCGCGGAACCGGACAACGCCTCCTTCTACCTCTATCACCCCACGCTGAGCGGATGGAGTATCTACGATCCCGCCACCGACTTATTCACGACGAACACGGACATGCCCGACAACCGCTTCGGGCACCGCGCCACACTCCTCCAGGACGGCCGCGTGCTCGTGACGGGCGGCTACTATCCCCCCAGTTCCTCAAGCACGAACCGGCGGGACGACACCGCGCTCCTCTACGATCCCGGACTGGGTGCCAGTGGAACCTGGTCCCGCGCCGGCGGAAACCAGGCCCCGTACACTACGAACGCGGCCCTCATGCAGGACGACCGCTTCTTTCACACGGCCACCGTGCTCAAGGACGGGCGCGTCCTCGTGGCCGGGGGCCTGCAGAACGGCTCCAGCGCCATCAACCGCTACTTCCCCGGCAACACCATCTTCAGCCACTGCGATCTCTTCGACGCCGAAGGCCGCCAGCCCTCCGAGATCGTCTGCCGGGCCACCGGCGACCTCGGGACGGGGCGCTTCTACCACACCGCCACCCTCCTCCAGGACGGCAAGGTCCTCCTCTGCGGGGGCGTCGACTACATCGACAGCACGACGGGGTCGATCGACTACACGGCCTCCGCCGAGCTCTTCGATCCCGCCTCCGAGACCTTCTCCGATACGGGCTCCATGCTCGAGCCCCGCTACGGCCACCGGGCCACCCTGCTCGACGACGGGCGCGTCCTGATCACCGGCGGACTCGACAGCTTCCTGCCCGAAATCTACGACCCGGCCACCGGCAAGTTCTCCGCCACGGCCGGAACGCTCACCGGCAACCACTACTTCGAGAGCGTCGCGACCCGGCTGAACGACGACCGCATCCTGGTCACGGGAGGCCAGCGGCCCAACAAGTACGACCGGAGCGACGACCAGTTCAAGGAAGGGCCCATTCTCGACACCCTGGAAACCCGGCAGGAAAACACCTCCCTCTTCACTTCCCTTGAGACCGCGCTTTCCACGCCGAGGAAGAAGCACTCCGCCACCGTCCTCGACGACGGGCGCGTCTTCATCGCCGGCGGCCTGGGCGGCGATGGCGACACCCCCGTGCCCCTCACCACCACCGACCTCTACGACCCCCGCACCGACACCGCAACCGCCGGGCCCACCATCAGCCCGCGCTTCGGACACGTCGCCCTGAAACTCCCCGGCGAGCGCTTCATCACCGAAGGCACGGCCGACTTCGACGACACCGCCAACACCGTCACCTTCACGGGACTCTCCTTCGACCTCCGGGGACCGGACGCGACCGCGAACACAGCCGATGACGTGGTCCTGCCGGGCGACCGCATCCGCGCCGACAACGACCCCAACCTGGCCTTCTTCGAGATCTCCGCCGTCACGGCCGCCGACACGCTTTCCATCCGTGCCGGCGGCGGCGCCATGACCACCGGCGCCTATCCGGTGCCCGACGGCCCCGACACCTACACGCTCAGGATCACCCGCCCCTACACGGAGGGGACGGCGGACTTCGCCAACGGATCCAGCACGGTCACAGGAACAGGCACGGTGTGGGGGACCTTCCTCACGGCCGGCAACGTGATCCGACCGACCGGGATCGGCGTGGAAGACTACTACGTGATCCTGTCCGTCGATTCCGACACCCAGCTGACGCTCACCAGGGCCTACGACGACGCGAGCGTAACGGCCTCCGCCTACGAGGCCAAGGGCAACGCCAAGGTCCTGCTGCTGGGCGGCGGAACGAGCGGATCCCCCCTGAACACGGCGGACGTCTTCGATCCCGACACGAACCAGGTGACGGGAACCACGAATTCCATGACGCTCGGACGCTACGAGCACACCGCCACCCTGCTCGCCTGCGGGTGGGTGCTCATCGTCGGCGGCAACAACAACTTCGACCGCACGGCCGAGCTCTTCGATCCCGCCGTGGAACGCTTCTATTTCCTCACCGGCACCCCCACCTACTCGGCCCGCAACAACCACACCGCCTTCGCCCTGCCCTACAACCATGCCACCCTGAGCACCGAGGACGTGGTCTTCATCGCCGGCGGCGAGGTCGACCAGAACGGCTGCGAGGTCTTCTTCCCTGACGTCGACAACGACGACAGGGTGGAACACGCCATCCACGGGGCCCCCTGGGGCATCGCCGGCCTGGACCTCGACGGCAACGCCTTCCGGTCCTTCCCGGACACCCTGACGGACGCCCGCGTGGAACATACGGTGAGTTTCATCCCCGGCGCCACCGACCGCCTCCTCTTCGTGGGAAGCGTGCGCAGCAGCGGGTCCGTGACGGCCGAGTACCTGAGCTGGAACGACCCGTCCGATCCCACGAACGCCGCCAACACCTTCAGCGCCTCCATCCCGCTGGCCCGCACCCCCATGATGTCCCACATGGCCGCCTACCGGGACGGCAACGGCAACGTGCTGGTCATCCGGGGCCACACCGTGCAGGTCTTCTTCAGCGACTAGCTCGCGAAAACAAGGATCGATCGAAGCGGCGGGCCTTTCGGCCCGCCGCTTTTCTTTCCCGCGCGCCGTGACACAGGATCACCGCCGCCAATCGTGTAGGGACGGGCGCTAGCCCGTCCGCACGACCTTCCTCGCCGGCCGGCACTCCGCTTCGCTACGTGGCCCGGCCAGCGCCGGTCCCTACCCGAGGACGGCGCCGACGTGTAGAATCCCCCTACCGCCATGTTCAAGGACGAAGCCGACATCCACGTGGCCGCCGGCAAGGGGGGGAACGGTTGCGTCTCCTTCCGCCGCGAGAAGTTCGTCCCCCGCGGGGGACCCGACGGCGGCGACGGCGGAGACGGCGGCGACGTCGTCCTCGAGGCCGTCCCCCACATGAACACCCTCCTTCCGCTGGCGCGCAAGGTCCACTTCCGCGCTTCCGACGGCAGGCACGGCCAGGGAAAGAAGCGGACCGGCGCCTCCGGCGAACCCCTCGTCGTCGAGGTGCCCGCCGGCACCGTCGTGCGCGACGCCGACAGGAACCTCCTGCTCAAGGACCTCGCGAGCGTGGGCGATCGGGTCACGGTCGCGCGCGGCGGCAAGGGCGGGCGCGGCAACAAGCGCTTCGCCTCCCCCACCCACCAGACCCCGCGCGAGTCCACCCCCGGCGAGGAGGGCGAGGAGCGGCGGCTCCACCTCGAGCTGAAACTGATCGCCGACGTCGGCCTCATCGGGCTTCCCAACGCCGGCAAATCCACCCTGCTGGCGAGGCTCTCCCGCGCCACCCCCAGGATCGCCGACTACCCCTTCACCACGCTCGCCCCCAACCTCGGCATCGTCGAGACGAAGGGGTTCCGCGCCTTCGTTTTGGCCGACCTGCCCGGGCTGATCGAGGGCGCGCACCGCGGCGCGGGCCTCGGGGGAAGGTTCCTCCGGCACATCGAGCGCACCCGCCTCGTCGTCCACCTCGTCGACCTCGCGCCCCCGCCGGGGTCCCCCTCCCCTTCCGAGGCCTACCGCGTGGTCCGCGAGGAGCTGGCCGCCCACAGCGCGGCGCTCGCGGCCAAGCCCGGGATCGTCGCCCCCAACAAGATGGACGTGCCCGAGGCGCGCGAGGCGCTTCCGGCCTTCCGCGACGAAACCGGCCGGGAGTGCTTTCCCCTCTCCGCGGTGACGGGCGAGGGGATCGAGGACCTCCTCGGGGAGATCGCGAGGCGCCTCTTCGACGCGGGCGAATGACCGCTCGAGTTGCCTTGGCGTCTTCTCGAGCCTGATTCACATGATTTCTTTCTGATCAACATGATTCTCTCTTTCCAGAAACTCGTGGCTCGGGAGGACCCTCGCCCTCCAAATCGAAATCATGGTAATCAGTATCGGGATCATGTCGATCAGGGTCGAAAGACTCGCCTCGCTCTCGACGTGGACGCGAAGGCAGCGGGGCATTGTTTCGCGCCCTCTCCTTCGGTATCCTGGAGGAGACGTCCATCCGGAACGTATCGAGAACGCCCGTGGAGGAACAAGGATGAGCGGACCGGAAGAGAACGCGGCCGAAGCCCCCGAGGCGCCGGCGCCCGAGCCCTCGCCGGGGGATTTTTTGAAGAAGCACGTGCGGAGCATCCCCAAGGAGAAGATGAAGGAGAAGCGGGTCTACTACGGGTTCCGCTACAAGGATCTCAAGGGCTTCATCGACTCCATCATCGGCCGCTACAAGGACATGGACAACCCCGACCTGGTGGCCCGCATCTCGGAGCTCGAGCTGAAGCTGCAGACGCTCCAGCAACAGAAGGAGGGTCTGGCGAAGGATCTGGAGGAAGCCCGGGCCGCTTCCGGCGCTCCCGCGGGTCCGGACCCCGAAGCCCTGAAGGCGCTGCAGGAGAAGCTGGATGCCGCGGAAGTGGAGAAGGCGCAGCTGCAGGCCCGGATCGACGAGACGCAACAGGAGATGACGGGTTCGGTGGACGAGCACGCCAGGCGCGCCCAGGATCTCTCCGCGGAGCTGGCGGCTTTGAAGGAGAGCTACGCCAAGCTCGAACAGGAGAACGAGTTTCTCGACGGCGAGATGGGCAAGCTGGACGCTGCGAACAAGGCCCTGGAGGGGGAGAAGGCGGCGTTGCAGGAGCAGCTGGACGCCTTGCAGGCCCGGCTGGATTCGGAGAAGGAGGGGTGGGACAAGGAGCGGAACACCTTCGAGAACCGGATCGGCGAGATGGAGAAGCTCCTCGAGGCGAGCCGCGACGCCCAGAAACTTCTGGAGATGCAGCGGGAGTACGAGACCTATCGCGCCCTTCTCGACGCCTACGAGACGGCCGCGGCCGAGGCGATGGACATCGAACGGCGGCCGGATTCCGACGAGGTGGCTTCCCGGATCGCGGCCCTGCAGGGGCGCGTCCAGGAGGGGTCGGCGCCGGAAACGGCGCTCAAGCAGCTGCAAGAGAGCTTCGCGATCCAGGAGGAAAGGGTCGACGAGCTGCTCGAGGAAATGTACGCCTACCGGGGCTCGTTCCGGACCATCCTCGACCTCGGCAAGGCGATCGCCCATTCGCAGGATCTGGCCGACGGGTTCAGGATGCTCGACGACGTCACCTCCGGTTGACCCCTTCACCCTCGATATCGTTCCGATTTTCGAGACGGCGGCATGGACACCTTTGAAATCGAATGCGGCTCCTGCGGCGAGCTCCTCGAGGTCGACGAGAGCATGGCCGGCAAGAAGGTCCGTTGCCCCCATTGCGAGGCCGTGATCCAGCTGCCCGGCCTGGAGGACCTCGCGGAGGAGGACGAAGGGGACGAGGAGGAGGAGGACGTCCTCGCGGCGGACGAGGAGGGGGACGTCGAGGAGGCGGAAGAGGAAGAGGACATTCCCGAGGTGGAAGCGGTCGAGCCGGAGGCAAAGCCGCGCAAGAGGAAGGCGCCGGCTCGCCGCGGTGAACGCAAGCCGGAAGCGGGTCCGCGCGGCAAGAAGGCGGGACGACGCGGAAGCCGGAAAGGCGGAGGCGGCGCGAAGGGGCGATCGCCCGCCCGGGGCGGATCGCCGGCGAAATCGAAGACGCCCTTGATTCTGGGCGCGGCGGGGGGGCTGGTGGCCGTCATCGTGATCGTGGCGGTCGCCTTGAGCCTGGGCGGCTCGGGGACATCCTCGGGGGGAGGCGGCTCCGCCGGGGAAGACGGTGACGGCAACGCCCCTGCGGCGGGAGACGCCGGGGAGGGGGGGAGCGGTTCGGGCGGGACGGGGGAGACCGGCGACGTTTCCTCGGGAGGCGACGGGGGCTCCTCGCCGGGGAAGTATCGGACCTACGAGATTCCCGGCGACGTGTCCGAGCTCTCCCTGGAGAAGGCGCTTCCCGCCGCGCTCGTCAAGGCCAACGGCAAGAGCGTGGCGTCCGATCGGTACCGGGAGTTGAAGGAGATCGAGCGGTCGTACAAGGCGGAGGTCCTGGGGGAGCTGGACCGGCGTCGGAACGACCCCTTCTACGGAGCCGTGCACCAGGTCAAGACGGCCTTCTTGAAGCGGCCCGGCCTGGACAAGTTCCAGTTCGCGGAGAAGCGCGAGCAGCCCTACGTCGTCTTCGAGCACATCGGCGAGGCGGGGGAAGCGGAAGCCGACCCGGACGCCGTGTCGGAGCGGAAGCTGAAGCAGAAGCTGTCGATGCTCCAGAAGCTCCACACGCGGATGAAACGGATGTGGATGGATCCCTTCGGGCTGAGCCTCGACCCCGCGCTCCCGCTCATCATCATCGCCCTGAAGGACCGGCGGGCCTTCAACCAGCTGAACCGGGACCTCAAGGTCAACGTCCCGCCCGGCGGCCTGGCCTACTTCAGCCGGATCCACACCTACATCATCCTGTACAACGGAGCCCTGGGCTCCAACTCCCTGCAGGACATCGCCGACAGCCACGGCGTGCTGCTCCACGAGGGGACGCACCAGATCCTCAACGCCTACGTGAACAAGGGCCGGGGCTTCAATTCCCAGAACTACGTCCACATCCCCTTCTGGGTGAACGAGGGGCTCGCGGAATACAACGGCTCCGTGCGCATCACCGGCGAGGTCGACGAGAACGGTTTCGACGTCCTGGAGATGGGCGTGCCCAACCGGCGGCGGCTGGCCGAGTTCTACGCCGCCCGCCACCCGCCCTCGGTTTCCGGCATCCCCCCCTACTACCTGGACCTCTGGGACCTCATCGAGTGCTTCGACCAGACCGCCATCATCGAGCTGGTCAAGAAGAAGGTGGGCGACGAGGTCAAGGCCCACGACGCGAACAGCCGGGCCTGGGCCAAACTCCAGATCATCGCCGTCTCCATGATCTACGCGGAGGCCTCCTCCTTCTTCCTCTTCTGCTACGAGTACCAAAACGGCACGTACGCCGACGAGATCGACCGGTATCTCGACAGCGTCTTCCACGGGCGCCACCACAGCCGCTTCTTCCGGGAAGCCTTCGCCGGCGTCGACCTGAAGACGCTGAACAAGGAATGGCTCGACTACGTCGATTCCGTCACGCCCGAGCGCATCAAGAACCGCCACCGGTAGATAGAACCGAGGCGCCTGGAACCTGACGGCTCCCGTCCGGAATCACCAGGCGTCTCACCCCTTTCCCCGCCCCCTTTCCTTCAAGTCCGCGCCCTCTCCCGCCGATACAACCAATGCAGGACGCTTGTTCGTTGGGGGAACCCATGTCCGCTTCCGTCCGTGTCGAGACGACGTCACAACCCGTGCGGCGCATGTCCGCGCCGTTTCGCACCGCCTTGATCCTCGAGCGCGCGCGGCCCCTGCTCGCGTCCGTTGCCCGCGCCGCCTGGACCGTGATGCGGACGAGGATCTTCCTGAAGGGCGCGGTGTCCGTCGCCCTGGTCGCCGTCTTCCTGGCCGGAACCCGCGCCGCGGAATCCCACCTGCGGTCCATGAAAGCCTTCCAGATCGACCCCGGCTTCATGAAGGTGCACGAAATGCCCCCCTGGCTCGAGGACGACTGGGCCGAGACCATCCCGAACCCCTTCGAGGGGAAACGCGCCGTCAACCTCTTCGAGCCGCGCCTCACCGAAAAGGTCTACGACGCCTACCGGCAGTCCCCCTGGATCGAAAACGTCTGCTTCGTGCGGAAGGAATTCCCCGACCGCCTCAAGATTCGCCTCCGGATCCGCACGCCGCTCGCCGCCGTCCCCTTCGGAGAGACGTACCTGCTCGTGGACGGGCACGGGATCCTCTTGCCCAGGACCTTCCGGCGCGTCCCCGATTTCGGCTTTCCCCTTCTCGTCGTGGAAGGCGTGGAGGACGTCCCCCCCGCACCCGGACGCGCGTGGGAATCGGACCCCCTCGAGGCGGGACTGAAGGTCGCCGCGATCCTCGCCTCCGCTTCCAGGAAGAAGAAAATCTTCGAGCGGATCGTGCGCATCGACGTCTCCCTCATGCAGGCGGGCCGGCGCCCCGGCCGCACCGAGATCCTCCTCTACGCCGCCGAGGGCGGAGGACCCATCGAGTGGGGCTTCGTGCCGGGCCGCAAACCCGCCGTGGAGCTGCCCGTCGAGCAGAAGCTCCAGAACCTCGAAAACCTCCTGCAAAGCGTCACCGACATGCAGCGCGTCGCCTACGCCACGATCCAGTTCGACGAGCCCACCTACCGCCCGCGGTAAGCAATAAATCCGGAACCGGGAATGCCGGACCCGAGTCCTTCGCGCTGTGACCGGTTTTGGGCCGGCGTCGGGCAGGGATTTCAGATTTCAGCCGGAGGAGCGGGGACGCGTAGGGATTGTAGATTCTAGATTGTAGCAAAGTGCAGGGGCGGCCCTTGCGGCCGTCCAGACCGCAGGAACGTCTGCCGGTGTTGGATTGCATCCTGCGGTTGTGGCGATTGAAAATCCCCAGCCCCCCCATTTGTACTCTCGAGCGCATGAGGCCACCGCGGACGCGCTCTCCTCTCCGACCTGCACCGCGAATGGCTCGGATCCCCCGATCCCTTCCCTCCCCGCTCCCATGTGTGATAATGGTGCCGGCGAGACGGACCTTGATGGCGTGGAGCGCATGACGAATACACCGTTGCGAGCTTCGGGCAGGATCACGCGCGCGCTGGTCCTGGAGGCGCTGGCGAAGGGAAAGCGCGTGCGGCTGAGATTCGCCGGCCATTCCATGACCCCCCTCCTCGCCCCCGGAGACGAGATCCTCGTGGAACCCCTTCCCGATACCCTGCGGGCGGGCGACGTCGTTCTCTTCCGCTCGGCGGAGACCTTCGTCGCCCATCGCGTGCTGCAAGCGCGGCGCCGGCGGAAGGTCCCCTCCGTGGCGGTCAAGGGGGACCACAGCCTCCAGGGGCCCGAAACCCTGGCCCGTTCGGACCTGCTCGGCCTCGTGGTCGCCCGTTGCCGGGGTTCCTCGACCCTGGACCTCCGCTCCCCGCCCCAGCGGGCGGTCGGCACGGCCCTGGCGCTGGCCTCTCCCTGGGCGGTCCGCCTGGCCTCGTGGATGCCGGGCCCCTTTCGACGCGGCCTGAGGCGATGTCTCTACCGCCTCGCCGGTTTGCGCGGGGAAACGGGGTCCGGTACGATGACTTTCGAGTAACCGGCGGTCGGCGCCGCTTCCGCGCTTTGTCCGGAGACCTTCGATGGCCCAGGCGCGCAACCGCGAAGAGGGACGGGGAACCGCCGCCCGGATCCGCCTCTACCTGGACCGCTATCCCCACCTCGCCGAGAAGATTTACCGCCAGATCCTGATCAGCCTGCACAACCGCGAGTGCATCCGGGCCGAGGATCTGGCCCTGAAGGCCCGCCGGACCGTGAAGGAGGAGGAAGTCCTCTCCAGCCAGAACCGGGGCACGGGGTCGCCCTGGAAGCGGGACGACCGCGAAGTCATCCGGAGCATGATTCTCGAGGCGGCGGAGACGTACTGCACGCCGGAGGAGATCGACGACCTAGTCAACGTGACGCTGAAGCGGGAGAAGGCGGAGGACCTGGAGGATCTGGTCGACCTGAAGGAAGTCCCGTTCACGGAGCTCCGGCGCCGGGTGAAGGCGTTCTGCCGGATCCCCCGCGGGAGCCAGCGCCTGTCCGAGGCGGAGGTGATGGGGCTGCGCGTGGCGCTGATCCGCCAGGTGATCTCGGACAACCTGGAATTCATCGGGGTGGCCAAGCACTACATCGGGCTCAGGGACATGGAAGGCCTGCTCGACGCGACGGTGGCCCCGCCCCGGGGGGAGGGCCGGATCGGCGGAAAGGCAGCCGGCATGTTCCTCGCCCATCACATCCTGTGCGGCGAGTTCTCGAAGGATGCGGATCCGGAGCTCGGGTTGAAGATCCCGGAATCGCTCTACCTTCGCACCGACGTCTACACCGCGTTCTTCAAGAAGAACGGGCTGACGGAGTACTACGACCAGAAATACAAGCCCCTGGAGGAGATCGCGTCCGACTACCCGTTCGTGAGGGAGATCTTCAAGAACGCGGCGTTCCCCGACTACGTGACGTCCGCGCTGAAGGACTTCCTCGACGCGGTCGGGGAGCACCCCCTGATCGTCAGGAGCTCGAGCCTCCTCGAGGACAGACGCGGCTCGGCCTTCTCGGGGAAATACGACAGCCTCTTCGTGCCGAACCAGGGGCCGCTGGAAACCCGCCTGCGAGACCTCCAGGGCGCCGTCGCCCAGGTCTACGCGAGCACCCTGGGACCGAATCCCATCGACTACCGGATGCGCCGCAACCTCATCGACTACGACGAGAAAATGGGCGTCCTGATCCAGAAGGTGGTGGGACGCCGGCACGGCAAGTACTTCTTCCCGCTCTTCGGCGGCGTCGCCTTCTCGCGCAACGAGTACCGCTGGTCCCCCCGCATCCGCCGCGAGGACGGTCTCGTCCGCGTGGTGGCGGGCCTGGGAACCCGCGCCGTCGACCGCGTCGGGGACGACTACCCCCGCATGATCGCCCTCACCGCCCCCACCCTGCGCCCCCAGGCGTCCAACCAGGACGTATGCAAGTACTCCCAGCGGTACCTCGACGTGATCAACCTCGAAACCAACCGGCTGGAGACCGTCTCCCTCCGGGACGCCCTCGGGGCCCGGGGCCCCTTCCCGGGCCTCGACCGCGTGGTCTCCGTCTTCCGGGAAGGGTCGCTCGCGCCCCCCGTGGGGACCCTGATCGACGCCGATCCGGACGCACTGGTGATCACCTTCCAGAAGCTGGCGGCGTCGACCGACGTCCCGCGGAAGATCGGGAAGATGCTGACGATCCTGGAAGCGGCCTACGAGTGCCCCGTGGACGTGGAGTTCGCCCACGACGGCGAGGACCTCTATCTCCTCCAGTGCCGCCCCCTGGCGAAGCGCATCGAATTCGAGCGCGTCCGCGTCCCCGACGACGTGCCGGAAGACGACCGCCTCTTCACCGCCCGCGTCGACGTTCCCAACGCCTCCGTCCACGACATCGCCTACGTCGTCTACGTGGACCCCAGGGCCTACGACGCGATCGAGGGGACGCGGATGCGGCGCGAGGTGGGCCGGGCCGTGAACGCCGTGAACCACGCACTCGAAAACGAGCGCTTCATCCTCATGGGGCCCGGCCGCTGGGGAAGCAACGATCTGCGCCTCGGCGTGCCCGTGCGCTACGGCGACATCCACAACACCCTCGTCCTCATCGAGATCGCCTTCCTCAGGGGCGACCAGGTTCCCGAGGTCTCCTTCGGCACCCACTTCTTCCAGGATCTGGTGGAGGCGGGCATCCACCACCTGCCGCTCTACCCCGACGATCCCGCGGTCCGGTTCCGGGAGTCGTTCTTCGCGGAAAGCCCGAACCGCCTGGGCGGGATCGCCCCGGCGTTCGCGGGGCTTGGAGACGTCCTTCGGGTCATCCACGTCCCCGGCGAGACGGGGGGCCGGGCGTTGCATCTGGACATGGACGGGGAGGAGGAGAGGGCCCTGGGATACTTGAAGTAGGATGCGCTTGCACGAGGATGAAATGGCCGGTTTGTGATTTCTCTTTCGTGTTTGGGCTCGGGAGGACCCTCGCCCTCCAAGGCGGTCATCGATCATGGTTTTCCCGCATTTTCAAAACAGATTGGAGATCAACGAGAGCAAAAGGAGGTCTGCCGTGACGCCCAAGGAAGCCGCCCACGCCGTCTTCGAGGCCATGAACCGCCGGGAGCTCGACGGGCTGGCCCCGCTTCTTTCGCCCGACGCCGTGTTCGATTTCCCCGGCGCCGGACGGATCGAGGGCCCGAAAGCCATCGAGCGGTTCTTGAAGATCCTCTTCCGCCGTTTTCCCCGCCTGGTCTTCACGCCGGGACGCGTGATCGCGGAAGGCGACGCGGTTGCCGTGGAATGGACCAACGAGGGGGAGGATCGAAAGGGCGCGCCGTACCAAAACGCCGGCGTGACCGTGATCGTCCTGGAGGACGGCCGGATCGCCTCCCTCAGCGACACGTTCAAGGACACGGCCTCCTTCTCGCGCTAGGGATTGGAGTCAGCCATGATCCTTCGGCTCTCACGGAAACCATGAAAACTTGGAGGGCGAGCCCCTTCGACCGTTCGACACGGCTCACGGTCGATCCTGAGCCCGTCGAATGGATCGACTTCGCTCAGGGTTGTGGTGAGCGGTTCGACTGAGGGGATGTGGAAAAACTCGCTCGTGCAGGGATACAGGAATTTTTTCACAGCCTCTCAGGTCGGATCGCGGACATCTTGTCCGCAGCACCTCGGCTCGCGTTGCTGCGCCACTCCGCTCACGCTACGTGGCTCACTACGAACGTCGGCTTGCGTTGCTGCGCCACTCCGCTCGCGCTACGTGGCTCACTACGAACGTCGGCTCGCGCCCAATCAAAAAAGCCACAGCGCGAATGCCTCGAACAGAGGCTTTCGCGCTGTCGGCAAGTCAAGCCCATCCTTGTTTTTTGAGAAGAATGCAACCGTTCGTAGTGAGGCACGGAGCCGAAGGCGGAGTGCCGCAAACACTTCGGTACAGCGCTCACCAGGACCGCGGGCTTGCAGCCCGCAGCACGGAAACCGGCGCCGGGGGAGAAGAGAGAGAGGGGCTTGCCGCACGCTTCAGGGGCGCGGCCCTTGCCGGCGGCGGTCGAAGGACCCCGGCGCTTGGATTCCTCTGGTGAACCCATCCCATCACCCCCCCCATCCTCCCCTTCTACGGAACGAAAGAGAAGACCCCAGCAATCTTACACCGCGAATGGCTCCGTGCGCTTCTTCATTCCGCCGGCAAGGGCGTTTCGACTATAATGGGAGTTCGACTTTTTCGCGTCCCTTGACGGGAGGTTGCCCATGGCCAGTTTCGAGGACGATTTTCTCCGCGAATTCAGCCGGATGCGGGCCCACATGAACGCGCTGTTCTCGGAAACGGGCATGCGTCCCGCCTCCAAGCCCGGACGGTCCTTCACCCCGCCCGTGGACGTGTACGAAACGCAGGAGGGCCTCTGCGTTTGCATGGAGATCGCCGGCATGAAGCCCGAGGATCTCCAGGTTCGCCTCAAGGGCCGGCTCCTCTCCATCGAGGGACGGCGGCGAACCCCGTCCCCCGGCGGGGCGAGGGTGCATCACATGGAGATCGACGTGGGACGCTTCCGCCGCGTCGTGGAACTGCCGGCGCCGGTGGACGAGGGAAACATCCAGAGCCGCTATGAGAACGGCCTGCTGGTCCTGCACTTCCAGCGGCCCGCCGTGCGGCGCGTGGAGGTGGACGCCGAGACCGGAGGAGAGAATGTCTGAAGACGCGACGGAATCCGTCCTGGTGGAGAAGGCGGGCGAAGAGGAGCCCGAGATCCCGGAAACGGTGGGGATCCTCCCCATCCGGGGACTGGTGATCTTTCCGCGCCTCACCATTCCGCTGACCATCGGCCGCAAGAAGAGCCTCAAGCTGATCGACGAGGTCCTGCCGGGCGAGGAGAAGATCTTCGGCGTGCTCGCGGTGCGACCCGAGGCGGCCGAGAAGGAGGATCCCGGCCCCGAGGATCTCTTCGACGTCGGCTGCGCCGTGCGCGTGCTCCGGATGGCCAAAGTCCTTCCCGACCGCTACCAGATCATCGTCTACGGCCTGTCCCGGATCCGGGTGGAGGCGCACGTCTCCCAGGATCCCTACTTCACGGCGCGGGTGGCTCCGGCTCCCGAAGAGACGGCGACGGGGCCGGAGATGGAGGCCATGGTCACCAACCTCAAGAACCAGTTCAAGAAATGGGCGGAGATCAAGGGGGCCCCGGCGCCCATGATCTTCGCCGTGGAACAGGAGGAGGGTCCGCTCGACCTGGTCTACCTCGTCACGGCGCAGCTCGGCATCTCCGCCGAGGAGCAGCAGCAGATCCTCGAGATGGACGATCTCGGGAAGAAGGTCCGGCGCATCACCGAACACGTCACGCGGGAGCGCGAGCGGCTGAGCCTCGCCCAGGAAATCCAGGACAAGATCAAGGAGGGGTTGGAAAAGGGCCAGCGGGAATACCTTCTGCGGGAACAGATGAAGATGATCCAGGAGGAACTGGGGGAGAAGGAACCCCAGGAGGCGGAAGCGGACGAGCTGCGAAAGCGCGTCGAGGAGGCCGACCTGCCCCCCGAGGCGGAGACGGTCGCCGAGCGGGAACTGAGCCGGCTGGCCCGCATCCCGCCCGCCGCGGCCGAGTACTCGGTGGCCCGCACCTACCTCGACTGGATCGTCGATCTTCCCTGGAAGCAGAGCACCGAGGATGTCCTCGACCTCGACAAGGCCGAGGCCGTCCTGGACGAGGACCACTACGATCTGGAGAAGATCAAGAAGCGCATCCTCGAATACCTGGCAGTGAGGAAGCTCAAGAAGGACATGCGCGGCCCGATCCTCTGCTTCGCAGGCCCTCCCGGCACGGGCAAGACCTCGCTCGGCCAGTCCATCGCCCGGGCCCTCGGCCGCAAGTTCATCCGCATGTCCCTGGGCGGCATCCACGACGAGGCGGAGATCCGCGGACACCGGCGCACCTACGTCGGCGCCCTGCCCGGCCGCATCCTCCAGGGACTCAAGAAGGTGGGCACGAACAATCCCGTCTTCATGCTCGACGAGGTCGACAAGATCGGCGCCGACTTCCGCGGCGACCCCTCCTCCGCCCTCCTCGAGGTCCTGGACCCGGAACAGAACTTCTCCTTCTCCGACAACTACCTCGAGATTCCCTTCGACCTCTCCCGGGTCATGTTCATCACCACCGCCAACGTCCTCTACTCCATCCCCCCCCCGCTGCTGGACCGGATGGAAGTGCTGGAACTCGCCGGCTACACCGACGAGGAGAAGCTCCACATCGCCCGGCGCTACCTCCTGCCCCGCCAGATCGAGGAAAACGGCCTGACGGAAAAACACCTCTCGTTCTCCGACGACGCCCTCCGGACCGTCATCCACGGCTACACCCGCGAGGCCGGCGTGAGGAACCTCGAGCGCGAAGTCGCGGCCGTGTGCCGCGGCGTCGCGACCCGCGTGGCGTCGGGGAAAACCGGCACCGTCAAGATCACCGGGGAGAAGATCTCCGACTACCTCGGCCCGGAGAAGTTCCTCCCGGAAATGGAGATCCGTCGCTGGGGACCGGGACTGGCCACGGGCCTGGCCTGGACGCCGGTGGGAGGCGAACTCCTCTTCATCGAGGCGAGCAAGATGCCCGGCAACGGCGGCTTCACGCTCACGGGCAAGCTCGGCGACGTCATGAAGGAATCGGCCAACGCCGCCTTCTCCCACATCAAGTCCCGCGCCCCCCACCTCGACCTCGACCAGGAGGACTGGGAAACCAAGGACCTCCACGTCCACGTCCCCGCCGGCGCCATCCCCAAGGACGGACCCTCCGCCGGACTCGCCATGCTCTCCGCCCTCGCCTCCGCCCTGGTGGAGAAACCCGTGGACAAGAAACTCGCCATGACCGGCGAGGTCACACTCCGCGGCGACGTCCTCCCCGTCGGCGGCATCAAGGAAAAGATCCTCGCCGCCCACCGGGCCGGGCTCCGCACCGTCATCCTTCCCGAGAGGAACCGCAAGGACCTCGTGGACATCCCCGATCACGTCAAGAACGAGATGGAGTTCGTCTTCGTCAACCGCATGGAAGAGGTGCTGGCCCGCGCCATTCCCCGCATGAAGATCGACCTCGAAAAGGCGCTGCCCAAAACCAGGACCGCATCCGGGAAATCCGCCGGGAAGAAGAAGAACAAGAAGAAGTCCGCCGCGAAGAAGAAGGGCAAGAAGAAAACCACAAAGAAACCCTCCAGAAAGAAAAAGAAACGGACCTGACGCCATGAACGTTTTCATCGCTTCCGACATGGAAGGCGCCACCGGCGTGACCCACGGCCAGCAGACCCACGCCGGCGGACAGGACTACGAACGCGCCAGACGATGGCTCACCCGCGACGTGAACGCGGCCGTCCGCGGCGCCTTCGACGGCGGCGCGAAAAGCGTGCGCTGTTCCGACGGGCACGGAACCATGCGAAACCTGCTGCTCGACGAGATCGACGAGCGCGTCGACGTCGTCGCCGGCACCGCCCTCGAACGGGAACTCTGCCAGCTCGAGACGCTCGACGAGCACTTCGACGTCCTTCTGCTCGTCGCCTTCCACGCGCGGGCGGGGACGCCCGACGGCGTCCTCTCCCACACCTGGATCGGCGGCATCGTGCGGGAGTTCCGCCTGGCCGGCCAGCTCGTGGGGGAAACCGGCATCGCCGCGGCCACGGCCGGCGCCTTCGGCGTGCCCGTGGGCATGGTGGCCGGCGACGCGGCCGTCTGCCGCGAAGCGAAGGCGCTGCTCGGCGACGTCGAGACGGCCCAGGTGAAGGAGGGACGGGGGGCTCGCGTCGCCCTGTGCCGGCCCCCGGCCGCGACGGAAACCCTCATCCGGGATGCCGCCCGGCGCGCCGTGGAACGCGCTTCGCACCGGCAGCCCTACAAGGTGGAGACCCCCCTGGAAATCTCGATCCGCTTCTCCACGCCCGCCCTGGCCTCGCAGGCGGCCAAGGGGGAAGGCGTGGACTTGCTCGAAGCGGACGCCGTCCGCGTCGTCAGGCCCACGGTCCGCGAGGCGGTCGCGGCGGCCTGGCGGCTCTGCTACGTCGCGGCCCTCGAAAACGGCGGCTTCGCCAAGTGGTAGATGCAAAGCACGAGAACCGCCTCGAAAACAGGGGACCAGAAGTCCAGGCAAGTCTTTCGACCCTGATCGACCTGATTCTCATTCTGATCTACATGATCTTGACGGGGGGCCATTCCTTTCCAGAAAGAATCATGGGAACGCGAGCACCCGCCCCGCGCCGCCTTCCTCGACCTTGTCCGGAAACCGCTCCGCGATCTCCCCGATCGCCTGCGTGCAGTGCATCGGGCTGAACCGGTCCAGGGGCTCGAGCCGCGCGAAGTCCCGGAAACCGTGGAGGCCGCCCGCAAGGTACCGGACCTCCCCGAAACGGGACGCCGCGTCCAGGATCGCCCCCACCCCGGGATGCGAGCAGCCCACGATCACCGCAAGACCCCCCTCCGTCTCCACGGCGAGCGACTGCTCGATGCCCGCGAGCGTCCCCGTCGAATGGATCCCCTCCGCGATCGTCAAAGGGCCGGACACGCTCGTCACGGCCTTCGCGCCGGCGGGCTCGGCGCAGGGCGTGGGAAGGTAGACGGGCAGGGAAACCCGCTCGAGGACCGTCTCGAGCCCGCCGGTGTGATCCCAGTGGTCGTGCGAGATCACGGCGAAGTCGAAGCCGGCCGGATCGACGCCGAGCGCTTCCATGTTCCTCGCGAGGATGGGCCCCTTGGCGCCCGTGTCGAACAGGATCCGCTTTCCGCGGGCTTCCACCGCGCAGGCGAACCCCCAGTCGGCCTCGAGGTCCGCACGCGTTGTGGTGTTGTCGTACAGGATGGTGATTTTCATGGCTCCCTCGAATCGATGCGTCGAGCGATGTCGTCAACCCGGAATGAATCGGCATCCATCGATTCTTACGACGGTTCGGATGGGGGTCAACAGAAAAGGACGTTTTCCCTTGCGATTGGAGGACAACTTGACATTTATTTTGACGAAGAAACCATATAACTTGACGATAAATGATATGTATTGACGTTTTCTGTCGTTTTCGTAAAATAAAATCATGAAACGTAAAAACGTAAAAAAGATCGCCTTCGATCTTCTCGAGAACCAGGGGAGCATCCGGAACAAGGATCTGGCCCGTCGAGCGGGGATTTCCCGCCAGGGGGCCCATTACCACCTGAAGTCTCTCGTGAAATCGGGCCGGATTCTCGCCGAGGGACGCGGGCGGGGCGTCCGGTACCGCTTGGCGGCGGGAAAACGGGCCGGATATGCATTTGAATACGCCTGTGAGAGGCTCGAGGAAGACAGGGTCTGGCAGGAAATGATGGGAAGCGTTCCAGATCTGGAGGCCCTCCCGAAGAACGTCCATTCCATGCTTCAGTACGCGTTCACGGGACTGCTGAACAACGCCATCGAACATTCGGGATCCGAGCGGGTTCGCGTGGTATTCGATCGTACGGAATCGCTCATCGTCCTTGAGATCGTGGACGAGGGGATCGGGATCTTCGAGCGTATTGCGGGAGGTCTGGGGCTGGAAACACACCTTCATGCCTTGCAGGAGCTGAGCAAGGGGAAGGTCACGACCCTTCGGGAAACGCACACGGGAGAGGGAATCTTCTTCGTTTCGAAGGCATCCGACGTATTCGAGATCGAGGCGAACGGCCTCCGCTGGATCGTCGACAACGAGAAGGATGACATCGCCGCTGGCGAGGCGACTCCCCGTGACGGCACGCGGGCGCGATTCGAAAAACGCGTCACGAAGTCCGGTGCGTTGGAGGATCTTTTCGAGAAATACACGGAGTCCTCCCGATTCGAGAAGACCAGGATCGTGGTGAAGCTCTTTGCGATAGGGGAGCGTTTTGTTTCCCGGTCCGAGGCGAGACGCCTTGTGCACGGTCTGGATCGGTTTCGGGAAGTCGTACTTGATTTCGAGGGGGTCGTGAGCGTGGGGCAGGGTTTCGTGGACGAAGTCTTCCGCGTATGGGCGAGGCGGCATCCCGGCATTCGTCTCGTTCCCGTCCGCATGAACCGCGCCGTGGCGTTCATGGTGGAGCGGAGTCGCGCGTGAAACGCGAGGGGTCTGAAACGCGACGCACCGTGGAACGCTCGTCACTCGCCCCGCCTTGCGGGCCGTACCCCCAGCGTATAGCATGACCTTGGCTTCCCGGAACATGGACGGATCCATGATGCGACGGCTGATTCCATCTCTTGGCTGCCTGGCCCTGATCGTCGGTTGCGTCGTCTTTCCCGCCGAGCCCGACGCCTGGACGCGAAGCGAACGCCTGCGGGCGGGGCCCGTGATCACGGCCCCCGCCCGGGAGGGGGAAGCGGCCGGATCGGGGCCGCACGCGCCGCTTCTCTTCCGGCCGGCGGTGCACACCTTCGAGGCCTTCCTGAACCTCCCCGAGGAGAAGATGGACCCGGCGTTGGGGGCGCTCCTGTTCTCCGCGGAGGATTTCCCGGGCCTGCCGGTGGAGCCGTTCCTCCGGTACCTCGACGATCTGGCCCGGACCGTGCGCGCCCGGGCGCGCGCGCCCAAGGGCGTGGAATGGATCGACGCCATCAACCAGCTTCTGTACTTCGATCTGGGATTCGCCTACGACGCCGAAGATCCCACGGGGGTGCGTCCGGAAAACCTCCACCTCCACAAGGTCATCCAGCGCAAAAAGGGCTACTGCGTCACGCTGGCGGTGCTCTACCTGGGCCTGGCGCGCCGTCTGGACCTGCCGGTGTACGGGGTGCGGATCCCCTCCCACTTCATTCTGCGCTACGATGACGGGAAGCGCCGGCGCAACATCGAGACCACGGACTACGGCATCGCCCATCCCGACCGGTATTACGTCCGGAAGTACCGCATCGCCGACGCCTGCCTTCGAGAGGGCATCTACCTGAAAAACCTCTCGACCCGTCAGATGTTCGCGGACCTCTTGAACAACCGCGGAACGCTCCGCGGCCTGGAGGGGAACTGGCGGAAATCGTTGCGGGCGCTGAACCGCGGCGTGCGGATCGATCCCCGGTCTCCCTTCCTGTTCTACAACCGGGGGGTGATCCTGAGCCGGATCGACCGGGAGGCGGAGGCGGTGGAGGACTTCCGCAAGGCCCTCGAGCTCGATCCGAACAACGTCTACGCCATGAACAACCTGGCGGAGATCCACGCCGACCACGGCCGCTTCGAGGCGGCCCTCGACCAGGTCAACCGGGCGCTGGACATCTTCCCCGGCTACTCCAACGGCTATCTGAACCGGGGCGTCATCTTCCACAAGATGGGCAAGAAGGCGCTGGCGAGGGAGAACATCGACCGGGCCCTGGAACTCGACGACAGGAACGCCATGGCCTACATCTACCGGGCCCGGCTGCACCGGGCTCAAGGCCGCCTCAACCACGCCGTCTACGACCTGAACCGCGCCGTTTCCGCCGAACCCTACGAGCCCCAGGCCTGGGCGGAGCGGGGGGCCGTCCACCTGGCGCGGGACCGGATCGAACGGGCGCTGTCCGATTTCGACCGGGCGGTGGAGCTCGCGCCGGGGGTGATGGACTACCGGCTGAACCGCGGGGTGGCCCGCCTTCGGGCCGGCGATTTCGAGAGCGCCCGGGAGGATTTCGACACGGCCCACCGCCTCCGGCCGGAACACCCCGAACCGCTGCTCAAGCGCGCCGCCCTGGCGCTCCTCGAGGACCGCCCCCGCGAAGCGCTTCGGGACCTCGACCGCGCCGTCGCCGTCACGAAGAACGATCCCGCCGTCCTGATCAAGCGGGGCGTGGCCTACCAGGCGCTCGACCGGCTGGAGGAGGCGGAGAAGGACCTCCGGCGCGCAGTCGAGCTGTCGCCGGGCTCCGCGGAGGCCCACAAGCGCCTGGGCTTCCTCTACCGCCAGAAGGGCGAGAAGGAACGCGCGATCCGGCACCTCGAGACCTTCCTCGCCCTGGAAAACGGCGACGATCCAAAGGGGCGGGCCGAGGCCGAAAAGGCCCTCGAGACGCTGCGCCGGGGGGCCTGAACGGTCCCTTCAGGTCTCGGTTCAATCGTTTGATTCAATGAGGGGTAAGTGGAAAAAGCCATTTGGCGTTACGCTGGAAGACCGGCTACTAGGACAAAGGCTTTCCATCAGGCATTCGCGCTGTAGACGATTTCAGATTTCAGCCAGCAGATTTCAGCAACGTGTAGGGGCGGGGCTTGCCCCCGCCCAGACCGCAGGAACGTCTGCAGGTGTCGGAATGCGGCTTTGGAGGGAACGGCGTTTCCGCCGCCCAGCGGATCGAAGCCGCTCGAATCGCCGAACCTCCGACTTCGCCGGAGGATTCGCCTCCCACAAAGGGTTTCCTTTCCGTGCTGTGGGTTGC
>CAZDSO010000048.1:0-25879 GCA_964508045.1 uncultured Planctomycetia bacterium | reverse complement strand
CGGGAGACCGACCCCGGGGCCCAGATGCGCACGCTCATCGAGGGGATGAAGGCGAACAAGATGGAGATGGAAGGCAAGCCCTTTCCCACCTTCCTCAAGCCCTACTTCGTGAACCAGGCGCATCGCGATCGGATCGCCTACTCGACGCGCATGATGCTCCGGTGCATCGAGAAGGTCGGCAAGGCCTTCATGGAAGGCTACGACTTCCAGGGGCTCGTCCACCAGGACGGCCTGATCGCCGATCTGTCCAAGGTGGACCCGGTCTACCCGCGCTTCCAGGTGATGGTCCGCCTGGACGTCTTCTACGACCCCCACACCGCGGACATCAAGTACCTCGAGTTCAACTGCGGCGACCCGAGCGGCATGGGATGGCATGACGCCATGCTCGACATCTTTCTGGGCCTGCCGGCCGTCAAGAAAATGGGTGAAAAATACGCCGTGAAGGACGACCACCTGCTCGAGACGCACCACGACGCCATGATCAAGGTCTACCGCGAATGGTGCGAGGGCAAGGGCGTCACGCCCAAGGACAAGCCCACCTTCGCCATCGTCTGCTGGAAGGGCTCCACCATCCTCTCCGACGTGGAGATCATCGTCGACTTCTACCGGAACAAGGGCTACCCCACCGTCTACGCCGACCCCGCCGACTTCTCCTACGACGGAAAGCAGGTCAAGGTGGGCGACCAGGTCATCGACGCCGTCTACCGGGACGCCATCACCGACTTCCTCGACGACAAGTTCCTGCCCAACTGCCAGGACATCCTCCAGGCCTACCGCGAAGAGAACATCTGCTTCGTCAACCCCGTCCGGGCCGCCACCGGCGACTTCAAGACCCTCCCCGGCATCCTGATCGACCCGCGCTTCAAGGAACTCTTCACCGCCGAGGAACTGGAAGCGGCGCACGCGTTCATCCCCTGGACGCGGATGTTCGCCGAGGAGAAGGCCGACTTCAAGGGCAAGGAGGTGGATCTCGTCCCCTTCGTCCGCGAGCGCAAGGACGATTTCGTCATCAAGAAGAACGAGGGCTACGGCGGCTTCGGCGTGATCATCGGCCGCGACGCCACGGCGAGCGAGTGGGACAAGGCCATCGAGACGGCGCTCGCACCCGGCAACGAGTACGCCGTCCAGGAATTCGTCGACATCCCGCAGGACGCCTTCCCCGTCATGGAAGGGGAGACCCTGAAGGGCTTCGAGCAGAAGAACGTCAACATCAACTTCTGGTCCCACGGCGGCGAGTTCGCCGGCGCCTTCCTGCGCGCCTCCACCGGCAACATCATCAACGTCCACCAGGGCGGAGGACTGGTGCCCGTGCTCTTCGTCGACAAGAAATAGGCGCGAAGTACGCAGCCAGCGGTGACGAGGGCCGACCATGTCATCGTTGCGATCTGGAAATGGGAAGTTATTCTTGCGCGGGCCCTAAGCCCCCGAACGGATCCGCCTTCGGCGGCTTCGCCGCCGCCCCCGCGCCCGTGTTGATCACGATCAGGATCGCCACGGGGAAGATCAGCCCGAGCAGCCCGCAGCAGGCCACGGAGCCCATCGTTCCGGCCAGGGAAGGTCCGCCCTTGGAAGAGGCGGCCGAGGCCTGCATGACGGGAAGGACGTAGGCGTAGTTGACGCCCAGCGCCACCAGGGAATGCAGGATCGAGAAAACGGCGTACCCGTTCAAGAGATGCCAGCCCCAGCGCTGCAGGCGGAACAAGCCCACCCCGCCCGCGACCAGCACCCCCGAGGCGAGAAAACCGAGCACGGCCATGGCCACGCCGTAGCCCCTGAACCACGGCAGCTGCGCGAACACCTCCGCCATGGGATTCGGCGCCCCTCCGAATCCCCCGCCCGGCTGGAGGAAAAGCGTCAGCATGTTGAAAGGCGTGCAAAGAAGATTCAGACCGCCGAAGATCCAGGCCAGCACGGCGATGATCGTCAGACCGGCCGGCCGGCCGGCCGCCATCTGCGGGGGCTCCTCGAACGCGTCGGGTCCGATCTCCGGGAAGGCTTGCGCGCTCATGATCCCACCGAATTCAAGAGGTTCATGACGAACTGGAAACGCTCCATCAGGATGCGGTTCCCGTCGAGCACCTCGATCAGACCGAACACCTCGTGGACGCCGGCCTTGTTCTCGTACATCAGATCGATCCGTCGACTGTATTCCTTTTCATTCCCGGCGAGGTCCTCCCGGATGTCCTCGAGCTCCGTCATGATCATCACCAGGGTTTCCTGGGCCTCCGCCCCCGCCCCTTTCAGCAGTTCCGTCACCTGCTGCCTCGCCGCGTCCACCATCTGCAGGGACCCCTGGAAGTCGAACTCCTGGACCACGTCCATGAACTCGAGACCGCGGGTCAGGAATTCCGTCCGGTTCTCCCATTCCCGGACCTCTTCCTCCAGCGCTTCCTTCGCCGCTTCCAGCTCCGCCACGCTCCCCTTCAGCTCCGCCACCTCGCCCTGCGAGGCGTGCAGGCTCTCCTCCAGCGCCGACTTCGACGATTCCAGCTCGGCGACGTTCCCCTTCAATTCCGCCACCTCACCCTGCGAGGCGTGCAGGCTCTCCTCCAGCGCCGACTTCGACGATTCCAGTTCCGCCACGCTCCCCTTCAGCTCCGCCACCTCGCCCTGCGAGGCCTGCAGGCTCTCCTCCAGCGCCGATTTCGACGACTCCAGCTCCGACACGCTCCCCTTCAATTCCGCCACCTCGCCCTGCGAGGCGTGCAGGCTCTCCTCCAGCTCCGCTTTCGCCGGCTCCAGCTCCGCCAGGGTCCCCTTCAATTCCGCCACCTCGCCCTGCGAGGCGTGCAGGCTCTCCTCCAGCGCCGACTTCGACGATTCCAGCTCGGCGACGTTCCCCTTCAGCTCCGCCACCTCGCCCTGGGAGGCGTGCAGGTCCTCCTCCAGCGCCGACTTGGCGGATTCCAGTTCCGCCACGCTCCCCTTCAGCTCCGCCACCTCGCCCTGCGAGGCGTGCAGGTCCTCCTCCAGCGCCGACTTCGACGATTCCAGCTCGGCGACGTTCCCCTTCAGCTCCGCCACCTCGCCCTGGGAGGCGTGCAGGTCCTCCTCCAGCGCCGACTTGGCGGATTCCAGCTCCGCCACGCTCCCCTTCAGTTCCGCCACCTCGCCCTGGGAGGCGTGCAGGCTCTCCTCCTGGTCGGTCTTCGACGATTCCAGTTCGGCGACGTTCCCCTTCAGCTCCGCCACCTCCCCCTGGGATTCCTCCAGGCTTTTCTCGAGTTCCGCCTTCGCCGCCTCCAGTTCCGCCACGATCCCCTTCAGCTCCGCCACCTCACCCTGGGAGGCGTGCAGGCTTTCCTCCAGCTCCGACTTCGCGGACGCCAGCTCGGCCACGTTTCCCTTGAGATCCGCGACCTCTCCCTGGGAGGCGTGCAGGCTCTCCTGCTGCTCTTCCCTGGCGGACTCCAGCTCGGCCACGCTCTCCTTCAGCTCTTCCGCCTCCCCCTGGGAGATCTTCAGGTTCTCCTCCAGGTCCGATTTCAGGGACGCCAGCTCGGCGATGCGCCCCTGGAGGTCCGAGACTTCGCCCTGGGCGTTCTTGAGCTGCTCTTCCAGCTCGGCCTTTTCCGAACCCAGTTCGGCGACCTGCCCCTTCAGTTCGGCGACCTCGCCCTGGGCGGCGAAGAGCTTCTGCTCGTAGTCGCTCCTCAGTTGTGAGGCCTCGGAGGTCAGGTCCCCCTTCACCTTGTCCATCTTGGCCTGGTAGACCTTGCTGGCGATGGCCTGCAGATCCTCCATCTTGACGCGCTTCAGGACCCGCCCCTTGCCCTTGGCGAGATGCTTGGCCTTGCCCATGAGCTCGCCGAGCAAGGGATCATTGCCATCCTTGCCGGCGGACCCGTCTTCCTGTGCCTCGGCCGGCGTGCCGCTCTCCGCCTGGCGCTCTTCCGGTTCCGCGGCGGCGCTGTCTTCCTGTTCTGCCATGTCCCAGTCTCCTTTTCACCGGTGCGATGTGGGGAAGGGTCGGGTGGAGGCCCTCACAACCGGTCACGGTACTTGAAAAGCAGCCCTATTCTATCGGCCTCGGATGCGCGTTTCCATCCGGAAAGCCCGGACTTCCACACGAGGTCGTCGGGAGAAAACCGGTCGTCGTCGACCCACTCCTTCACTTCCGCAAGGTCGAAAGGCCCCTCGACCTTGCCGCCGATGCCCAGGTGCCATTGCTTGCCCGCTCCCGCCCGGTCCGGGTCGACGAGCTCTTCCAGGACTTCCACCAGCTTCATGTTTCCCTTGACGTCCCGAAAGCCCGGGTCGGATTTGTAGATGTCGAAAAAGGCCTTGCCGGCGCGGATGGGGTCCGCCAGGGAAAGGTACAGATCCCCCATGCGGTAGGTGATCTCCTTCCATTCCCGGGAATCCCGGGGCGGCCGGCGTCGCGGCATCAGTTCCTTCAGGGCCGCCAGCGCCTTCAAGAAGCTGCCTTCGGCGCGGTAATGGCTGTAGAGCGCTTCCATGGCCTTCCAGCCCGACTCGCGGTCGGCGCGGCACCGGTTGAGGATCTGGACGCCCTCCTCAGTGCGCCCCTCGGCCAGAAGCGTCTTGCCGAGCTCGATGCCCAGTTCGGCGTCTTGGGGATCGTTCCGGAAACGTGATTCGAGATCGTCCAGCTGCTGCTCGCGTTTCTTCTTCTCCAGCCGGGCGAGAAGATCCGTCGCCGTCCGGTTGCCCGGATCGACCTCGAGCGTTTCCTGGAGATGCGTTTCCGCCTCGTCCAGCCGGTCCAGCGAGAAGAGGGTGCCGGAGAGCTTCAGCCGCATCAGCAAGTCGCCCGCGCCCTCCGCCAGGGCCTTCGCGGCCCAGGCGCACATGCCCTCGGCGTCCCCCGCCCTCTCGTACAACGCCGCCAGATCCTCCGCGGAGACCCTCGGGGCGTCCGGCGCCTCCTTCCGGTACCGCTCGAACGCCTCGATGGCCCCGTGCGCATCCCCCTCCCTCTCCTTCACCCTTCCCAGGAACAGGAAAATCCGCGGATCCTCTCCGCCCGCGGACCGCAGCGTCTCCAGGGCCCCCCGGACCGGCGCCCCGTACGCCTCCCCCAGCGGAAACAGGACCTCGATGCGGTCCAGCGCCTCCTCGAACCGGCCCGCCGCGATCAGGAGATCGAGGTGGGCGCGGTTTGCTTCCGCATCGTGCGCGTGGACCGTGGCGTAGCGCCCGATCACGTCCGCGGCCCGGGAAAGCTCGGAGGCGTCGCGGAACGTCTCCGAGAGAAAAAAGGCGAGGCGCCGGTCACCCGGGTCCGCCTCGAAGCGTTCCGAGAGAAAGGACACCGCATCCCCGCGCGCCTTTTCGTCGCTCGCTTGGGCCGCGATCATGGCCTGGGCCACGGAGGGACCCACCAGGCCTCGCGCGACGAACCGGCGGGCCAGGTCCAGATGCACCGAGGGTTTCGGGACGCCCTCGGCGAGCGTCTCCAGAAGCGAGGCGATCTCCCCGTCCAGCCGGACGAGCCCGAGGCGCTCCCGATCCGAGGACGCTTCCTCGAGCCCCATCTCCGCGGCCCTCGACAGCACGGAATCCGCCTCCTCGAGCCGTCCGAGGTCCACCAGCGTCCGCCCGAACGCCAGCAGCCCGGGCGCGTCCGGCTCCTCCGTCTCCGCCCACGCCTTGAACCGCTCCGCCGCCTCCGCGCTGCGGCCCGCTTCCCGGAGAAGACGCGCCAGCGCCGCCAGATCCTCCGAATCCCCTTCCCCCGACTCGACCAGATCCTGCAACGCCTCCACCGCCTCTCCGATCCGCCCCTGCTTCGCCGCCAGCGTCCCGCGCTTCTTCAGACTCCTCGGCTCCCCCGGCTGAACCGCCAGGGCCCGCCGGTACGCCTCCAGCGCCGGGCCCCCCTCCCCCCGCCTCTCCCGGATCCGGGCCAGCTGGCGCCAGGCTTTCGCGGAATCGGGATTCTCCGCGAGCAGCTTCTCCGCCCACGCCAGGCCGCGGTCCCACGGCCGCTTCTCCTTCTTGAGAAGCGACGACAAGAGCTTGGACGCCTCCTCCAGGTCGCCCCGCCCGTAGTGGACGGCCATCTGTTTCTCGATGAGAGCCCCCACATCCTTCGGCTCCGACGCCGCGAGACGCTCCAGCGTCTCGAGCGCCTCCTCCGGACGACCCAGGGCCTCCGTCGCCCGGATTCGGCCCCGCGCCGCACGCTCGTCTTCCGGGTCCACCTCGAGCGCTTTCCCGTAAGCCGCCAGGGCCTCCTCGAACCGCTCCCCGTCCGCCAGCAGATCGGCCAGGTTGACCCTCGGCTCCAGCGCCTCGCCGTCCACCTCCAGGGCGCGCAGGAACGTCTTTTCGGCCCGGTCCCGTTTCTTCTCCTCCCGGTAGGCGAGACCCAGCGTGTTCAGGACCTCGACGTTTTCCGGCTCCTCGGCGATCCAGGCTTGACCTTCCTCCACCACCCGCGCCCAGTTCTTGCGCCGGACGTTCAGGCTGAAGGTCGCGGAACGCTTCCAGCGCGACGCGAACCCGAACAGACCCCGGGACGAGGACGGGGCTTCCTGGCCCAGCTGCTCCTCGATCCGTTTCAGCGCGGAGTCCGCCTCGGCCGCCGAGACCTTGAGCATGCGTCCCAGCCGGGATTTCGCCAGGTCGCGCTTGCCCCGGGAGACCAGTTTCTCGACCTCGCGGACCGCGTCCTCGGGAATCTCGTCCACCGAGGCCGTCGAGGGGAGGGGCGGGGGCTTCTCGGCGGATTTCTTGGCAGACGGGGGGGGGAAGGCCGCTTCGGCTTTCTTCACCCTTTTCTTGGGCGCCTCCTCCGCCGGCGCCTCGATCCGCGGCGGGGGCGGCACCGGACCTTCCTCGTCCGTCTCCGGCTCCTTCTCCTCCGTCCCGACCGCGGCCGGCGCCCCGAGATTCAGGTTCAGCTTCCGCGTCGCGCGGGCGTGTCGGACATCCTGCATCCGAAGCTGCCGGAGGGGGTTCTCCGCGCAGGAGGAACAGTAGAACTCACCGAAGAAGACCACCCCCCTCTCCGTCTCCTCCCGGGTCAGCTTCACGTCGCGGCCGCACTGCGCGCAGTGCCGGTAGACCTCCAGCCTGTCGGATTCATCGCCCTTCGCGTCTCCGGTCGCGGGGGAAGGTTCCTGCCGGGCCTGGTCGAGGGCCGCCTTCAGGGCCCGGTCGATCCGCCGGGCCGTCTCCCGGGAAAGATGGCCCAGCTCGACCAGCGCGTCCGCGAGCCGCTTTCCTTCCGTTTCGGACACCCGATCGATCGCCTCGTCGATCTTCTCCCGGCTGCACGCCCGGTTCTTGATCGCGATCTTGGCGAACAGGATTTCTTCCTCGCTCAGGTCCATGAGGCGTCACGCTTGCCTGGAACAAGGTACTCGCGAAAACGACATCAATGCTGTTCCCCGTTTCCCCTTGCCCCCGTCTCTCTCAGAGGCCGAGCGCGTCGGAGATGCCGCGCATCGCCTCGAGGCTCAACGCGGCGAAGTCCTTGAGGGGTATCCCGATCTCCTCGCAGACCCGGATGTGGTTCCGGTTCACGTTCCGGGCGAACGCCTTCTCCTTCATCCGCTTGGTGATCGACTTGACCTTCACCGAAGCCAGCTTCTTGTCCGGGTAGACCAGGGCGGTGGCCACCACGAGGCCGGTGATGGTCTCGGAGGCGGTCAGCGCCTTGCCGAACTCGGACGCCCGCTCGATGCCCAGGTTCTCGGCGTTGTGCTCACGGATGGCCTGGAGGGCTTCGGCCGGCAGGGGGTGCGTCCCGGCGCGCTCCTCGAGGATCTCCGTGGTCTTCTGCCCGTGCTGCGAGGGGTCGTCCTTGGTGGACTCGTAGTCCAGGTCGTGGAGGAGCCCCGCCACGCCCCAGAGATCCGGGTCGCGCCCGAGGCGCGCGGCCACCGCGCGCATGACGGCCTCGCTGGCGAGACAGTGCTTGATCAACACGTCCGAGGTCATGTGTTCCTCGAGCAGGGCCCGGGCCTGCTCGCGCGTCATGAGATCCGCCACCTTCAAGCTCCCCCAAGAGACGAGGTTCGCAAACGGGAGACCAATCTACTACGGAGGCGGGGAGGGATCAAGGCGGGGCCGGGAGCGAGGCATTCGCGATGTCGGAAAGTCGTGGTCTTCCCTTTCTTTCCGCGCCCGCCTCCATGGAAATACCCCGGGGGGACCCTTAGAAACTTGCAACCGTCAAAGTGAAGCACGAAACGCGAAGTCCGCCATAGCCCTTGCATCCACAAAACAGGCGGCGGCGGGAAGTGGAGTGCCGCAAAGTCGTCTGCTCTTCGGCAACGCTGCTGCGCCACTCCGCAACCGCTACGTGGCTCACTACGAACGTCAGCCCGCGCCCCGAAAAACAGCCACAGCGCGAATGCCTCCGGCAGAGCGTTTCGCTCTACTTCATGGCACGCCTCCCACAAGCAGCACGGCGGTTCGCTGTGTTGACCCTCGGAAAAACCCCAGGCGTCGGTCCCACGGAATGCGCATCTGCACCTGCAGACGTTCCTGCGGTCTGGGCAGGGCCCTTCGACGGGCTCAGGGTCCGTGTCCCGCCCCTACACGTTGCTCCAATCCAAAATCGAAAATCTCCAATCTCCAATCCCTACGCGTCCCCGCTCCTCATACCTTGGTGCCTCCGTGTTGAAAACGGCGTCGCCGAGGTGCGGCGGGCAGGCTGCCCGCCGCACGTTGCGCGGGTCCCGACAGCCCCGGCTCTTCTCCCGCCAGGACGCGCGGATCCTCACGGAAGCTTCAAGATCGACACCCCCGCGTCGCGCGTGCACGCGTAGACATCCCCTCCGGGAAGCGATGAGACCGCATCCAGGTCCCTCGAGAGGAGCCCCGACGACGTCTCCGTGAAGACCGTCCAGGACGATCCGTCGAAGCGGACCAGCCCCGCGTCCGTGGCGGCGAAAAATCCCTTTGCGCTCGTGCAGACGGACCGCACAACGTCCGAGGGAAGCTTCCCCTGGGAAGCGTCGTGGGCCGTGAACGACGAGCCGTCGTAGAACGCCGCCCCCGAGGCCTCCGTCCCCACCCAGACGCCCCCCGCGTCGCACGCCACGTCGCTCAAGAGGTCCGAGGGAAGGCCGGCATGCGTGCCCGTGGAGAAGTTCGTCCAGATCCCGTCGTATCGCGAGAGGCCCGCGGCCGTGGCCGCCCAGACCACGCCGCCGGCGTCCACCTCGATCCCGCGGACGTCATCCGACCCGAGCCCCTCCAGCGTGGTGAAGGTCGTGAAGGTGCCCCCCGCGTCCCGCCGGACCGCGCCACCCGCCGTGGCGATCCACAGCGACCCCGAGGCGTCGAGCGCGAGATCCCGCACGAGATCGGAGGGCAGGTCGCCCCCCGCGTGGTCGAAAGCGGCCCATCCCGTCCCGTCGAACCCGTACAGGCCGGTGTCCGTGCCCACCCAGACCTCCGTCCCCTCGGGAAGCACGCGACGAACCACGTCACCGTTCATCGGACTGTTCGAGGCGTCCCACGTGGTCCAGGACGGACCCGTGAAACGGGTGAGCCCCGCCTCGGAAGCGAACCAGGTGTAGCCCGACGCGTCCCGCGCCACGTCGTGGACGGTGTTCGAGGGAAGCGATGCGTTCGCCAGCCCGTACCGGGACCAGGACGAGGGATAGCCGAACCGGTTGAGGCCTCCCGCCGATCCCACCCAGACCGACGACCCCTGCAGGTCCAGACACAGCGTGTCCGCGCTCATCAGGCCCGAAGACGACGCGGGGTAGGTGGTCCAGCTTCCTTCGAGCCGGGCCAGCCCGGCGCCCGTCGCGGCCCAGACCGCGCCCGAGGCGTCCTCGACCGCGTCCCGGACGTCGTTCGAGGGAAGGCCCGTGCCCGTCGTCTCCAGGTGGAAGACGCTTCCGTCGAACCGGTGGAGCCCGCCGGCCGTGGCGATCCAGCCGTCGCCGGAGGGGCCGAAAACGACGGACCGGACGTCGCCGTTCGCCATGCCGTTTCCCGTATCGAAGACGGTGAATCCCGAGGGGGTCATGCGGGTCAGCCCGGCGCCGTCGTGCCCGAACCAGAAGTTGCCCGAACCGTCCTGCCCGACGGCGGTGACGTGGAGGCTCGCGAGACCGGACGTGAGCGTGGTCCAGCCCGACGTCCGCGAGTAGACGGAGGCCCCGGCGGAGGTCCCGACCCACATGTCGCCGCTTCCGTCGCAGAACAGGGACAGGATGTCGTTGCTCACGAGCCCATGGCCCGTCGTCGAGACCGTGACGGAAGCGAAGGTGGACCCGTCGAAGAGGGAGACGCCCCGGTCGGTCCCGATCCAGACGATGCCCTGGTCGTCCACGGCCAGGGCCCGGCCCCGGTTGGACAGAAGGCCTGCGTTGTTGGTCAGGTAGTGGCGCCAGGTGGAGCCGTCGTAGTACCGGAACCCCGTGTTGCGGGTGACGGCGAAGGCGACGTCGAACGCCGGGGAATAGGCGGTGTCCACCACGGGCGAGACGCCGTAGAGGGCGCCCCAGGCGGGACCCGCCGGCTCCGGGTCGTCGCTTCCGCCCTGGCATCCCCACGGCGCGGCGGCGAGGAGGCAGGCGAGCGCGGAGGCCCGGAGGAGAGGTCTGGTCATGTCGAGGCCTTTCCAGGGGACGGTACGGGGGGGGGGGGACGTTTCATCGAACCGGGAAAAGCTTACTCTTTTTCCTTCGACGCGTCGAGGATATGGAGGAAGTTGAAGAAATCCCCCGGCGAGAAGAAGGTGCAGAAGGCGACCTGGCCGAAGACGACCGTGGTCCCGTTTTGGAGGCGGTGGGCCTGTTTCGGGGGCAGGGGGGCTCCGTTGAGGGTAGTGCCGTAGCTGGACCCCACGTCCGCCAGGGAGAAGGTCTCCCAGGAGGCGTCCCGGTCGATCCGGGCATGGCGCCGGGATATGCTGGGATTCGGAATGGGGATGTCATTCTCGTTCGAGCGGCCGATCGTCAGCGTAGCTTCACCGCCCTTTCGACCGGGTTCCCCGAGGGGGAAGACCGCGCTGATGAGGGTTCCGGACCCGTTCGATCGATTGCTGAGAATCGTCGATTTCGACCACACCTCGGCGGCTTTCCCGCCTTTCTCCTTGCTGGCGCGATCGGGATCGGTCGTGTTCACGAGCAGGAAGGGCGCCCGGAACGTCTCCAGGAAGCCGTCGCGGTCCACAAGATCGTAGGTCCGGCGAAATTCGCTGAGGTTCATCCTCTCTCTCCGTTGTTCGCCTTCGGGAGGTTCATGTGTCCTCTTCCACCTGTTCCATCGTCTGGAGAAAGCGGAAGAGGTCCTCGGCCGAAAGGAACGTGCAATGGGCCGCCTGGCCGAAGACGATCGTGTCGCCCGGTTGGATGGGGACGGCTTTCCCGGAGGGCAGACGTCGTCCTTCGAGGGCGGTCCCGTAGCTCGATCCGACGTCCGTGATCGTGAAGGCTTCTCCCGCCGCGTCGCCCTGGAAGACGGCGTGCCTTCTCGACACGCAGGGGTTCGGTACGATGATGTCGTTCTCGGCGGCCCGGCCCACCGTGACGGCGCTTCCGGCTCCGCTTCTCTCCGAGGTCTCGACGGGGTAGATCAGGGTGAAGACCGTGCTTTCCGCGTTTTCCGGATCCTGCAGGATCGTGGATTTCCTGCCCCCCCCGGCCTTGTCGGCCTTTTCGCGACGGACATCGAGTCCGGTGGTGTTGATCAGGAGGAAGGGGGAGGGAAAACGGGCCAGGAACGCGTCCTTGTCCATCCCGGCGTATTGGGAGCGGAATGCGTCCAGCCGGATGTCGGGGTTCATCGATGCCTCTTTTGCCGCGATGCGCGGAGGAAAATCTCCGCCGCGCGATGGGGGTTTCGCCACGCTGAACAGGATTTCTTATACTTTCGAGACGGCGTGTTGTCCATGGAATTTCTGCGCGCCCAGACAGGACCCTGCGTCCGGTCGGAGAATTCCGATGCCCGACGGAGACGACACGACGGCGACGGAGCAAGGCGGGGCGGCCACGGCCCCCCGTTCCGCCCGGGCCTCCGTGTTCGCGACCCTCGCGTTCTTCTTTTTCCTCTCCGGCGCGGCCGGCCTCGCCTACGAGGTGGTCTGGACGCGCATGCTCATCCTCGTCTTCGGCTCCACGACCTTCGCCGTCTCCACCGTCCTCACCGCCTTCATGGGGGGGCTGGCGCTCGGCGGCTGGCTCGCCGGACGCTACGCGCGCCGCTTCCGGAATCCCGCCCGCGTCTACGGCATCATGGAGATCGGGATCGGCCTCTACGCCCTCGGCGTCCCCCTCTTCTTCGACGCCCTCGTGCCCCTCTTCCGGGAAGCCTGGGCGCTGTTCCATCCCTCCTTCTACGCCTTTTCCCTCATCCGCTTCCTCCTTTGCGGGAGCGTGATCGTCCTCCCCACCGTCCTGATGGGCGCCACCCTTCCCGTCCTTTCCGCCTTCCTCGCGCGCCGACGCGGCCGGCGCGGGTTCCGCGTGGGCCTCCTGTACGCCGTGAATACGGGCGGCGCCGTGGCCGGAGCCCTCCTCGCCGGCTTCGTCCTCCTGCCCGCCGTCGGGGTCTCCGCCTCCCTCTGGGCCGCCGCCGCGACCAATCTCCTCCTGGGCGCTGCCGTGATCCTGCTCTCCTTCCGCGTGCGAACCCCCGCGCCGGAAGTGGCCCCGCAAGGCCCGTACCCCGCCCCCCTGGCCCCCGGGACGCCCGCCCCGGAAGGCCTCGAGGCCGGCCCGAAACCCGCCCTCCCGCGGCCCCCGGGATTCCGGCTCGTGCTCTGGCTCATCTTTCTCTCCGGATTCGTGGCCATGACCTACGAGGTCGCCTGGAGCCGTATCCTCCACCTCATGATCGGATCGTCCGTCTACGCCTTCACGGTGATCCTGGTGACCTTTCTCACGGGCCTCGCCGGCGGGGCCGCCGTCGTCACCCCCTTTCTGAGACGCCTGAAGGAAGGTCGTGGACTGGCGGCGTTCGGCGCCGTCCAGGCCGGCGTGGCCGTGGCCGTCTTCTTCACGCTCACCTACTTCAGCGAGATCCCCTACCTGTACGCCTCCTTCGCCCAGGCGCACGTCGTGGCCTCGAAGACGAACCTGTCCTACGCCAACCTGACCTTCCTCCAGTTCCTGATCTCCGGGCTCGTGATGCTGGCCCCGGCCGGGCTTCTGGGGGCGGCGTTTCCCCTGGCCGTCCAGATCCGGGCGGGACGGGGGGAGGAGACGGGACGGCTGGTCGGCCGGGTCTACTCGATCAACACGATGGGCTCCATCCTGGGCTCCTTCGCGGGCGGGTTCCTCCTCCTCCCGGCGCTGGGCATCCAGAACACGCTGCTCATCGGCCTTGCGGCGAACGCCCTCATGGGCGCGGCGGCGCTGTGGCACGCCGGGCGGAAAGCCGAAACCGAATCGGCGTCGACCCTCCGCCTGGCGATGGCGTCCGTGGCGGTCGGGTTCGGCGTGTTCGCCCTGCTCGCCGCCCCCCGGTGGAACCGGCTGCTCATGTCCCGGGGGCTGTACAAGTACGCCCTCGATCCGAACCTGGAGGACGGAAGCCGGAAGGCCGTGAAGAAGCGGTTCCTCTCCAGCCGCGACCTCCTCTTCTACCGGGAGGGCATCACGACCACCGTCTGCGTCGTGGACCAGGGCAAGGGCCACCGCTACATGGCGACCAACGGAAAGGTGGACGCCTCGAGCAAGATGGACATGCCCACCCAGGTCCTCCTGGCCCAGATTCCCATGGCGGTGGCGCCGGCCAACCAGGACGTGATGGTCGTCGGATTCGCCAGCGGAACCACCGTGGGCTCCGCCCTGCTGCATCCCCTGCAAAGCCTCACGGCCGTGGAGATCGAGCCCGCCATCCTGGAGGCCTCCCGCTACTTCGACGACTGGAACAACCGCCCCCTGGAGGATCCCCGCCTCCGCGTGATCCACGAGGACGCGCGGAACCACCTCCTGGTCACCGATCGCACCTTCGACCTCGTGATCTCCGAACCCTCGAATCCCTGGATGACGGTGGCCGCCAACCTCTTCACGAAGGACTACTACGAGATCGCGCGCGCGCGCCTCAAGCCCGGCGGGTGTTACTGCCAGTGGCTCCAGCTCTACGCCCTGCGCGCGAAGGACGTCAAATGCCTCGTCCGGACCTTCCTGTCCGTCTTCCCCACGACCTACGTGTTCTACTCGAAGGAGTCCGTCGACCTGATGCTGATCGGATCCAGCGAACCCTTCACGATCGACGCCCGCCGGGCCTCCGGACGGGTGCGGCTGCAGGCGGTCGCCTCCGATCTCGACCGCGTCGGCGTGGACAGCCTGGAGACCCTGCTGTCCCACTTCATGGAGGGACCCGAGGAACTGGAGGCCTTCGCCGGCGAGGGCCCCCTCAACACCGACGACAACGCCCGGATCGAGTTCTCCACGCCCCGGACGATGCACCTCAACATCGGCGACCGGATCCAGGCGGAGATGCTGGAGCACGTGCGCGGCCTCTCCCCCTATCTCGAACATTTCGGACGGACGCCGGCGCGCCGCGCCCTCTTCCTCCGGGACGTGGCCATCGCCTCCGCCCCCATCGGCGAGGGCGTGGAGGCCCTCACGGCCGCCTTCGCCCGCGACGCGCTGGCCATGGACCCCGGCAACCCGGCCGTCGAGGCCGTGGCGAGGGCGCTGATGGAGCAGTGACCGACGAGGGGCCCTCGCGCATTGGCGGAGTAGGGATTTCAGATTCCAGAGGGGAGATTTCAGCAGGGTTTCCTGTCGTTTCAGATCCAAAACCGCCCGGTTCCTTACAAGAGTGATGTTCGGACGGGTCGTCAAGGATACAATGGTTGATCAAAGACCTCTTGGAGGACAGGACATGCCGGAGGAAGAAGTCGGAAAGGTCACGCGCTACTTCGCCAAGATCGGCGTGGCGGGCATCATGATCGAGAAGGGGAGCGTCCAGGTCGGCGACACGCTTCACATCAAGGGCCACACGACCGACCTCACCGCGGAGATCAAGAGCCTGCAGGTCATGGGAAAGGACGTGGAGCAGGCCGGGCCGGGAGAGGAGATCGGCGTCAAGCTCGGCGACCGGGCCCGGCCCAACGACATGGTCTACAAGGTGACGCCCGAAGGGCCGTAGAACCTCGCCGTCCAGATTGCCGCGAGGGGCCGCTAGCGCAGCGTGCGAACGCGGAAGGAGCGGACCTCCCACCGGCCGCCGATCGCCCCGAACCCGAGCCCCCGGGGCTTCAACGCCGCCCGTTCCATGCCCGCCAGGTCCTCGGTGGCGAACATCTCGCGGATCAGGCCGTCCGCGTAGAGGGTCGCCGTGTCCCGCTGGACTTCCAGGCGGACCGCGTGCCAGGCGCCGTCGGAGAAGGGCAACGCCGAGAGTACCGCAACGTCCTTGGGGGCCCCCGCCGGCGGCGTTTCCTCCCGCTCCGGAACGACGAGCCAGCTCACGTTCCGGCGGTCCAGCGGGACGGTGAGAAAAAAGTAGCCGCGATCCGTCTTCCGCCGGAACTCGACGGTGACTGCGAGTCCGAAGCCCCGCTCCACCACGGAGCGCGCTTCGGGCACCCAGATCCGGGTCCCCTCTTCCCCGCCGTGAAAGGCGATCCCGTCCTCGCCGAACGCGACCTCGCCTCCCTCCGCGCGCCACTGCCCTCCCGGGAGCTTCTTTGCGAATTCCACGGCCTCCCCCGCCACGAAGGCCGCTCGACGGCTCTGCCACGTCGAAAGCGACTCGAGCCAGCGGCGTTCCGGGACGCCGCGGATCTCGAGGCGGGAGACCGTGAAGCGGCCCAGCGCCTCCAGACGCAGCCCGACGGACTCCGCCTTTTCACCGGGGACGCGCACCGTCTTCCCCGCTCCGGCGCGGGCCCACATCTCCCCTCCCGCGAATCCCGCCTCCAGCGGAAAAAGCCCGTCCCTCTCTTCCACCCGTTGCGGCGCGTGGAGACGCCAGATTTCTCCCCGGCGGAGCTCGCGCTGAAACCCCAGTCGCGTCCCTTCGGGCCCGCGCTTCACGTCGAGCACCGTGCGTTCCCCCTCAAGAGGATCGAAGACGACGCGAAGGGCGCCGCCCTCGGGCAGGTGGACGGACATCGCGGCTTCGACCTCCTGCCATCGCCCGGGACACGAGAGCAGGCTCCCCGCCCCCTCCCCCCCCGTGCAGACCAGGCGGCTCTCCTCGAGACGGAAGACGTCCAGGCCCTTCACGGGGAAGTCCTCCAGCGCGCCCGGGTCCAGGAAATCGTACCGCACGCACAGCCCTTCGCCTTGCGGAAGAACGCGGCCGTGGAACGCGAAGGGCGAGACGCCCCCGTGCCCGTCGTCTTTCGCGGCGCGCGCCCACAGCGACCGTACCTCCTTCTCGAAGTCACGGAAGAAGGAATGCGACCGGTTGTCGGCCAGGAGGTCCAAGAGATCCCCCCGGGCTTCCGTGGATCGCCCCTCCTCGATCGCGCGCCTGCACGCCTCGAGGCGCCTCGCCAGATCCATCCGGGCGGCGTCGGCCATCTTTTTCTGGAACGCATCCGCGTTCGACCTCTCGCCCATGGATGAAGCGAGGAAGGCCCCGGCGCGGTGCGCGTCGCGGTAGAGGTACCAGGCGAGCGCCGCAAGCGCCCGGCCGGAAGCGTCCGGTCCCCCCCAGCGGCCCAGCGTCTCCAAGGCGATCTGCTTCCATGGCATCGGGGTGGGGAGATCCCCCGGGTCCTCGAGCACGAGCCCGTCTTTCCCGGCCGACCGTATCCGGATCCGCAGGCGCCGTCCGTCGCGCAGCAGAACGGTGGGTTCCTCCCCGGCGAGACGCCGGGCTCCCTCCACGGCCGCCTCCAGGGCCTTGATGGCCAGCGCGAGATCCCGGCCTTCCGGCCCCGTTTTCCCCTCCCCTTCGCGTTCGGCCATCGCCTCCGACAAGCCGCGCCGGTCCACGGCGTCCAGGATGTCGAGATGGCGCCGGAGGGCGCGGATCCGTTGTGCATCTTTTTGGAATTCCCGGATGAGCCTTTTCGAGTGCGCCGTCAGCACGGCCACCTCGAAGGCGGAGATCGTTTCGAGCCGGGACAGGGCCTCCTCGGTCCGTCCCGCCTCGAAAAGGCCCCGCGCTTCCCGCTCGATCTTGCGCGCCTCGCTTCGCGCGCGGGCCAGGATCGCCTTCCCGCGTTCGGCGATGTCCTCCGCCACGTCGGGCGGCAGGCGGTGTTGTATGGGAAAGGCGTGAAGCAGGTTGATGGCCCGGCCGTACTTTTTGCCCTTCACCAGCGTCTCCACCTCGCCCTTCATCTCCGCCACGGCCTTTTCCCGGGCCTTGACGCGGAACAGCGCGGCCTTCTCCGCGCACGCTTCGGCGACGTCGGGGCAACGCCGTCCCACCCTCTCGAATCGTCTGGCGGCTTCCTGCGGCTGGTCGGGGTGCGCCTCGGCGAAGGCGAGGGCTTCCTGGAACGCCTCCTCGCCGGTCTGTTCCACGGGGGTCTCGGAGGGGGGCGGGGGCGTTTCCTGCGTCCGGTCGGGCCCGGGGGGGCTCGGGGGGGCCGGCGGGGCCTGCCCCGGCGATTCGCGTTTCTGGGATTGGCCATCTCCCGGCCCGCCGTCGCCCGCGCCGTGCTGGAAGAACCAGACGGCCCCCGCGAGGACGGCCAGGGCCGCCAGCGAGGCGGCCACGGCCACGGCCGTGTTCGAGGATTTCCGCTTTCGTTTGCGCAGGCGGGCGCTGGATCGGGTCGACTTCGCGCTTCGGCGTCTGGGCACGCCGTCTCGGAGACGGACGAGATCGTCCAGCAGTTCGCGCGGGGACCCGTAACGCCGGGAAGGATCCTTGCGCATCATCTTCTCGACGATGCGGTTGAAGTCCTCGGAGAGGTCCGGACGGATCTGCCGGGGAGGGACGAGGGGCGTGTCGAGGTGCATGCGGAGGACGAGGAAGGCGTTGTCCGCCTCGAAGGGGGGCCGGCCCACGGCGAGGTGGTAGAGGGTCGCCCCGAGGGAATAGAGATCCACGCGGATATCCCCCTGGCTCTCGCCGCGGACCATCTCGGGGCTCATGTAGAAGGGTGTGCCCACGGCGCTACCCACCTGGGTGATTTTCTCCTCGTCCCGGGAGGTGGAGCGGGCGAGCCCCATGTCCGTGATCTTCACGATCTCGCGCGAGGCGTGCCACAGGAGGTTCTCCGGCTTGATGTCGCGGTGGACGAGATCGTGATCCCGGGCGTGCTCGAGCGCTTCCGCGATCTGCACCGCGATGGAGAGCAGCGTCTTTTCGTCGAAGGGGCCTTGCTTCTCGAGCACTTGGAGAAGGTTCGGCGCCTCGAACAGCTCCATGGCGAAGTAGAAGCAATCCACGGTTTCGCCGGCGTCGATGGCCTTGATGATGTGGGGGTGGGCCAGCGCGGCCGCGGACTTCGCCTCGCGGAGAAAGCGCTGCCGGTACTCGCGGTCCGTCTGGACGCTCTTGGGGATGACCTTCAGGGCCACCATGCGGTCCAGGGAGAGCTGCCGGGCCCGGTAGACGACCCCCATGGCTCCCCGGCCGATCTCGGGCAGGACCACGTAGCCCGGCACGCTGAGCTCGCTTGCGTCCTCCTTCTGGAACGCAAGAATCCGCTCGAGCTGGGCCGGCGTCAGGACACCCTGCTCCACGAGGATGGATCCGAGATGGTCGAAGCGGCCCTCCATCTCGCGGCGGCGCTGTTCCTGGAGCGCCAACTCGATCTCGTCCTGCGTGCAGAAGTTCTTGCGGACCGCAAGGCGCCCGAGCAGCAGATCGTCGTCGAATTCCTTCATCGGAAGGGCGCCTGCTTCCAAGACGGACGGATGGAATCCTGGTGGCCTTGACGGTCTCTTAATACGATTTCTGCGTGGCCGTGACGTCCTTGACCTCGAGTCCGCCGCCGGCGGACGCGAGACCGAGTCCGAAGAGGTGGAAGCGGCTGTCCGGCCAGGTCTTGATCTGATCCTCCGGGGCGACGAAGACCTTCACCCGGTCCGCCCACAGCGCCACGCCGTCCGCGTCCTCCACGAGCACGAAGGTGTGCCAGCCCTGTCCGAGGGGAACGTCCACGACCTTCATCCGGGGAGGCAGCGCCTCGGGGTACGCTGCGCCGGGTCGGGGACGGATGGCCAGGGCGCGACAGGTTTGCTGGAATCGGAATCCCACGACGAGGAAGGCCCCTTCGTCGAGCGTTTGGACCTGGAAGCGCACCTGCAGGAACTGGCGCGCGTCGAACAGCGAGCCGGACGCGTGCCGGACGGCGGTGAAGGGGCCTTCGAGGCGGAGGCTTTCCCCCTGGACGCGAGGGGAGCCCGCCAGGACCTCCCACCCGTGGGTGGAGATGCCGTCGAAGAGCTTCGCGGGGTTCTTTTCCGCGAGGGCTTCGAGGACGGGCGTTCCGGCGAGGCGGGACGACCACCCGGGGTCGAGGGATCCGTCGATGCGAAGGGCGCGAAAGACGGCGGGCGAGGAGGCCCGGAGGCCCAGACGCCCCTTCTCGAGTTCGGTGTGCGTGTCGATGGATTGCCGCTCCTCTCGTCCCAGCGGGAGGTGCTTTCCGTCGAACCCTCCCGTGAAGGTCCCGTTCTCGACGGAAAGCGTCAGGGTGTGGAAGGCGTCCCGGTCCGGATGCTCCAGCGGCAGGGGCTGGCCGGCGCGGACCATGGCCGGGCGCCCCGGGGGGCGGAAGTAGAAGGCGGCGAACGTCCCTTCCTTTCCGTCCCGGACCTCGAACGCGTACCGGCGCCCGTCCGCCTGGCGGTGAAAGGTGAATCCCACGCCCTTTGTGTCGGGGCTCAGACGGACCTCGGTCTCGACGCGAAACCGGCTCCATACGCCGGGCGCGTAGGTCTCGATCAGGCCGGCCTGGCGGGTTTGTTGTTCCAGAAGGCCCCAGCCGGCGGACCAGGCGCCGCGACCGTCCGTGACGAACTGGGCGAAGGGGACGGGGGAGAGGAAATCGTACGCCAGGCTGTGCGAGCCGTCGGTCTTCCGCCCCGGTCCCTGGGCGAAGAGGAAGGGGTCGGACGCCCCGGACAGGGACCGGGAGGCCCGAAGGCGGAGGCGCCCTTCCCGCTCGGTGAAGAAGGGGATCCCGCCCCAGGGCTTGATCAACCCGAGCCAGGCGGACGGATCGGCGGCGTTCTCCTCCAGCCGCTGGATCCCGGAGTGCATTCTGGCCCGCTCGCAGGAGAGGGCGATTTCCAGGAGGTCGAAGATCTCGCCCTCCCCTTCGGTCTTGCCGCCGGCGAGCTTCAACACGTAGCGGAGGTCCCGGTTCACGTACCACGCATAACAGGCGGCGGGCAGGCGCTCGCAGCGGGCCAGCCGGTGGACGTCCGGCGACGCCAGGTCGGTGAGGGGGACGATGCGGTCTCCCGCGGCCGTCTTCAGTCGGAGGTTCGTATCGTCCACGAAGACGCGGGCGGCCAGGGCCTCGCCGTCCGAGAGCCTCAGGGTGAGCGTATCCGTCCGGGAAGCGGCCTTTCGACGGGCGGAGTCGCGGACCCCCTTGGCCCGGTCGATGTTGATGACGTCCCGGCGCAGCCGGTCCTTGACCTCGAAGTCCTCGACGAGATTCAGCTGTTCGCGAAGAAGCTGGAGCCCCGCTTCGAGATTTTCCGCCGCGATGCGGTCGAGGATGCGCGTGTGGATCTCCCGGAACTGGGCGGTCTTTTTCTCCCGGCGGTAGGCATCCACGCGGTCTTTCACCTTGTCGAGAAGGCCGGGCATGCCGAAGGCTTCCACCCCTTCCAGGATGCCCACGGCCTCTTCCCAGGCGCCTTTCGCGGCGGCCTCCTCCGCCCGTTCGATGCGCCGCTCCACGGCGAGGCGCGCCTGTTCGCGGATCGCCTCCTCGGCCTCCCGGAGACGTCCCTCGATGCCTTCGACCTCCCGGAGCGACCCGGGGACGTCCGCGAGGTGGGCGAGCGCCTCCCTGAATTCCTCCCGCCCGGCGAGCCGCTCCGCCTCGGCGCGGCGACGTTCCACCTCCGCCCGGGCCTTGTCGAGGCGGCGGGCTTTCACCTTCTCGATGGCGTCCTTCGCGGAAGCGAAGGCGGGCGTCCCCGGATGTTCGTCCAGGACCGCCTCGTAGCGGGCGAGGATGCCCTCGAACGCGTCCGGATGATCCCGGGCGTAGAGGTTGGCTTCCTGCAAAGCCTCCTGGGAGCGGTCTTCAGGGGGATCGGTCGCGTCGCCGGGGCCGACGTCGGTTCCCGGATCGTCCTCGGGGCCGGGGCGTTCCCCGTTCCGGTCGCCGTCGCCTCCGCCCCCGGCGAAGAGAAGCAGACCGATCACGATCAGGGCGAGAAGCGCGGCGCCTCCCGCCGCCAGGGGGATCAGGGGAGAGGACGTCTTCTTGCGCGGTTTCTTCGTCGAGGCGGTCGGGGCTTTCGCGCCGGAGCGGGCGGCCGCCTGGGCCGGTCCCAGGCGCCTCAGTGTTTCCAGATCGTCCAGGAGGGCCGCGGGGTCCGGATAGCGGTCCTCGCGTTTTTTCTCCAGAAGCTTCATCACGATCCGGTTCATCTCCGCCGAGACGGCGGGGTTGCGGATCTTGAGGGGCACGGGCTTCTCCTCGAGGTGTTTCTTGATGACCAGCATCGGGCTCGGGCCCTTGAAGGGCGGGGCGCCGGTCATCAAGTGGTACAGGGTCCCCCCGAGGGCGTAGAGGTCGGCCCGCGTATCCACGTCCGCGCGCGCGGCGACCTGTTCGGGGCTGATGTAAAAGGGGGTGCCCACCGTCGAGCCCTCGCGTGTGATGCTGGAGTCCTTTTCCTCGGTGGACTTGGCCAGCCCCATGTCGGTGATTTTCACGGTTTTCCCGTCCGGACTCACCAGCAGGTTCTCAGGCTTGATGTCGCGGTGGACCAGCCCCGCCTGGTGGGCGTGCTTGAGGGCCCGGGTGACCTGGATGGCGTAGTCCAGGGCCGTGGATTCGGGGAGGCCCTTCTTTCCGATCCGGTCCAGGAGGGTCTTCCCCTCGAAGAGCTCCATGACGAAGTAGTAGTGCCGACCCGTCTCGCCGGCGTCGATGGCCTTCACGATGTTGGGATGGTTAAGCCTTCCCGCCGTGCGCGCTTCCCGGAAAAAGCGCTCCTTGAACCTGGCGCCCGCATAGATGTTCTTCGGGATCACCTTCAAGGCCACGGGCCGGTCCAGCGACACCTGGCGGGACTTGAACACCACCCCCATCGCCCCGCGCCCCAGCTCGGATTCCAGCTCGTACCCCGCGATCCGGGGCTTGCCCACCTTCTTCTTGACCTCCTCGTTGATGTGACGGATCTGATGGGAGGTCAACAGCCCGGCCTGCAGAAGACGGAACCCCAGCGGATCCTGTTTCTCCTCCCCTTCCTGGGCTTTTGCGCCTTCCAGGAATTTATGGAGATCCTCCTCCGAGATGAACCCGAGCTTCACCGCCATCTTCGCGAAGAGATCTTCCCGCTCGCCCTCGTCCTCCCGGGAACCGTAGGCCGCCGGGGACGTCGGCGCTTTGGGAGCCGCCGACGCGCCCGAACGCTTCGTCTTGCCTCTCGGCTTCGGGCGTGTCTTCTCCTTCGCCTCCCGCCTTTTCAGGCCGGAACGTACCTTCTGGATCTGGTCCGATTCCAGGTATCCCTTCTCGATCAGGATGAAGGCGATCGGGTCGCTCTTCCCCGCCGCGCGCCGCTTCCGCTGGTCCTTTGCGCATTCCCGCGTCTTCTCGGGCGTGAGGAATCCAAGCCGCTCCGCTTCCGCGCAGAACGCGCGCTCTTCCGGGGAAAGGCCCCCGGCGTTCGATTCGCTCCCGGTGGGCGACGAAGGCATCGGTCGAAAACCTCAGGTCGTTCAGGCGCGTCCGGAAATCCCGCCCAGAATACCCCACCCAGGGTCCCGAAATCCAGAAACGAACGCCCGGCTTGAATGGAACGGGAATCCCGCTTTCCCTGACGCCCGGGGGATCCTTCACTGGACTTCCCGGAACCACTGGGTGACCCGCGTGTCTTTCCCGCCCTTTTCGATGTACTTCGCGTAGTAGTGGCGGGCCCGCTGGAAGTCGTTGATCCGGTGAAAGCACCGTCCCACGATCTTGTAGGCCTCGAGGTGGCCGGGGGGGCGGGTGAGGGGCCGGAGCTTCAGGATGGCTTCCCGGAGCTTGCCCGTGCGGTACAGCGCCACGCCCCAGTTGAAACGGGCGGGCACGTAGTCCTTTTCGACGTCCAGCGCCTTTTGGAAGGCCGCGAAGGCCTCCTTGTACTTCCCCTTGTCCGCGGCCAGCATCCCCCGTTCCGTCCAGGCGCGAAAATGCCGGTGGTTGAGCTTGGTGGACTCGCGGAACGCCTTCTCCGCGGAGGCCCGGTGCTTCGACTCGCGTTTCCGGAACGTCAGGCCCAGCACGTAGTGGAACTCGGACTGGATGTCCCGCCGGTACGAAACCGGCGAGACGCCGTTCGAGGCGGCCAAGGCCTTCCGGACATGGTTTTCGGCCGCCGGGTACTGCTTGGCGTCCAGCGCCACCAGCGCCAGCCCGAAATGCCCCCAGGGGTATTTCGGATCGATGGAGACCAGTTCCTTGAACCGCGCCTTGGCGTGCCCCATCTTCCCGTGGAGATACGCGAGATCGCCCAGAAGGAAACCCGCGTCCAGGTAGTCCGGGGTCTTGTCGAGGATCTTCTTCAGAATCTCCTCCGCCCGCTCGTCCTCCTGTTTCCGGTAGCAGGTCAGCGCCGTCCGGAAGAGATCCGACAGATCCTCGGAAACGTCCTGCCCCGACTTCTTTAACCACTGCCCGTTCCGGGCGCGGAAATATCCAAGCGCCTGGCGCGCTCCTTCATGATCCGGATCGAGCCCGATCACCCAGGTCAGGACGGTTTCCCGCAACGCGAACAGCCCCTTGTCCGCGCACCAACCGGCCAGCTGGAAGAAACCGCCCGGGTCCGTGTCGACGATCTGCTCCGTCCTGGCGTGGAAGCGGTCCAGAAGCGGCGCGCGTTCCTCCACGGAGGCCACCGTTTCCGCCTCCACCTCACGCGTGCCCGCCGGCGTTTCCACGACGATCTTGTCCGGCGTCCGGGACAGGATCTTCCCGCGAATCTTCTCGCCCGTCTTGAGGGTCAACACCTCCCCCCTCGAGGCGGTCGAAAGAAAAAGGAGGCCGAGCATGCCGGCGAGGACGGCCCGGCGTCGGGGGCTATGGGCGAATGCCATGATTCTCTACTCCGGCGGGAAGAACGTTCCCTCCCCCCGCGAACGCGCTGGGTCCCCGTGCCGAGGGAGGTCGAACAGCCGGTTCGGGATCAACCCCGAGGTTGGAAAAAACCGGCCATCTCGGACCGATGGTACTGGGGCTCCTGGTCCTCGATGTACTCGTATTCGAATTCCTGGTTGGCCTTCCAGTCGGAAACGCCGCTCTTGCCGGGAGCGGTCCCCGGTCCCGACCCGCCGGGGCGAGAACCTCCGCCCGGTGTCCGGCCGGGAGGCGTTCCGCCGCCGGGAGGCGTCGATCCGCCGCCGGGGGGAGAACTGCCTCCGCCGCCGGGACGGTCTCCTCCCGGAGGACTCCATCCTCCCCCGCCTCCCCAGGGTCCCCATCCATAGGACATGTCGGCCGCGGCCAGCCCCAGGATCGCCAGGAGCGCGATCGCGAAAACGAAGTATTTCGCCATGATGGGATTCCTTCCAGCGTCTCGGTTCCGCTGTTGGTTCGATTGGAGGAGAAGCGGAAAACTCTCCACCAACTTTGTAGGGCCTTTCGGGGAAACCTTACGTGAAATTCCCTCGATTTCTCAAATTTTTTGTAATCCGACCGCGCCCCGATGGACCAGGGCGAAGCCTCGTCCATAGGTCCGGAATCCGTCGATGATCTTGGTGACGACCCGGTTGAACATCTTGGGTCCCGACCGTCCCTTCTCCAGCTGGACTTCGGGGAGGTTCTTGGCGGCGATGGGGTAGGCAGGACGGCCGAAATTCAGGGAGAGGACGTTCAGCATGCCCCCCTGGCCCTTGAGCTGGCGGACCATCTCTCCGGAGGGAAGGGAAGCCAGGAAGGCCTTGGGAAAGGCCGTTCGTTTCACTTCCCCCGCTTCCATGTAGAGGCCGGGCTCCACCCCCAGCGATCGGCAGAACACCCGCAAAAGGTCCAGATTCTGGCGGGGGGCGCGCAGGGATTCCTCGGAAGGGACCTCCTCGGCCGGGCGGAGGGAGCCGGTCATCTCGACCTTGGCGATGATTCTCCCCGCCTGGTACGTGTTCACGCCCACGGAGATTTCCCCCTCGCGCTCCCCGGCCTCGAGAAAGAAATGGTTGACCGTCCTCTGGCCGTAGAACGAAGCGCCGGTGAACTTCGCCTTGACCCGGTCCACGGTGAAATCGTCCAGCAGGGCTTCCAGGGGGAGGATCGTCTTGGAGAGGGTCATCGCACCCGGAACGATGTCCTCGGTGACGTGGATGGGGTTCTCGTCGCGCGTGACCTCGAGGAAGCGGATGGCGTCGGGTTTGGAGATGCGGTACTCGTGGATGACGTTGAACCTGTTCGCGCCCAGGAGGTTACCGCGTCCATCCTCCAGGATCCCCGGATTCCTGGAATAGCCGCGGGGGTCCCGGAAGGTGAGACGGTCGTGAAAGGCCTCGAGACGAGGGAGAGGAAGCCGGACGAACACCCGTCCCGTGTTGTCGAACCTGCCCATCTCGCTTTCCTTCGGGCCCCTTTGGCCGGAAAAAACGCGTTCCGCGAACGTTTTGCCCTCTTTTTTGTACTCGGAGGACCGCAAAAGGTCAAGAAAAAAAAAGGGCGCGCACCAGTCTGAGAAAAGCCCCCCCCTTTGAACTTTTCTCCCTGTCCGGTGCGGCCCCGGTCGCATTCGTTCGCATTGTCTGACCCCAAGGATACCGGCTGGATATCATGGAACTGTCATCGACGCATCATTTTCCCGTAATCCGGGAAACGGGGCCGGCGTACCTATTCGGTGAACCCAGGCTCTCTCGACACTGAGAACGCTGACGGGGA
>CAZDSO010000047.1:0-26203 GCA_964508045.1 uncultured Planctomycetia bacterium | reverse complement strand
CGCGCGGGCGAATCCGCGCCGTTTTGCCGGATCCCGGCGGAGGGGGGGAAGGGGGACGCGTGCTGGTGGGGGACGAGGGGGGCGACCTGTTCTGTCTGGGCCTCGAAGACGGGCGCCTCGAGTGGGCCCGGGGCGTGGGGCGTCCGATCCGGCGCCTCTCGTTCTTGAAGCGCGGGGGTAAGACCACGGGGGAGATCGTGGCCATCGGGGAGCGACGGGCGGTGATTCTGTCTCCCGGGGCGCGGGAAATCGCCTGGGAAACGACGCTGCCCGAGAGGATTCACGTGCCGGGACACGGAGCGTTTCCTTTTCTGCAGGACCTTGACGGGGACGGGGGGGACGACATGGTCCTTCCGCTCATGGAGGGGACGCTGCTCGGCATCGTGCCGGAACCGGAGCGTTTCCGGAACCGCCCCCTCTCCTTCGGCCGGGAGGACCGGTTCGCCATGGGACAGCACCTGCTGGGGTCGCGGCGGTTCCGGGCGGCGCTGGCGTGGTTCGACGACGTTCTCGCGCAGGAGGCGGTGCCGCCGTCCATGGAGGTGCAGGCGCATGCCGGCCGGGCGCGCGCGCTGCGCGGCCTTTCGAGAACCAGCGAGGCGCTGGACGCCTTCGAGGCGGCGCTGGTCCGCTCCCCTCAGGACGCGGGGCTCTTGATGGAACGGGCGGGTCTTCTCACGCAGCTGGGCCGGACCGCGGAGGCGGAGAAGGATCTGACGGCGGTGCTCGCGCATGCGGACGCGTCTTCCGGACGGCGCGCGAACGCCTTTCTCAGGCGGGCGCGCCTCCGGGCGGGGACTTCCAGGCACGAAGAGGCGGTGGAGGACTTCGCGTCGTACCTGAAGGAGAAACCGAAGGACACGGGGGCCCGGCTGGACATGGCGACGTCCCTGCATGCGCTGGGGAAATGGGACGAGTCGGCCGAAGCCTGCAAGGAGATCGAATCGAAACGGCCCTGGGACGGCCGGCCGAAGATCCTGAGGGCGCGCGCCCTGGCGCGCCTCGGGAGGCTGGAAGAGTCGATGAAGGCGCTGGAGGCGGCGGCGGAGGGCGGATTCGTGCTCCTGGAGCAGATCAGCGAGGAGCGCGACTTCGACGCGTTGCGGGACCTGCCCGCCTTCGAGGACCTGCTGGACGCGCTGGCGGAGCGCCGCGGGCGCTGGCGCTGACGGGCCGTCAGGACGAGGGCGGGGAGGCGTCTTGCTTGCGCACGATGAAGATCATGGTATTCCCCCCGAAAACGACCTCGTTTTGCAGGGTGAGGGCGTACCGGTTCCGGCGGCGCGCGCGCGCCGAGGAAAGGCGGGCGCCCAGTTTCATGGCGAGAACGACCGGGAGGAAGAAGTACTGTCTCGACTTCCTCTTGTCGCGAAGGATGGCCTCCACCGCGAACCCGTTGATGCTGAAGATCAGATCGAGAAGCGTGATGGTCAGCGGTGAATTGTGGAAGTTGAAGAGGTTCCGCCCTTCCCGCTCGTAGTCTTCCAGCGTCTTGGGCTTGGTCAGGAACCCCTTCAGGAAGTACTGGACGCGTTTTTCCATGTTGGAGTAGTTGGGGACGCTGAACACGCCGACGCCCCCCGGTTTCAGGACCCGCGAGAATTCCTCCACCGCCCGGTAGGGGTCCGTCATGTGCTCCAGGCCGTCGATGCAGCACACGTAGTCGAACGAGCGGTCCGGCGCGTCGATCCGGCGGTTGAGATCCGTGTAGACGCAGGGTACGTCCTCCAGCCGGAAGATCTCCGGCTCGATCTCGCCGCAGGTCACGTCATAGCCGAGTTCGTGGAGCCTCATGGCGAGGTGGCCGTACCCCGCCGGCGCATCCAGAAGCCTCCCCCGGGGGCGCTCCTGGAACCAATCGAGGACGACCTCGTGGATGACGTCCCTGGCCTTCGGCACGATCTTCCGGGCGTCTTGCGCGTCCTCAGCCGTCATATGCGGGCGCCTCGTGGGTGGGCATGCCGAGAAGTTTCCGGAACGCGTATCCTACTTCTCGACTCTTCTCCAGCCAAGATGCAAAACGCGCAAAGTTCGGCATGCATTTCTAATCCCTTGTCCGCTTCCCATTTCCCTCTCACCGGTCGATCCCCACCCCCAGCTCCCCGTCGGCCCAGAAACGGCCGTTGCCCCCCTTCTGCGCCGGATAGGTGTCCTCCGCGCCTCCCAGGTCCAGAAAGATCCCGATCGAGTGCCAGTCCCGGCGGCGAGGCCTCCAGTCCCCAGCGCCCACCGCGCCGCGGTTCTTCATGAAGTAGGCGTCGCGCCCCGCGCGGTCCACGAAGATCGCCACCGCGTGGTTGATCGCCCCGCCCAGCGACGCGTCGTGGCACGTGTAGATGTCCTCGCCCGCCGCGTCCAGGAAGTAACTCACCCCGAGATCGTGCGAGCCCGACTGGCTCAGACCCCAGGAAAGATAGTTGTCGAACCCGTCCAGGTCCGCCAGCACGCCCACACCCATGTGGATGCCGCTCGCCTGCGAATAGATCTTCGCCGAGTAGTTGTCGTATCCCTCCTCGTCCACCAGCATCCCCAGCGAATACCAGTACGACGTCCCCTGCCCGTACGCGTTCGCCCGGTAGACGTCGTCGCCGCCGCCCTCCCACAGGATCCCGATGCCTCCCGAGGCGTGCGGCCGCATCCCGAACCCCACCCCCTGGCACATGCTGAGCTTCCGGTGCGGAAGGCTCTCGTACTGGAGGTACTTCCCGTCCGTGTAGTAGAGGTCGTTGCCCCCCGCCTCCGCCAGGCAGCCCACGCCCCCCGTGAACCCGAACCCCTGCGCGTACGCCCGCGCGTAGTAGACGTCGTCGCCCCCGCCGTCCAGAAGCGAGCCGGTCCCGAACCCGCCCGCGCCCTGGCAGACCTGGTCGCACGCGTACCGGTCGTCCCCGGAAACGTCGTACAGGAATCCGCCCCCGAACCAGCCGCACCCCTGCGCGTTCGCCTCCGCCTCGTACCGGTCGTCGCCGGCCAGGTCCAGCAGGATCCCCATCCCCAAAAAGCCCGCCCCCTGCGCTACCGGTGCCCGCGACACGTAGCGGTCGTTTCCGGAAAGGTCGATCACCAGCGAGAACGCCTCCCTCTCCTCGTCCCCCCGCGCCCCCGCGCACGCCGCCCCCGCGTACGCGTCGTCCCCTCCGAGATCCACGAGCAGAAGATGAGGGCCCTCGTGGCGGTCCGGGCCCGAGCCGGCCACCACGATGCGCCCGAGAGGCGTCTGCGTCTCGAAAAGAACGCCACGACCGCCCTGCGCCTCCGGGAGGTCCGAAAGCGCCTGCGAGAGCGCCCAGGCACTGCGGACGAAGAGATCCCAGGACACGGCGAGCGCCTCCCCGTCCACCTTGTCCCAGATTTCCAATAAATCGGGATCCCAGCCCAGCTTCGAGACGTGGGAAAGGATCTTCCGCCGGTCCTCGGGCTTCACCTTCTCGAGGGCCTGGCCGAAGGCCTCCGCCCAGGGCGAATCGTCCAGGAAGGCCCGCAGGGGAGCCGCGATTCCCTCCTCCAGGTCCGAGGCCTCCAGCGCGGCCAGCGCCTCCTTCGCGCCGGGGAAGGCTTTGCGCCCCGACCTCCGCCTCGTGCCGTACGAAAGCCCCGCGATCGACGGCAAGAGGCCCGGGAGGTCCGCCGGACGTTCCCGCGCGGCCTTCCCGATGCGCTCCACCGAGCGGCGGGCGATGCCCGCGCAGGCGAGCGGCTCGTCCAGGGCCTTCTGGACCACCGGGAAGCGGTAGGCGTCCCGGTCGGTGAGGTTGCGGTCGAACTCGAGATCCGCGCGGCTCAGCTTCAGCGCCTTCAAGGCGTCGGTCAGGGCCCTCTCGTCGCAGGGCAACCAGGCCAGGCGGTCCAGGCCCTTCTCGGTGAAGGGTTCCTCGCCCTCCTTGAAGAGCGAGGGATCGGGGGGCTCGGGCGACAGGCCCTCTCCCAGCGCCTCCCGGATCCGGAACCGGACGAAGGGATGCGTCTCCCCGGCGAGAAAGGGCTCAAGAGGCTCCGTGCGGCCCGACAGCCCCAGCGCTTCCGCCGCCGACGCACGGCACGCCCAGTCGCTCTCCCCGAGAAGGCGCGTGCAGAGCGTCACGGCGTCCTGGACCCGCCGGCCCCAGGCCTCGCGGTCCTCGAGGTTCCGTCGCAGGTTCTCCGCGTCGGGCCGGGCCACAAGCCCCAGCGCGCGGATCGCCTCCAGCCGGCCCGGCGTGGTTTTTCTCTTCGCGATGCGTTCCACAAGGGCCCCGAACCCGGCCCGCCCTCCCGCCGCAAGCGTCTCGGCCGTTGCCTTTCGCACCAGAAAGGAGTCGTCGTCCAGGCGCGCCCGGATCTTCCCCGCGTCCAGGTCCGGGGTCTCGAAGCGCCGGACCGCCACCACGCGGATGGAAGCGTCCTCGTCGTCGAGGAAGGTCTCGACTCGGGAAGCCCACTCGCCTCCGGCCTCCACCCACGCCTCGAGGACCCGTTTTCGCACGTAGTCGTTCTCGTCGCCCGACGCGCGAGACAGCGCCTCCAGGGCCTCGTCTCCCCCGATCAGCGCCAGCAGGTGCACGGCGCGCAGGCGTGCCAGGAAGGCGGAATGGTCGAGGAGGTTTGCGGCGGCGGGAACGACGGATGTCCCGCGCGCTTTCAGGAGATCGCGCGCCACCTGGTAGCGGCGATGGTCGTTTTCCGGATAGGTGGAAAGCAGGACGCCGATCACGGGGTCGGGCTGTTCCCCCAGTTTCTTCTTCGCTTCCTCGCGCGCGCCCTCGAGGACCGGCGGCGCGCCCTTGGGCAGCTCCCAGGAGGCCTGCGTGAGAAGGAAGTGCATCTCTCTCTCGTACGGGGTTCCCCCGGTCTCGATATAGTCGAGAAGCGCGGCGGCGCGCCGGCGCCGGACGAGATCCTTCTCGCGCTCCGAGGCGGCCTTCTCCAGGGGATCGATGGCGCCCGGCCCGGCGTCCTTGAGCTTCGCCACGGCCTTCTCGCCCGCTTCGCCCGCGTCGGCGAGATCCTCGATCCAGCGGCGCACGTCGGGTGAAGGCTCGGGAGGTTCCCCCGCCTGCGCGCCGGCCGGGAGGGAAAGGAGAACAGCACCGAGAAGGGGAATCCAAACGAATCGGAGATGCATGGCAACCTCGTGAGACAAGAACCGCGTTCGAGAACGTCAATTGTAGGCGCCGCGGATAGGCAGTACAGCGCTTTCCGGCGTTGGGCACGTTTCCGGGTCCCGAAGCGGCTGGCCGGGATCGAAGATCCCTTCTTACTCCAGGAGCAGGAAGTCGTTCGGCGCCGAGACGCCGGTCTGGATCTCGGCGACGAAGGCGGGCGAGGCGAGGGCGTCGTCGAAGAGGAGGACGCCGTCGGCGTCGAGGACGTAGAGGCGCCCGGAGGAGGCGAGGGCGGTCTTTTCGGGGAGATTCATGGCGGCGTCGGAGATCTCGAAATCGGCGGCGGTCTCCCCGGTGATGGAGGCGGCGTTCTTGTAGAGGTTGACCTGATAGACGAAGGGAGCGTTGGAGACCGTGGCGACGAGCGTGTCGTCGAGAACCTGCACATGGACGGTCGAATCCAGGTCGGAGGGGAAACCCATGGTGACGTCGGGTATCGTGGACGAGGAGACGGTGGAGATGTCGTCCCAGATGTTGATGAATCCCCCCGGCGAGTCGTTAAGGGAGGAGGCGTAGAGGCGGTCGCCCGCGATGGTCATGCGGGTGGGGGGGCCGAAGGCATAGAGCTGCCAGTCCGGGGGGTGGGTCTCTCCGGATTGCGAGACGGGGTCGTCCCAGACGATCGCTCCCGCGCCGCTGACCTGGCCGCCGAGGAGCTTGCCGCCCGTCGCGTCGTACGCCGCGGCGTGAATCTGTGCACCCCAGGGGTGGGTGAAGCGCGCCTGGGAATCCGAGCTCGCGTCGAGGTTGGAAGCGTCGAGGAAGAGCCGGACGTACCCGTCGCAGACCCAGAGGTGTCCGGCGGGCCCGACGAACAGGTCGTAGACGGTGGCGAGGGCGGAGCCTCCGAAGGCGGAGACGGGGAGGCGGTGATCGGGCGCCGTTCCGTCGCCGGCGAGCGAGACGGCGTCGAAGATCGCGAGGGGGTGGGCGGCGTCGTCGGAAGCGACGAAGAGCCGGTCGCCGTGGAGGGCCAGGGCCAGGGGATCGCCGGTAAGGCCGCCGAGCGTCGCGTCGGGCGCGCGGTCGGCCGAGAGGGCGTCGGCGTTGTTCCAGATCTTGACGCCCGGGGCGCTCCCGGCGCAGGCGACGAACAGGCGGGGAAAGGTGGCGGGGACGGAGGAGACCGTGATCTGGAAGGCGCGGCTGTCCCGGCGTCCGTCTGCGTCCGTGGCGGTGAAGGAGACGTTCTCGACCTGGATGGTGGTGGGGGTGCCGAGAATCTCGCCGGTGTCCGTATCGAAGGTGAGGCCGTCGGGAAGGGTGCCGGAGGCGACTGACCACGTGTAGGGGGGACGCCCGCCCTCGGCCTCGAGGGTCGCGCTGTAGGAGGCGCCGACGCGGCCGGCGGGGAGGTTGTCCGTGGTGATCCGAAGGGTTCCTGAAGTCGCGGAATCGAACGAGGTTTCGACGCAGGAGGCGAGGAGGAGGGCGGTGGCGAGCATGGCCGGCGGGAGGAGAGCGCGGAGCATCATGGCGTATCTTCCATCAAAAAGGAAAAAACCCCTCTGCTTCCATTGTAACGGCAAGTCGAGCCAGCGCGGCGTCCTTCGTACCCCGGCCCCCCCCCATAGAAAATCCCCGCATTCACTTCGTGCATGCGGGGATGTTGGAGTTCGTTCCGTTTCCTCGTCCGGTCAGGCCGCCTTCCAGACGGTCTTGAGGTAGGCGGGGATGGCGGAGGCCTCGCGCGGCCCCACCATGATTTCCCAGCCGGACTCTTCCTGGAGCGCACCGCTCATGACGGCGACGTAACCGGGGATGATGAGTTTCTTGTGCTTGACCATGCCTTCGAGATTGATCTCCTTGATGAACTTGGCCACGCCCTCGGCGGTGAGCTTGTCGGCGGCGAAGGCGGTGAGCACGGACATCCCCTCGGTGTCGGGCACGAGGATGTAGGAGGGGACGCGGCTGGCCTCGACCTCGGACTCGACGGTGAAGTAGGTGAGGGAGAAGTTCGTGGTGAGGAGGATGGGGGAGTCCTCCTTGGGTTCGCCGACCGGGTAGACCTTGGGCTCCACCTGGATGGGTTTCTGGGGGTCGGTGTAGACGTTGAGGCGGAGGGTGATGAGGGCCAGGGCCTGTTCGGCGTAGGGCTGGTCCATCACGACGATGCCGGCGTATTTCGCCATGGCGGTGGTCGCCTCGGCGAGATGGAGGTCGCGGTCCTCCTCCCGGGCGAAGTAGATGGGGGGGTAGCCCAGCGGCCGGAAGTTCTTCTTGATGGCCAGGCGCCGCATCTGGGTGAAGTCGTTGAGGGCCTCGCGGGCGTCCTTGGATCCCGGATCGACGACCATGTCCTCCACGCCAGCCTTCTTGATGGTCTGGGTGAGTTCGGCGGCCTCGTCGAGGTCCTTGGCCTTGACGCCGAGCGCGCAGCCGAGTTCCTTGGCGACGGCGGCCATGGCCTCAGCGTTGGCGGCGGTGGCGCCGTAGAGGAGCGGCCGGTCGTCCTTGAGGGGCGTCGCGGCGGCCTTCATCTTCTCGGGATCCTCGGTCATGAGGATCAGGGGGCGCCCGGAGACCTCGCGGGCCTCCTTGGCGGCCTCGGCGAAGGAGGAAGCGTCGGGGGACGTATCCTGGAGGGCGACGAGTTCCACCCACTTCTGCATGCCGACGCGCATGAAATCCATCTTCTTGACGGCCTCGCATTTCGCCTTGCGCTCGGGATCGGCGGAGTCGATCCGGACGGCGAGGCCGGCGGGGTGGAAGAAGGTTTGCTCGTGGCGAAAGAGGATGGTCTCGTTGCCGATTTCCAGGGTCTGGTCCTTCGGGCCGATGGAAGCGAGCCGGATGGGAGGCGCGCTCGCGCCCTCGAGCTCCGCCTTGGCCTCGTCGCTGACGTCGGGGCACTTGGCGAGTTCGACCTTCTTCTGGGCGAGCGCCATGGCGAAGGCCAGGCAGGTGGGGAATCCGCACTTCTTGCAGTTCGTCTTGGGAAGCAGTTTGTAGATCTGCAAACCGGTCAGCGCCATGTCAACCTCCTCAATCCATAGAAGCGAAATGCCGAATATACCTCCCGCCATCCGGCGGGGCAAATAAAATCCCCTCCTGGAGTCTACCGCACCCCGATCAGAAGGATTCGTCCGGCGTGGAACGCCCGCCCGGAAGTCCGTCCGGGCGGGCCGTCAGGTCCACAGGTGTTACATGAGCGGGTCCATCTCCATGGCGGGATGTCCGACCTTCGTGAGGTATTCCATGACCTGCTCCTCGTCCTGGGCGACGCTCTCGTCGGCGATCAGGTCGAGGAGGTTGTCGACACCCTCTTCCTTTCCCCGCTTGTTCACGATCTCCCCGATCTCGTCCTTGAGCATCTTGGGCATCCACACGAGCCGCTTCAGCCCCCCCTCGGCCCGGATGAACTTCCTCGACGTGATGTAGTGCTTGCTGTGCCCCACGAAGCCCGGCGTCTGCTGCCCGCCGCCCACGGTCCCCGCCAGCGTGGAGAACTTCATCCCGCAGGGCGTCATCTCGGTGAACTCGCGGTTGACCGTCATGAACCCGTTGGCGACCGGCAGGATGGCCGCGATGCACTCGAAGCATCCGCAGGACGTCATGGGGTCTTCCATGATGGAGTAGGCGTTGAATCGCTCGAGGGTCTTCCTGGACTTCTCGTAGACGAACTCGTTGATGGCCTTCCACTGGCCCTTGAACTCGTCGATGATCTCGCCCTTCTGCACGGGCTGGTTGGGCCCGGTGGGGTCGATCTTGTAGGCGGCCTTGCCGTCGAACCAGTTGTAGGCGCCGCAGAGTCCCGTACGCTCGGGCGTGATGATGCACACGTGGTTCGGGGCGAAGGACTGGCACAGCGTGCAGGAGTAGAAGGTATCCACCTCCTCGTCCGTCATCGCGCCGAGGCGCTCGTCCCGCGAGGCGTAGGCTTCCCGCGCCTTCTCGCGCTCGCGGAGGACGTCCTCTTCCTTGGTGTAGATCTTGACCTGGACCTTGTCGGCGATCTTGCCGAAGTCGCTGTGGTACCTGGCGTGGAGGATCTTGCCGAAGGCGGTGAAGTCAACGCCGGCCTCCTTGGCTTCCTTGCTGATGCGCACCCAGCTGATGTCGCGCTGCCCCATGTGGAAGATGCCGTGGGCCATGTTGATGAAGCTGTGGATCCAGCGCTCCAGGATGGGCTCGAAGTCCGGATGCATCTCGCGCCCGGCCGCCTCGGCCACGATGCCGAGCGGCACCGCGTTTCCCACCTCGATGTCGTCGATGTTCGGGCCGATGACCTCGACCTTCCCGTCCTCGACCTCGTTCATGTCCTTCATGTACGTGACCTCGAAGGCGGGGGTCTTGTTCCCGCCCATCTCGCAGTACATGTCGTCCTTGCGGATCCGCTCGCCCTCGAAGGCGGGTCCGAACGGCACGGGGATGGGGACCTCCGTGATCTGGACCTTGAGTCCCCGGACCTCGATGGCCTTCTGGACCATCTCCTTGTGGGGGACGGGGGCGACGACGTGCTCGTAGGTGCAGACGCCCGTGGGCAGGATCTCCGGGATGGGCGTGTCGGCGATGGTGGGGAAACCGTAGTTGATGGCGCCGGCGGCCTGGGCGTACTTCTCGTCGTCCACCTCGCCCATGGCCAGCACGAAGGCGAAGATGCGGTTCTTGTTGTACCGGAGCGCCCGGGTGTAGTCGCCGGGCTCGACGCCCCCGAAGGACATGGCGGCGCGGGTCGCGAACCCGAGCGCGAAGATGGCGGACGTGATGTCCTTGCCGAAGGGGACCAGGCGGGTCTCCCAGCCGAGCTGGACGCCCTCCTCGCGAAGCTGTTCGGCCATGGATTTGCCGTTGGTGTCGCCCGCCATGAAGACGTAGAGGTTCTTCTGCTGGAGCTCCAGCGCGATGCTCTTGGCGATCTCGTTGGTGGGGCAGGCGCCGACGCAGGCCGCGAAGCCGGGGGCCGTGCCGTCCACGAACTCGATGCCGCGTTTCCGCATGATGACGTCGTCGGCCGCGCCCAGCCAGAAATCGTCGCCCTCGTCGGGGCAGTTCTCCGCCACGACGTAGGGCAGCGGGTCCTGCAGATACTTCAGAATCTCGATGATCTCGTCGGCAAAGAGGGTCGCCATGCCGGCGTCGAGCGTGTGACCGAGGTAGGGAACCCAGACCTTCTTCTCGGGGATCGGGGGCAGAAGCTTCTTCGACTCGTCGAGGACCGGTTGGAGATCGCCGATCTTTCTCACTTCGTTGCCCAGATGGCCGTAGATCACAGGGGAGAAGTAGCCGGTGTTCGGAAACTCGACATCCTTGTCGGGACCGAACTCTTCCAGCGCTTTGTCCAGAGCACCGGCGGCCTGGTTCACGATCTTGTGGGCGCCGCGGATGGCCGCAGTGGCTATGAGTTTTGACATGAGTCTGTACTCCTTTGCGATTTTCGATCAGGTTTGTCGATCAGGATGATCCCTCTGGCGCGAAGCGCAATCCGTCAGATCAGGATCTACACCTCCAGTTCGCGGCGCATCGCCATGTCGTACAGGATGCGTTCGCGCTGTTCCTCGATCCCGAGCGCCTTGCGCTTGCCCTTCATGTGATCGATGCACAATGTGGCCAGCTTGCCCGGGTCTTGTTCGAAGCCCCACTTGGCCTTCAGATCCTCTTCGATGCCTCCCGTGATGTACTCGTGGAAGGTCTCGTCGCCCGGGAAGAGAGGCGGGCCCGCAAAGAACGTGTCCACCCCCGAGGATACGAAGTAGTGGCCGATGGAGACGGCCTTCTCGCTCATCCATTCGGGGCCCACGCCCACCGCGGGCACATCGCTGATGTCCTCCCCGAGGCCGCCTTCCTTGACGATCTCGGCGGCCGCGATCAGGATCCGCGAGTTGTCCACGCAGGACCCGCTGTGCAGCACCGGCGGGATGCCCACCGTCTGGCAGACCTCCCTCAGCCCCTGCCCGGCGTACTCCATGGCCGCCTCCGGCCTCATGAAGTCGAATTTCGCGCAGGCGATGGCCGAACAGCCGGTCTGGACCACCAGCACGTTGTTCGCGATCAGCTCCTTCACCAGCTCCGAGTGGAGCCAGTCGTGTTTCACCTTGACGTTGTTGCATCCCACGACCCCCGCCACGCCGAGGATCCGGCCGTTGATGATGTTGTCGTTCAGCGGCCGGTAACTCGTGCGGAACCTCCCCCCCAGCATGTACTCGATCGTCTCGTGGGAGAACCCGCCGATCAGATCGGAAACGTGATCGGGAATGTCCACCGGCCCGCGGTTGGAGAAATTCTCCACAGCGGCCCGAACGATCTTCTTCGCCGAGTTGAGCGCGTCGTGCTCGTTGAAGAGGATGCGGTCCGACCCCGGGATGTTCGCCTTGTCCGCCGTCGTGATGACCTTCGTATGGTAATGCGAGGCCACCTCCGGCAGGCTTTGCATGATGCACTGCACGTCCACCACCATCGCGTCCACCGCCCCCGTCGACATGGCCACCTCCTGCTGGAGGAAGTTGCCCGCGATCGGGATGCCGTGCCGCATCAGGATCTCGTTGGCCGTGCAGCAGATGCCGGCGATGTTGATCCCCTTCGCCCCCTTCTCCTTCGCCAGCTTCAGCATCTCCTCGTCACGCGTCGCCAGCACGATCATCTCCGACAGCAGCGGCTCGTGACCGTGCACGATCAGGTTCACCTCGTCCTTCTTCAGCGTCCCCAGGTTCACCTTCGCCCGCAGGGGAATCGGCGTGTGGAACAGGATGTCCTGCAACTCCGTGGCGATCATCGAGCCGCCCCAGCCGTCCCCGATCGCCGCACGCGTCGCCTGGCGCATGATGTTCTTGTATTCCATGTCCACGCCGATGTGCGTCCGGTGCATGATCTCCACGATCTCACGGTCCACCCCGCGCGGCAAAACACCCAGCTCGCGCCAAAGCGCCACCCGCTTGTCCGGCGCCCGGAGCGGAAACTGCAGCTCCCCTTCCTGGTTGCCGAACTCCGACAGCGCCTTCTCGCCCACCGCGATCGCCACGTCCTTCACCGCCTTCCCCTCCGTCTCGATCCCCAGACGCTGCGCCGTGCGGATCAGCTTGTGCTCGTCCTGGATGCCGTAGCCCGGCGCCTCCCCCTTCGCCGCCGCCAGGAAGACCTCCGCCACGCCGCGGCCGTGGTCCGAGTGCGCCGCCGCGCCCCCCGCCACCATTCGCGCGAAGTTCCGCGCCGACACCGTGGACGCGGTCGCCCCGCAGATGCCGGGCTTGCCCGGCCGGACGCGGCACGGGCCCATCGAGCAGTTCTTGCAGCAGATTCCGTCCATGCCGAACTTGCACTGGGGCTGCTGCTTCTGATAGCGCTCCCACACCGTTTCCACGCCGTCGGCCCGAGACTTCGTAAGCATCTCGGCCGTGGCCTCGCACGACGTGCAGTCCTTCGGTTCCATCGGTTTCTTGTCTTTGGCCATGGTTCACTCCTACTCATTCAGAATCGTTCAGATTCCACTCTCCCCGGGCGTTCAGGTCTTGTCCGCACCCGACGGCGCCTTGGAACCCTCCGCGAGCCCGCGCACGCCCTTCAGGATGTCCTCGACACGCTCCCGGGGAAGGATCTCGAAAAAACCACGCTCCCCACGCCTCTCCAGGCCGGACACCGCTTCCAGAAACGGAATCCAGCCGACCACTGGCAACGGGGCGACCTGGTCGCGAAGCCAGGCCGCGTCCTCCTCTCCACGCACCTTGTTGCCCACCACCGCCATGCGGCTCACCCCGATGTCCCCCGCCAGACGCTCCACCTTCTTCGCCGTCTGCACCGCGCGAGGCGTCGGCTCCGCCACGATCACCATCACGTCCACCGAATGGGCGGTCGCACGGCCCATGTGCTCCACCCCCGCCTCCATGTCCACGATCACCCATTCCTCCTCGGTCACCATGATGTGCGTGAGAAGCTCGCGAAGAAAGGCGTTCTCGGGGCAGGCGCAACCCCGCCCACCACGCTCCACGCCGCCCATCACCACCAGCGTCAGGCTCCCGTCCTTGACCGCGTACTTGCCCGGAATGTCCTGCACGAAGGGGTTCAGCTTGTACATGCCCGGCGCGGCCGGATTCACCTCCATGCGCTCGAAAATGAGCTTCTTCTCCTCGGACAGCGGCGGAATCTCCTCCGAAATCCCCAAGGCGCCCGCGAGGTTGGGGTCCATGTCGGCGTCGACGGCCAGCACGGGCGTCCCGTCCTCCGCGAGATGCCGCGCCACGGCGGCCGCCACGGTGGTCTTCCCCACACCCCCTTTGCCGCTGAAAGCGACCTTCATGAAAGCTCCTGTCCGCCCCCTCGATTCCCGCCGATACCGGAACCGGGCCCCCTTTAAAGTCTATCATTCTACTTCATTTTAGACGCGGTTGCACGCGCGCAGGCGAGAAGATTCCGCATCAGGATCGACGCCGTCACCGGCCCCACGCCGCCGGGAACCGGCGTGATGTACGAGCATGTTTCCCGGGCCTTCTCGAACGCCACGTCCCCGACCCACTTCTTTTTCGGCTTTCCCTTCTTGTTGAGCACGGGCTTGCCCTGCTCGTCGAGCACGGGCGCTCGCATGGTGGCCACATCGACCACCACGGCGCCGTCCTTCAACATGTCCGCCGTGATGAGGCCGGGCTTGACGCCCACGGCGGAGATCACCACGTCGGCGCGCTTGGTGTGGAATTCGGTCATGCCCGCCTCGGCGGTGGCGATGTGGGCCACCGTCACGGTGGGGGATTCGGTGAGAGACTGGAGGAGGAGCATGGTGACGGGCTTGCCGACGATCTCGGAATGGCCCACCATCACCACTTCCTTGCCCTTGAGGTCGATGCCGGAGGATTTCAGCAACTCGACGGCGGCCATGGCCGTGCAGGGGGCGACCTGCTGGTTGCCGAAGAAGAGTTTGCCCATGTTCTCGGGGTGCATGCCCTCGACGTCCTTCCCGGGGGCGATGCGGACCTGGAGGTTCCGGGCGTTGATCCCCTCGGGCATGGGGACGAGGAGCAGGATGCCGTGGATCCCGGGGTCCTCGTTCATCTTCCCGATCTCGCCGAGGAGATCCGCCTCGGTGATGTCGCCGGGGAATTCGCGGACCTCGTGGATGACGCCGCATTCCTCGCTGCTCTTCTGCTGCCCCTTGATGTACCCCCGGATGCCGGGATTCCCCTCGCCCACCTGGACGGCCACGAGCCTCGGCGTCACGCCCTGGCTCTTGAGTTCCTCGACGCCCTTTCGGACCTCGGCCGTGATCTTCTCGGCCAGGGGAGCGCCTTCCAACAGGGTTGCGGTCATGCTAGGTCTCCTTCCAAGGGGATTCACAAAATGGAAGATGGAAAATGGGAAAAGGGAAATTCAAACGATCCCGGATTGGAACTCGATTCATCCATTTCCCATTTCCTGTTCACCCTTTCCCCCTCAACCCTTCACCTTCCCCACCGTCCCCGCCCACACCTTCGCCAGGAGCCCCTCCACCTCCTCCGCCATGGGGTCGAGCTCTTTGCGCGTGTCGGCCACGAAGCCTTCGTCCTTGAGAAAGGAGAGGTTGATCTCGACGTTGAGCCAGGCCGAACGCCAGGCACAGGCGAGGCACTGGGCGCCGACGCCCACGTCGCTGACCAGGTTCTTGTTCCCCTTCTCGAGCAGGATGGGAGCCAGCAAAAGCGCCTGACGGGCCAGCCGGCAGGCCTCGAGGGGCACCGACATCGCGGCCTTGAGGGCTTCCTGGATGGCGTTCTTGCGGGCCTGCTTCTCCTCTTCGGTGCCCTTGGGCATCCCGTATGCGGCGGTCACCTTGCCGTACTGGTTCACGTCCTCGTCCACGAGCTTCGCCAGGGCCGCGCGGCACGTCTCGACCTCGTCGAGGAGGGACTGGATTTCCGCCTCCACGTCCTTGTACTTCTTCTTGCCCACGGTGAAGTTCCCGACCATGGAGAGCAGGGCGCATCCCGACACCCCCACGAGCGCGGCCGCGCTGCCTCCGCCCGGCGCCGGCTTCTTGGAAGCCAGATCGTCCGCCCAGGTCTTGAAGGGGCCGTCGTAGTACATGCTGCGTCACTTTCAAGCGGAAAGGGGAGACGGGATTTCCCATTTCCGGTTCGTGGTTTCCCTAAAACAGCCCCACCACCTTCCCGTCCTTCAGATCCACCTTCGTTCCGGCCGGCGTGGTGGGCAGGCCCGGCATGGTCCGCATCTCCCCGCAGAGGGGATAGAGGAAGCCCGCGCCGACGGAGGCCCGGATGTCCCGGATGGGCAGCGTCCAGCCGGTGGGCGCGCCCTTGAGGCTCGGGTCGTGGCTCAGGGACAGGTGCGTCTTGGCCATGCACAGCGGCAGGTTCGACCAGCCCAGCTTGGTGAACTGCTTGATCTTCTTCTTCGCCACGGGGGCGAGGTCGACGTCGGCCGCGCCGTAGATCTTGGTGGCGATGGTCCGGATCTTCTCCTCGATGGGCATGTCGTCGGGATAGAGGAACTTGAAATCGGAGGGCTTGTCGCAGGCCTTGGCCACGGCCTCGGCCAGCTCCTTGCCGCCCTCGCCGCCTTCCTCCCAGACGTTGCTGAGCGCCGCGTCGGCGCCGCAGTCCTGGCACATCTTCCGCAAGAGGTCGAGTTCCTTGTCCGTGTCGGTGATGAACCGGTTCATGGCCACGACGACCGGCACGCCGAACAGCCGCATGTTCTCGATGTGCTTCTTCAGGTTCACGAAGCCCTTTTCCAAAAGGTCCAGGTGCTCGCTCTTGAGCTCGGGGGGCAGATCCTTGCCGGGAACCACCTTCACCTCGCCCGAGTGCATCTTCAGGGCCCGGACCGTGGCCACGATGACCACGCAGTCGGGCTTGAGGCCCGACACGCGGCACTTGATGTTCATGAACTTCTCGGCACCGCAGTCGGCCCCGAAGCCAGACTCGGTGACCACGTAGTCGGAGACCTTGGTGGCGATCTTGTCGGCGATGATCGAGGAATTCCCCTGGGCGATGTTGGCGAACGGGCCGGCGTGCACGAAGGCCGGGCCCTTCTCCAGCGTCTGCATCAAGTTGGGCATGATGGCGTCCCGCAAGAGCACCATCATCGATCCTGCCACCTGGATGTCCTCCGTGGTCACGGGCTTCTTGTCCTTCGACATGGCCAGCACGATCCGCCCGAGCCGCTCGCGGAGATCCTCGAGACCCGTGGTGAGGGCCAGGATCGCCATCACCTCGGAAGCCACCGTGATGTCGAACCCCGTCTCGCGGGGGAATCCGTCGTTTTTCCCGCCGAGGCCCACCACGATGTTCCGAAGAAACCGGTCCGAGACGTCGACGACGCGCCGCCACGCCACCTGGAAGGGATCGATGTTCAGGGGGTTCTTCTTCAGGATGGAGTTGTCGAGATAGGCCGCCGCGAGGTTGTGGGCCAGCCCGACGGCGTGGACGTCGCCGGTGAGGTGGAGGTTGAAGTCCTCCATGGGCACCACCTGGGAATAACCGCCTCCGGCCGCCCCGCCCTTGATCCCGAAGACGGGCCCCAGCGACGGCTGCCGGATGCACGTGGTCACGTTCTTCCCGATCTTGGCCAGCCCCTGGGTGAGCCCGATCGTCGTGACCGTCTTGCCCTCGCCCAGCGGCGTGGGCGTGATCGCCGTCACGTCGATGTATTTCCCCTTGGGCTTGTCCTTCATCTTGTCGAGCACGGAAAGATGCACCTTGGCCTTGTACTTCCCGTACAAGTCGACGTCGTCCTCGCCCAACCCGATCTTTTCCGCGATGTTGAGAATGGGTTCCATCTTGGCGGCCTGCGCGATCTCGATGTCACTGGGGACGGTTGCCACGGGTCACCTCCATTCAATCAGGTCGTTTCCACGATGACGGTAAGCAGGGAATCCCACGACGGTTCCACGGAAAAACGCGCCCGGGGCGCAAGAGGAAGGAAGGATCTCGAGCGCTCGCGTCTATCCCTGTCGAGGGGGCCGACATGCTCTCCGGGATGGCGTCGAAAATCCGACTCGTTTGTCGAAAGAATCATCATCGTTGCGCCGGGTCAGGTCTCTCCTCCCGGGGACGGAAGCAGTGAAGATACTTGGGGGGAAAAAGCCTGTCAATGAAGAAAGGCATGGAAATTCCAGGCCTAGAAAAACCCCACTTGAATGGTGGTCAAGAAGGTCGAAACGGCCTCTTTCCGGGGCGGCGGGGGCGGTGGGAAGCCTCTGGATCACGCGGAGGAGAGGGCGCGGTTGTCCGCGGCGTCTTCCTCCGTAGGCGGCGCCATCTTCTCGAGACGAACGGCGCAGACCTTGAACTCGGGGATCTTGGCCACGGGGTCGAAGGCGTCGATCGTGAGCAGGTTGGCGGCGGCCTCCTTGAAGTGGAACGTCATGAACACCATGCCGGGAGACGGCTTCTCGGAGACCTCGGCTTTCACGCGCACGGTCCCCCGTCGGGAGGAGACCTTCACCCAGTCGCCTTGCGCAAGGCCGAGCGTTTCGGCGTCGCGAGGGTGGATTTCGACGGCGCCCTCGGGCACGTGGGCGTCGAGGCCGGCGCTCCGGCGGGTCATGTTGCCGGTGTGGAAGTGGTAGAGCATGCGTCCCGTGGATAGCGTGTAGGGGTATTCATCGTCCGGGCGTTCGGGGGGCGGTGCGTACGGGATGGCGTGGAAGAGGCCCTTGCCGCTCGCGAAGACGTCCTTGTGAAGGTAGGGGGTCCCCGGGTGGTCGGGCGTGGGGCAGGGCCACTGGAGCCCCTCGCCTTCCAGACGCGCGTAGGACATGCCGCCGTAGCTGGGAGTCAGGGAGGCGATCTCGTCGAAGATGTCTGCCGGCCCGGCGTAGTCCATGGGAAGGCCCAGGCGCGCCGCGAGGTCGAGGAGGATGCGCGTGTCTTCGCGGGCCTCGCCGGGGGGCTCCACCGCCTTGCGAGTCCGGCGGACGCGCCGCTCGGTGTTGGTGACCGTTCCGTCCTTCTCGGCGAAGGAGACGCCGGGTAGGATGACGTGGGCGTAGTTCGAGGACTCGGTGGGGAAGATTTCCTGGACCACCAGGAGCTCGAGTTTCTCCAGCGCCTCGCGGACGTGGGTCGAGTTCGGGTCGCTGAGCGCCGGGTCTTCGCCGAGCACGTAGAGTGCCTTGAGCTCCCCGGTGTGTGCCTTTGCGATGGCCTCGGTGACGGTGAGACCCACGGTCGGGGAGAGAGCCCGGCCCCAGGCCTTCTCGAACTTCTTTCGGAGCGCCTTGTCGGTGACCTTCTGGTAGCCGGGATAGACGTTGGGCAGTCCGCCGAGGTCGCAGGCGCCCTGGACGTTGTTCTGCCCGCGGAGGGGGTTGACGCCGGTGGAGGGTTTCCCGACGTTGCCCGTGACCATGGCGAGGTTGGCCAGCGCTTTGACGTTGTCGGTGCCGGCCACGTGCTGGGTGATGCCCATGGCGTAGCAGATCGACGCGGCGCCGGCCTCGCCGTAAATCCGGGCGGCGGTGCGAAGGTCGGCGGCGGGAACGCCGGTGATCTCCTCGACCTTCTCGGGCGTGTACGGTTCGATGGAGGTTTTCAGGTCGTCGAAGCGCTCGGTGCGCCCGGCGATGAATTCGCGGTCCTCGAGGCCCTGCGCAAGGATTTCGCGAATCAGCCCGTCGATCAGGGCGGCGTCGGTGCCGGGCCTGTGCTGGAGGTGCAGCACGGCGTGTCGCGTCAGGTCGATCTTTCGCGGATCCGCGACGACGATTTTCGTGCCGGCGACGGCGGCCTGCCGGAGGAGGATGCCGATCACGGGGTGGCACTCGGTGGTGTTCGAACCGATGACGAGGATGGTGTCCGCGTCCCGGAGTTCGGCGATGGAGTTGGTCATCGCACCCGAGCCGAAGGAGGCCGCCAGACCGGCGACCGTTGAGCTGTGTCAGAGCCGGGCGCAGTGATCGACGTTGTTCGTGCCGATCACCGCGCGGGCGAACTTCTGGAGGACGAAGTTGTCCTCGTTGGTGGCCTTGGCCGAGGTGAAGAAGGCGATGGCGTCGGGCCCGTGTTCGTCCCGGATGGCGGCCAGTTTCTCCGCCGTCGTGTCGAGGGCTTCCTCCCAGGAAACGTCCCGGAAATCATCGCCGTCGCGAAGGAGCGGTGCCGTGAGCCGGTCGGGGGCATGGACGAAGTCAAGGCCGAATCGGCCCTTCACGCAGAGGTTCCCATCGTTGGGCACGGTTCCCGTTTCGCTGGTTGCGCGTACGATGCGTCCGGTCTTCGGGTTGACCTGCAGATCGATCTGGCACCCCACGCCACAGTAGGGGCAGGTGGTGCGCACGGTCTCCAGGTCGCGGGCCTGTCCCAGCCCCTGGGCCTCCTTCTCCCGGAGCGCCCCGGTTGGGCAGGCAGAGATGCACTGTCCGCAGGTCTCGCAGGGGGTTTCGGCGAGGGGCACGTCGAAGGCCGTGGAGACCTGGACCTGGGCCGCGCGTGACCGCAACGTGATGGCGTGTGCGCGCTGCACTTCGTCGCAGATGCGCACGCACCGGCCGCAGCGGATGCACTTGGTCGGGTCGTAGGCGATGGTGGGGTGGCCATCGGTGTAGGAGGGTGGACCCTCGAAAACGGGCGGGGGAAAGGCATGGAGATCCACCTGGTACTGGTAGACGTAGCGCTGGAGCTTGCACGCCCCGTCGGCGTCGCAGGTTGCGCAGTCCATGCGGTGTTCGCTCACGAGGAGCTCGAGGATGAGTTTCCGCAGGTCACGGATCTCGTCCGTCTGCGTGCGGACGGTCATCCCGGGGGCGGCCGCGAGGGTGCAGGAGGGCTGCAGCCCGCGAAATCCCTCGGCCTCGACCACACAGAGGCGGCAGGCACCGGCCGGAGCCAGCCTCGCGTCGTGGCACAGGTTCGGGATGTCGATATCGTTTCGCAGGGCGATCTCGAGCACGGTCTCGCCCGGGAAGCCCTCCACCTCCCTTCCGTCGATCGTCAGGTTGAATGGTTCCATGCTGTCTCCTTGCGGTGACCTGTTCACGCCACTTCGATCGCGTCGTGCTTGCAGACGCTCTTGCAGGCGCCGCAATGGATGCACAGGTTCGTGTCGATGACGTGTTGTTCCTTCTTCTCTCCGGAGATGGCTCCCTCGGGGCAGGCCCGCTTGCAGGCTCCGCATCCCGTGCACGCCTCGGTGATGCGGTAAGTCAGCAGGGCCTTGCAAACGCCGGCCCGGCATCGGCCCTCGAGGATGTGCTCGGCGTATTCGTCCCGGAAATAGCGTAGGGTCGACAGCACGGGATTGGGGGCGGTCTGCCCCAGCCCGCACAACGAACCGCGCTTGATGCCCCGGGCCAGCCGCTCCAAAGCCTCGATGTCCCCCTCCATCCCCTCGCCCCGTGTGATCCGACGGAGGATCTCCAGCATCTGCCTTGTGCCCACGCGGCAGGGCACGCACTTGCCGCACGATTCGTCCTGCGTGAACTCGAGGAAATACCGGGCGATGTCCACCATGCAGGTGGTGTCGTCCATGACGATCATGCCTCCGGAGCCCATGATCGCCCCGACCTGGTTGAGAGAATCGTAGTCAAGCGGCAGATCGAGGTGTTCGGCGGGGACGCAGCCGCCCGAGGGCCCGCCCATCTGCACCGCCTTGAAGGGCCGGTCGTTCGGGATGCCCCCGCCGACGTCGTAGACGATCTGCCGCAGCGTGATGCCCATGGGTACTTCAACGAGCCCCGTCAGGTTCACCTTCCCCGCCAGTGCGAAGATCTTCGTCCCCTTGCTGCCCTCCGTCCCCATGGCGCGGAACCAGTCGGCGCCGTGCTCGATGATGGAGGGCACGTTGGCGAAGGTCTCCACGTTGTTGATGTTGGTGGGCTTGTCATCGAAGCCCCTCTGGGCGGGGAAGGGCGGACGCGGACGGGGCATGCCGCGCTTGCCTTCGAGTGAGGCGATGAGGGCCGTCTCCTCGCCACAGACGAACGCCCCCGCACCCATGCGGACCTCCAGGTCGAAGGAAAACCCCGAACCCAGGATGTTCTCGCCGAGCAGGCCCAGCTCGCGAAGACGCGCGATGGCTGTGTTCACGTGGACCACCGCGATGGGGTATTCGGCACGGACGTACATAAACCCCTTCGAGGCCCCGATGGCCCAGGCCGCGATGATCATGCCCTCGATCACCCGGTGAGGATCGCCTTCGAGCAGCGCCCGGTCCATGAAGGCGCCCGGATCGCCCTCGTCGGCGTTGCAGATGAGGTACTTCTCGGTCCCCGGGGCCTTCCGCGCGAACTCCCACTTGAGGCCGGTCGTGAACCCCGCGCCCCCGCGCCCACGAAGCCCCGAAGCCTTCACCAGATCGCCCACCTCACCGGGCTTCATCGAAAGTGCCTTGGCCAGGGCGGTGTAGGCGCCGCGGGCGAGGGCGTCCTCGAAACGACGAGGATCGATGCGCCCGCAGTTCCTCAGCACCTCCTTGCGCTGGTTGGCGTAGAAGGGGATCGTTGCCATCTCCATCGGCGCGCCCTCCCCTCCCACGGCGAGACGGGGGACCGGTTTGCCCTGCCGCAGGGTGGTCTCGACGATATCGTCCACGTCCTCGGGCTTGACCCGCCCGTACACGTAGTCCTGGGGTTCGATCAGCACGAGCGGCGCCCCAGCGCACAGGCCATGGCAACCCACGTCCACCGCCTGGACTTCGGTGCTCAGCCCTGCGGACTCGATGGCTTCCTTGAACGCCTTGGAGATCGCCACGGCTCCCAGCGCCCGGCATCCCGTCATGCAGATCAGGACGCGGGAACGGACCTTCTTCTCGCCGTCGGCGAGCTCCTTTCGAAGGGCTTCGAGATCGGCGGGGGAAGCGATGCGGGATGGGGCCATGATGTCTTTTCTCCCTCGTCGTTGGATTTATTCGTAGGACTTCAGGACCTTGGGGGCCTTGGCGGGCGTGAGATCCCCGTAGTAGTCGTCGTCCACCATCATCACCGGCGCAAGAAAGCACGTCCCGAGACACGCGACCGTCTCGAATGTGAACCTCAAATCCTCCGTGGTTCCCCCGTCCTTCACGGCGAGGTGGGTCTCCAGCGCCGATTGGACCATTGTCGCGCCCTTCACGTGGCAGGCCGTCCCACGGCAAAGTCGGATCGTGTGACGCCCGCCCGGGACCAGGCGGAACTGGGCGTAGAAAGTGGCCACCCCGAAGAACCAACTCGCGGGGATCCCCGTCTCCGCCGAGACGACTTCGACCACCGGTTTGGGAACGTACCCGTAGGCGTCCTGGATCTTCTGGAGAAGAGGGATGATGTCTCCGCGCCCCGGTGTGCCCAGGGCCCGGACGATCTCCCGGGCGGGTTCGAGGTCCATGCCGACGTTCTGAGCGTGATTCATCGTCTCCTCGATTTGCCTTTTGGATGCAGGGTGCCGAAACAAACAAATCAAGGTATCATGGTTTCATCGAATCGTCAATCTGACCGGGAGCCGCCATGCGCGTCCTCTTTTTCGGAACCCCGGAGTTCGCCGTGGACTCGCTCGAGGACCTCGCGGACTCGCGCCACAACATCGTCGCCGTCGTTTGCCAGCCCGACCGGCGCGCCGGACGCGGACGGCGAATGGAAAAGCCCCCCGTCGCAAGGACAGCCGAGGCGAGAGGGATCCCCATTGTCCAGCCCGAACGCCTGAGCGCCGGTGACGTGTGGTCGATCTTCGAGGAATACAGTCCGGAAATCGGTGTGGTGGTGGCCTACGGCAAGATCCTCCCCCGGCGTGTGCTCGAGATACCTCCACGCGGTTTCGTCAACGTCCACGCCTCGCTTCTCCCATGGCACCGGGGCGCGGCGCCCATCGCCCGGGCGATTCTGGCGGGGGATGCAGAGACGGGTGTGTCCATCATGCAACTCGACGAGGGCGTGGACACGGGACCCGTCTACGCCGTCCGGAAAACGGACATCGATCCCGACGAGACCGCCGGCGAACTCGGGGCGCGACTGGCCCATCTCGGCGCAGGGCTCCTCCTCGAGGTCCTCGAGGGGATCGAGGCGGGAAGCCTCGCCCCGCGCCCCCAGGAAGGCGAGCCCTCCTACGCACCGCCCCTCGCCAAGGAGGACGGACGGATCGCGTGGACCGGAAACGCCCGCGACGTCCACGACCGCGTGCGGGGGACGAACCCCTGGCCGGGAGCCACGGCGAGGTTCCGGGACGGCGAGGTCCGGATCTGGCGGACCGCGCTCGCCCCCGTCGAAGACTCCGGACCGCCCGGCGAGGTGCTGCGCGCAAAAAAAAACCTTCTGCGCGTTGCAAGCGCGTCGGGCGCCGTCGACCTTCTCGAGCTCCAGCGGCCGGGAAAGAAGCGCGTGTCCGCCCGGGATTTCATCAACGGCGCGCGCGTGAAGCCGGGGGAGCGGTTCGGGTAGAGGAGAATGGACCTCTTTGCATGGCCATGTCGTCTGTGCGAGAACCTATCCGGTGCTGCGCTGTTTTCTCGAGCCTGATTCACATGATCTTTTTCTGATCAACATGATTCTTTCTACAACGGGTTGCTCGGTATCATCATGGTTATCAGAAGGGAAATCATGTCGATCAGGGTCGAAAGACTGCCGTATCCGTCTGGCTGCCCGTTCTGGCGCGACTATTCTGCTTTGGGAAATCGGATATGGAAGACGGAAACGCGAGACCTCACGGCGCCTGGGCGCACCGGAAGCGCTTCCTCGAGGACCTCTTCCGGAAACGCGGCCTCAGGCCCCAGCGGCGGCTGGGCCAGAACTTCCTCCTCGATTCGAACCTCCTCGATTTCATCGTGCGGTCCGCCGCGCCGGGGCCAAAGGACACGGTCCTCGAGGTGGGCGTGGGCACGGGGCAGATGACGGGGCGTCTCGCGTCACGCGCCGGGAAGGTCGTGGGCGTGGAGAAGGACCGTCTCCTGTTCGAGATCGCGACCGAAGCCCTGGCCTCCGCGGACAACGTGCAGCTGATCCACGCCGACGTCCTCGCCTCGAAGAACCGTATCCGTCCCGATGTCGAGATGACATTCCTGGCGGCCCGTCCGGAACCGCCGGGAAGGCTCATCATGGCCTCGAACCTCGCCTACAGCATCGCCACGCCCCTGATCCTCAATCTCCTCGCCTCGACGATTCCGGTGAGGTCCATGGTCGCGACCGTGCAGCGGGAGCTCGGGGAGAAACTGGGAGCGCAAAAGCCCGGCGATCCCGGCTACGGGCCCGTATCGCTTCTCACGCGGTATCACGCGAACGCCCGGATCCTGAGAATCCTGCCTCCCGGCGTCTTCTGGCCCCGCCCCAAGGTGGACTCGGCCATCGTGCGCATCGAGGCCCGCGAGCCCGGCGATCGACCTTTCGTTCCCTTCGATCTCTTCCGGAAGGTGGTGAAGGGCGTGTTCACCCAGCGACGGAAGACGATCCACAAGAGCCTGGTCTCCCTGGGTTTCGCGGGAAAGGGGGGCGGAGAACCCCTGGCGTGGGCCGCAGGCCTGGATCCCTCGGCCCGTCCCGAGGCGCTGTCGTTCGACGATTTCCTGGGGCTGGCCCACGCGATCCGGGAGGGGCAACGAGAGGATCGACCCATGGCCCCTTGATTCCGCAATCCGCATGGAAAAGCGGATAAAAAACGGCCCCGGAGGGCCGTTGTCCTTGTTTCCGTTTCCCTTCGTGCCGTCAGCTTCCCACGAGCTGCTCCACCGCGTGTTCCCGGACGGCGAACATCTTCTCGAAGTCCGTTCCGGCTTTCTTGAAGAGATCCTCGAGGGCCTCCTTGGAGGGGGCGTCCCAGCAGCACACCGAGAATCCGTCGCCCCAGTTGAGGTAGGAGCGGTCCATCGTCATGTCGCTTCCACGGGAAGCGCGCAGGACCTTGCCTCACGCCTGTTTCAAGGCAGCCTCCTCCATCGGAGGCATGGTGACCAGGATCTTCATTCGGCACCTCCTTGTTCCACGAGACGGGGCCGGGAAACGCGCCCAGCCGACCTAACCCCAGTATAATTCTGGGTTTTCCGATGAACAGGAAAAAATCCCGGGAATGATGTAAGATGAAGCGGGGAAAGAGGAACGAAATATGGATGACATTTTGGGAGGAGGAGCATGAAGATCGGGACAGGCATCCTCGCGCTCTTGGCGATCCTCGGCGCGTTCTGGGCGGGGGCGGAATCGGCCCGCGCCGCGACGCTGGACGATCTCGAGCTCGGTGAACTGTGGCTGGGGGAGGCGTGGGACAAGGCCTCCCTGAAGGAGCGCACGGTGGTCGTCGAATTCTGGGGCTACAACTGCCCGCCCTGCCGGGCGAGCCTTCCCCATCTCTCCAAGCTCCAGGACGAGTACCGCGACCGGGGGCTGGTGGTGCTGGGAATCCACAGTCAGAACGTATCCAGGGAGGACGTGGTCGCGCTCTGCCGGCAGAAGGAGGTGAACTTTTCGATCTACGGTTCCGGGAAGATCAAGGGCTGCTCGTTCAGCGGGGTCCCCAAGGTCTACCTCATCAACTGGAAAGGGGAGGTGTGCTGGGACGGGCATCCCGCCTCGGGGCTGGACGACGCCGTGGAGGAGGCGCTCCAGGGCGCGCCGGACTGGCTGGTGGGTCCCCGGGCGTACGAGAAGGTCGATCGGGAGGCGGGGAAGATCCGGCGGCGGCGGTCCATGGGCTCGGCCGCGAAGACGCTTCGCGACAAGGCGGAAAGCGACGATCCCCTGGAACAGGAGGAAGCGAAGGAGCTGCTGGGGCGCATCGAGGCCTACGCGGAGCGCCAGATGAAGAAGGCTCAAGCCCTCGTCGAGGCGGGCCGGCCCTTGGAGGCCCAGAAGATCTGGAAGGACCTCGCCCGGCGTTTCCGCGGGGACGAGATCGGCGACAAGGCATCCGAGGTGGAGAGGAACCACGGTAGGGACGCCGGCTTCAAGAAGGAGCTCGCGGCCGCGAAGATCCTGTTCCGCATGGAGGCGGTGGCCGGCCGCATCGATCCCAAGCGGCGCAACGAGGACCTCGCGCACTGGCAGAAGAAGAACATGGGTCTTTTGCGCCAGGTCCTCGGGATGTACAAGAGCCTGGAGAGGCGGTACGGGGACACCAAGGTCTTCGCGCGCGCGCAGGCGCTGGCGAAGTCGCTGCACCTCTCGTAGCGCACCACACCTGAACGTATCGGTTCGGATTGGAGGGCGAGCCCCTTCGACCGTTCGACCCGGCTCACGGTCGATCCTGAGCCCG